>NZ_CP024903.1:1236540-1545675 GCF_003330765.1 Burkholderia pyrrocinia | reverse complement strand
GTCCATCCGCGCCCGCATCCTTGCCGCGTGCGTCGCCATTGTCGTATTCGCGCTCGTCGCCACCACGCTGATCAATTACCTCATCGCGCACGCGTACAACGACGACGCGATCGACCGCAACCTGACCTCCGTCGCGAGCGGCCACGTGGTCGGGATCGCCGACTGGGTCGCCACCCGGAGCCGGATGATCGCGTCGCTGCAGGATGCCGCGCTGTCACCCGATCCGCTGCCGGTGTTCAAGCAGATGGCCACGGCCGGCGGCTTCACGAACGTCTACGCGGGCTACGCCGACAAGGCGTTCCGCTTCTCCGACCCGACCGGCATCCCGCCCGACTACGATCCGACCGGTCGCCCGTGGTACAAGCAGGCCGCGCAGGCCGGCAAGCCGGTCGTCACGCCGCCTTACGTCGATGCCGGCACGGGCAACCTGGTCGTCACGTTCGCGGTGCCGATCCTGCGCGACGGCGCGCTGAAGGGCGTCGTCGCCGCGGATGTCGCGATGGACAGCGTGATCGCCAACGTGAAGTCGATCCGCCCGACGCCGGCGAGCTTCGGGATGTTGATCGACAGCAGCGGCCACGTCGTCGCGCATCCGGACCCGAAGCTCACGCTGAAGCCGGTTGCCGACGTGTCGCCCGAGCTCGGCGCGATGAGCGCCGCGTCGGTCGCGGCCGCGAACGCGCCCGTCGAAGTGAGCGTCGGCGGCGACGCGAAGCTGGTGCGCGCGCGGCCCGTGCCGGGCACCGACTGGTACGCGATGGTGCTGCTCGACAAGACCGAGGCGACGGCCGGGATGCGCTCGCTGCTGACCGCGTCGCTGATCACGCTGGTCGTGATCGTCGGCGTCGCGTCGCTGATCATTGGCGCGATCACCGCGACCGCGTTCCGCCGCCTGTCGCAGGTGCGCCAGGCGATGGCCGCGATCGGCTCGGGTGCCGGCGACCTGACGCAGCGCCTGCCGGCCGACGGCCGCGACGAAGTCGCCGACATCGCGCGCTCGTTCAACAGCTTCGTCGACAAGCTGAACGACGTGATGCGCCAGATTCGCGACGCGAGCGAATCGGTGCGCACGG
Organism: Burkholderia pyrrocinia; assembly: GCF_003330765.1. NCBI lineage: Bacteria > Pseudomonadati > Pseudomonadota > Betaproteobacteria > Burkholderiales > Burkholderiaceae > Burkholderia > Burkholderia pyrrocinia. The sequence continues at coordinate 1,544,602 of NZ_CP024903.1, read as the reverse complement.
CCGCCAACGAGATCGCGGCGGGCAACCAGGACCTGTCGTCGCGCACCGAATCAGCGGCGGCGAGCCTCGAGGAAACGGCCGCATCGATGGAAGAGATCACGGCGACCGTCGGCCAGTCGGCGGCGGCGGCCGGCCAGGCCGACGAACGCGCGGCGGCCGCGTCGCGGATCGCGTCGCACGGCGGCGTGGTGGTGTCGGACGTCGTCGCGACAATGGAAAAGATCGAGGAAGCGTCGGGCCGGATCGGCGACATCATCGGCGTGATCGACGGGATCGCGTTCCAGACCAACATCCTCGCGCTGAACGCTGCCGTCGAAGCGGCGCGCGCGGGCGAGCAGGGCCGCGGCTTCGCGGTCGTCGCGCAGGAAGTGCGCAGCCTCGCGCAACGCAGCGCGCAGGCCGCGCGCGAAGTGAAGGTGCTGGTCGAATCGACGGTCGCGAGCGTGTCGGCCGGGTCCGGGCAGGTGCGCCAGGCCGGCGACACGATGCGCGAGATCGTCTCCAACGTGTCGAACGTGACGACGATCATCTCCGAGATCACGCACGCCGCGAACGAGCAGACGCGCGGCATCCAGGAAGTGAATCGCGCGGTCACGCAGCTCGACGAAATGGTGCAGCAGAACGCGGCGCTCGTCGAACAGTCGACCGCCGCCGCGACCGCGCTGCAGTCGCAGGCGAACGCGCTGGCGACGACGGTCGGGCGGTTCAAGGTCGCGTGACGGCGGACGGCGGGATGCGCGGCCGCGCCGCTTACGAGCGGCCGCTGTCGCGCATCAGCGCGAGCCGGTTGTAGAGCGTCTTCAGGCTGATCCCGAGCGCCTTCGCGGCGAGCGGCTTGTTGCCGTCGAAGTAGCGCAGCGTCGCCGCGATGAAGCGCTGCTGGGCATGGTGCAGCGTCGCGCCGAGCGGCAGCGCCATCGCGTTCTCCGACGTGCGGTCGGGCGGCATCGCCTGCTTCGGCAGCGCGACGTCGATGCCTTCGTCCGACAGGATGTACGCACGCTCGATCGTGTTGTGCAGCTCGCGCACGTTGCCGGGCCACGAATACGCGCGCAGCGCCGCGATTGCCGCGTCGGTCAGCCGCTTGTGCGAGCGGTGCCGCGCATTGAGCGTGTCGACGAATTCCTGCGCGATCGTCTCGACATCGCCGTCGCGCTGGCGCAGCGGCGGCACGTACAGCGCGAACGCGGCGAGGCGGTAGAACAGGTCCTCGCGCAGCCGGCCGTCGCGCACGGCTTCGGCCGGGTTGTGGCGCGTGGCCGACACGATGCGCACGTCGAGCGGAATCGGCTCGGCGCCGCCCACCCGCACGATCGCATTCGACTCGATCGCCCGCAGCAGCTTCACCTGCAGCGACGCGGGCATTTCCGCGATCTCGTCGAGCAGCAGCGTGCCGCCGCGCGCGGCTTCGAAGAAGCCTTCCCGTTGCGCGATCGCGCCGGTGAAACTACCTTTCTCGTGCCCGAACAGTTGCGATTCGGCGATGTCGGGCGGAATCGCGCCGCAGTTCACGGGCACGAACGGGCCGTCCCGCCGTGCACTGAGATCGTGCAGCCGGCGCGCGACGATATCCTTGCCGACCCCGCTTTCGCCGGCAATCATCACGCAGGCGCGGGTCGGAGCGATTTTCTCGATGCGACCGAGCAGTGTGCGCATTGCGGAGGACCGGCCGGACAGCCGGCGACCGTCTGCGCGCTGCTTCTGCCGGTTTGCGGGTTCACTCATCGGCGTTAGCGGACCGTTTTGAAAATCGGCATCACACGTTCCGTTCATTGCAATATTTATCATGGACAGCGAAACGGCCAGGAAGGTGCCGCTGAATAGAAATTTCCAATGTGCGCGGCATGGGCGGAAGAATCCGTCCATCGGTCTTTTCGCGCGCTGGCGGAACGGTTGCGCCATCCAGGGTCGTACCGGTGCTTTTTTACAGAAACCCGATGAAAAAGCCGGTTGCGACCGCATTCCGCCGAAGCGGCCGGCGACATCGACCGGCACCGGATCGGCTGCAGCCCCGCAGCCCCGCATCCCCGATAGACAGCCGGCACGACGCGCCGCCAGGCCATCCTCCGCCCGCATCGGGCATGCCGTTTGCGTACACCACCACGCTCGCCCGGCGCGCTCGACGGCATGCCGGATGGCCGAAAAGCGGCACGACGCCGCGTGACGGGAGCCGGCGCGATGCAAGGATGCAATGAAGACCCTGACCCGTGAACTGTTACGGCAGGGTGCATGGGTCGTGCTGGCCGTCGGGCTGGCGTCCGCGCTGCAGGCGTGGGCGATTCGCGTCGTCGGCGAGCACGCGCCATTTGCACCGCTGCCTTTCTATGCAGGCGTTGCGGCTGCCGCATGGCTGACGTCGTTCGGCGGCGGCCTGGCCGCGACCGCCGCGAGCGTGGCCGTGATCGGCACGCTGTGGTGGCGCGATGCGCCGCTGGCCACGCTGCTCGCGCAGGCCGGCGCGTTCGTCGCGATCAGCTTCGTCGAGTGCGTGCTCGTGATGGCCGTGAAACCGCTGCTCGCGAACGACCGTCTGCGCGAAATCGATGACGACGCTGACGCTCGCTCGCCGCCTCGCGAGCCTGCGCCCGCCGCGCGCGCGCCTGACGACGGCCTGCTGCGCCGTGTGGTCGACGCTTCGCCCGATGCGATCGTCGGGGTCGATGCCGCCCGGCGGATCACGAGCTGGAACCCGGCCGCGCGACGGATCTTCGGGATCGACGCGGCGCAGGCGACCGGCCGTGACGTCGCCGCGATGATTGCGCCGCGCTGGTTGCGGCGGCATCCGGTGCCCGCATCGTTCGCGCACCTGCGCGCGCCGGCCGGGCCGCTCGACGTGCTGTGCGTGCGCCGCGACGGCGGCCGTTTTCCTGCGACCTTTGCCGCATCGCCGATCGTCGATGCCCAGGGCAACTGCACGGGCCTGTCGATCACGCTGCGCGAAGCGCGCGAACGCCGCCTCGGCGAGCGGCGCAACCTGCGCTCGCTGCGCGGCGCGCGCGACGCACGCGTGCAGGCCGACACGTCGAATCGGTTGAAGGACGAGTTGCTGGCCACGGTGTCGCACGAACTGCGCACGCCGCTGAACGTGATCTACGGCTGGGTCGAGGTGCTGCGCAACGTCGACGGGCAGGGCTTCGCGCAACAGGCGATCGACGCGATCGATCGCAGCGCGCGGTCGCTGTCGCGCATGGTCGGCGACCTGCTCGACGCGTCGTCGCTCGCGACGGGCCGGCTGCGCCTCGAACGCATGCCGGTCGATCTCGTGCGGGTCGTGCGCGACGCCACGCGTGAACTCGACGCGACGGCGCAGGCGAACGGGCTCGTGCTGTCGACTGCATACGCGATGCCGACCTGCGTGATTCCAGCGGACGGCGAACGCCTGCGCCAGGTCCTGTCGAACCTGCTGTCGAACGCGATCAAGTTCACGCCGCCGGGCGGCCGCATCGACGTGTCGCTGACCCGTGCGGGCGAACGCGTGCGGCTGTCGGTGGCCGATACGGGGCAAGGCATTGCGCCGGAATACCTGCCGCACCTGTTCGAGACGTTCAGCCGGCCCGAGGTTGCGTTCGCGTCGCCGAAGCGCGGCCTCGGGCTCGGCCTGTCGATCGTGCGCGACATCGCGCGACTGCACGGCGGCGAAGTCGTCGCGACGAGCGCGGGCGCCGGACGCGGGACGACCGTGACAGTCATGCTGCCGGCCGGCTGGGACGCCGACGATCCGGCCGAGGACCTGACGCGCTCGACGGGCCCGGCTGCCGCGGTCGCGCTCGGCGGCCAGCGCGTGCTGGTCGTCGACGATGACGCAACGTCGCGCGCGAGCCTCGCCGCGGCGCTCGAAACGATGGGCGCGCAGGTGTCGACCGCGCAGTCGGGGCACGACGCGCTCGACGCGGTGGAACGACATCCGCCGAGCGTCGTGCTGTCGGATCTCGCGATGCCCGACGGCGACGGTTTCTGGCTGCTCGACCGCATCCGGCATTTGCCGAGCGGCGGCGGGCACCTGCCCGTCGTCGCGGTCACGGCGCACGCCGGCAAGGCCGACCGGCACCGCGTGCTGGCCGCCGGCTTCGACGCGTATCTGTGCAAGCCGGTCGACATGCCGACGCTGGCGAGCGTGATCGTCGACGTCGCGCCGGATGATGCGCATGGCGGGAAAGGACGCGACCGGTAGCCGCGGGCGCCCGGCGACATCGACGTGCAGGTTCACCACCGCGTGGCCGAACTGACGGGCAGCGTTGCCCGACGAACGGCAACGCGCGCGACGGCGATCCGCGTCGCGCACGACATCGACGGCGTGAGTGCGCGACGGGCTGCAGATCCGCTGGAAGTAACGTGATGCACGGGCAAGCGCGGGCCCGCTCCGTCGCCAGACCCGGAGGTCCGGATGAAAACGAATCATATGAACCGGGACGGTCACCGGCCAGCGGCATTCACGCTGGCCGCCACTGCCGGCGCATTGGCGCTCGCGTTCTCGCATGCCCAGACGCCGCCCGCTTCGTCGGTGCAGGTCGAGCCGGGCGTCGTCCGCCCCGGCCCGACCGCCGACGAAGCCGGCATGACGCAGCGTCCGACCGGCATCGACGCCGAGTTCGTCGACAAGGCCGGGATGATCGGCAAGGTGGAACGGCAGGCAAGCCAGCTCGCGCTCGACCGCTCGTCGAACCCGGACGTGAAGGCGTTCGCGCGCCGGATGGTCGACGATCACGGCCGCATCACCGGCGAATTGCAGCGGCTTGGCGTGCAAAAGGGTGTACCGGTCCAGGCGCGGATGCTCGTCGATCCGGAGGTGACAACGTTGCGAACCAGGGAGGGCCATGCGTTCGACACGGCCTATGTCGCGCTGGCGGGCCCGCGCGCGCTGGAGGCGGCGATCCGGATCTACGAAGCCGAGGCGCGTGCCGGCCGCGACCCGCAGCTTCGCGCATTCGCGGCCAGTACGCTGAAGACGCTGAACGCGCATCTGGCCGCCGCACGGAAACTCGCGCAGACGGTGGCGGCCGCGCACTGAACGGCGTTGAAGCGAGGCCGGTTTCAACGCTGCCGCTTGCCGTCTTCGGGGCCGCCCGGCGACGCCTCGTACGGCGGCGAGTCGAGCGCCGTTTCGCCTTCCTCGATCAGCCAGTACGGCGAACTGCCGTAGTACGCATGCAGTGCCTCGGCCCACGCCGGATCGGCCATCGCCGGCCAGCGGTTTCTGTCGAAGCCGGGCGCTTCGCGCACATGTTCGGTGGCAACGGGCAGCACGAAACATTTGCGCTCGACGTCGAGCGCGAGCACGTTCCACGGCACCGCGAGCAGCTTGTCGCCGATCCCGGGCACACCGTCCGACGCGACCACCGCATACGCGATCCGTCCGGAACGCACGTCGAGCATGATGTCCGCGATCTTGCCGATATCGTCGCCGTCCATCGTCAGCACGCGATCGCCTTCGAGCGTGCGGGCGGCCATCACGTCGGGCCCCGGCCCGCGGCCGGCCGCGCGGCGATTGCCGCCGACAATGCGCGCCTCGTCGCGCGACGGTCTGTCCGTTCTCATCGAAAACCTCCTGGTCGAAGCGGCACCCGGGCGGGCCACGCGGAATGAGCGGGCGCCGGTCAGCGCCGGCGCGGCAGCGACACGTCCTCGAGCGTATTGGCCAGCTCGTCGCGCTCGGGGCCGCCCGCGCGCGTCGCGATGTCGCCGAGCGACACGATGCCGACCAGCCGCAGGTTGCGGTCGAGCACCGGCAATCGATGCAACTGCACGTCGGCCATTCGCTGCTGGACGTCGCCGACGCCGTCGTCTTCGACGCACCACTGCACTGGCGTGGACGCAACCGCCTGTACGGGCGTATCGAACGAATGGCCGTGCGACAGCGCCCGCACCGCAAGGTCTCGATCGGTCACGATCGCGACGAGTTCGGTGCCGTCGCAAACGGGCAGCACACCGATATCGAAGCGCTGCATCAGTTCGGCCGCATGGCGAATCGTGTCGGTCGGCGCGACGCACACCACGTCGCGCGACATGATTTCGTTGACGCGATACATGAACGCCTCCTTCGTGAGCCAGACGATTCGGGAGCAGATGGCGTGCCGCGCGCGAGCCGCGCACGCCGGGCCTCGATGGCCGGGCGACGGAGAAATTTGCCAGCCCGCTTGTATATCTTCCACGGCGGCTGCCGCGGACGGGCCGTGCGGGATGTCAGTGGCCGATGCCCGTCATCGCGACGATCGCCAGCACGACTGCGCTCTCGATTGCCGCCAGCGCAGCGACGCCGGCGGCGCCGCTGATTTCATGCCATCTGCGTTCAATGAGTTTCATCAGATCACTCCTGATTACCCCGGCGCGCGATGCGCCGCCGCGCGCCGGGTGCCGCCGTCAGCCGTGATCGCGGGGCGGGGAAGGGACGTGCGGCGCGCGACGTTCGTGCTTGCCGGACGGCTTGGCAGGGTCGATGCGGGTCGCGCCGCCGACGGCGGGCGGGTCGCTGGCCGGAAACGTCTCCTCGAGCCCTTCGTCGATGCGCTCCTCCGTCTTGTCTTTGGACGGCGGGCGCGACGTGGAGAGCCAGAGCAGTCCGGCAGCCGGTGACACGGCATCGTGGCGGCCGGTAATGTGAGCGGTCATGGTCGAACCTCCTTGGTCGTTGATGCAGGCGCAAGCGCCATGCCTATGCGGTGCCGACGGCACGACGCTTGCGCGCCGGGGAAACCGGACGGGTGCGCGGCGCATGAGCGGCGCGCCGTCGGCGTGGACGAGAGGGCACCGTGATGACTGCATCCAAGGAAAGGATACGTTACGACGCGAACGTATGCGGTGGCGATTTCGGCCACGTGCGCGAGCGTTTCGACACATGGAAGCATGAATCGCTGGTCTATCGGCCCGAGCGGCGCATGTTCGACGGCAAGGACGAGGTGCGCGAACTGAACGACACCGTCTACGACGGCCCCGAGCGTGCGCAGCAGGCGCTCGTCGCGCAATGCGCGCCGTCCGATCCGTTCGCGCTCGCGGTGCGGCTGACTACGGACGGACGGACGATGTGGCTGGTGATGGCGGCCTACGACGACTGACCGCACAGCGTCCGCGCGGATCGGGCAACGTGCATTGTCCGGTTGCGGGTATGCCGCTTGCGCGCGGTCGCAGCGCCATCGAGATGCGCGCGCCGCGCGCAGGAGTGACATGAAAACGCCATCCACGCTGCACCGCCCCGAACCGACGCCCGACGTCGACCCGGACCCGACGCCGCCCGAACACGACGATCCCGTCGATCCGCCGGTGCCCGACGGGCTGCCGCAGGGTGACCCGCCGTCGCACCCGCCGCCGATTCGGATGCCGGGCGGAAGCGGTGCGCCGCAACTGGCCACGCGAACACTGAAAGGAGGACCCTCGTGGACATTCACGTGCAATCGCCAGACAAGCGCGCGATCGCTCAGGTGCTGGGCCGCTATTTCGAATCGCGCTCGCTGCGCTATCACATCGAGGAATTGCCGGGCGGCGTGCTGCAGATCGGCTTTCGCGCCAGCGGCCGCCCGGTCGCCGTCACCGTGTCGTTCGACGATGCTGCATACGACACCTATACGCACTGGGACGCCAGCCAGAAACAGCTTGCGCTCGGACGGCTCGCCGACGGCTTCTCGCGGATGATGTCGACGCGCAGCCCGGCCGCGCTGGCCGGCGACTATCACGTCGAGCGTTTCTGATTCCGCAACGCTTCGCCCATCCGTTCCGTAGTGCGGCAAAGTGCCCGCGTGCAGCGGGCGCTTTGCGTCTGCGCGCGCGTCGCGTAGGATGTCCGTTAATTCAGCGCACGCTACGTTCGCGCCGCAGGCTGCCAGCCGCTGCAGCCAAAGAGGCGCGACGCGCTTTCCCTCAGGTTTGTTTTGCGCAACCGACGGAGACCGCCTCGATGACTGTTGCTCGCCCGTTGCTGTCACCCGGCGCACGCCGGCTCGTATCCGGCCTGTCGGCATGCGCGGCGCTCACCGCGGCCGGCGCCCGCGACGCGTCGGCCCAGACGCCTTCGCCGCTCGGCGAATGGCAATACTCGGCGGGCGTGCCGCTCGAGAAACTGTACGATCCGAACATCTCCACCTGGCAGGTCAGCGTCGGCGCCGCGATGACGCTGCAGCCGCGCTATGCGGGCTCCGACCGCTATCGCGTGCTGGGCGGCCCGAATCTCGACATCCGCTATCGCGACCTGTTCTTCCTGTCGACGGGCGAGGGCCTGGGCGCGAACGTGCTGCGCGGGCCGAACTGGCGCGTGAGCCTGTCGGTCGGTTACGACCTCGGGCGCCGCTCGGCCGACGATCGCGAGCACCTGAACGGCCTCGACAACATCAACGGGGCGCCCGTCATGAAGCTGGCTGCCGATTACGTGATCTCGAAGGACTTCCCGCTCGTGCTGCGCGCGGATATCCGGCGCAGCATCGGCGGCTCGAACGGCTGGACCGGCGATTTCTCCGCGTACATGCCGATGCCGGGCAGCAACGAAAACTTCTTCTGGTTCGCCGGGCCGACCGTGTCGTTCGCCGACTCGCGCTACATGAACAGCTGGTTCGGCGTGAGCCAGGGCGCCGCCGCGCGCTCGGGGCTGCCGGCCTATTCGTCGGGCGCGGGGATCAAGTCGGCTGGCGTGGGCGTGACGATGGTCTGGTTCGTGAACAAGCACTGGTTCGTCACGATGGACGGCGCGATCGAGCAGCTCGTCGGCCGCGCGGCGCGCAGCCCGATCACGCAGCAGTCGACCAACGGCGTGTTCGACATGTCGGTGAATTACCAGTTCTGACCGGGGCCGGGCAGCAGAAAGCAGATGCGGCGTACGGCATTTCCCGTCACATTTGATATGATTCCGACCTGTACAAACGTACAGTGATCAATCCCCGTGACGCCTGCTTCGCCGACGCCCCCGGCGTTTTACTACCTGACCAATTTCGAACGCGCGCTGGCCTGGCTCGGCGAGCGTTATGACGACTTGTTCGACGCGCACGAGCACGCGTTCGTCCGGCATTTCGCGACGCTGCCGCAGGCGTCGCGCGCGCTCCTCGTGCGGATGCTGATGCGCAGCGGGTCCGACTTCCGCGCGAGCAAGCTCGTGTACGACGAAATCGGCTGCGCGCTCGACGCGACCGCGCCGCTCGTCGAGCTCGGCTGGGTCGATCCGGCGCCCGCACTGACGCTCGACGAGCTGTTCGCGCTGTCGACCAAGGCCGATCTGCTGCGCATCTTCCCGTCGCTCTCCGCGCATGCGGGCGAGCGCAAGCCCGAATGGCTCGACCGGCTGCGGCCCGGGCACGACGTCGCGCAACCGCTCGACGCATGGTGCGCGCAGGCCGGCGACCGTGTACTGCGCGTGACGGTCGGCGCGCTGTGCGACCGGTTGCGCCTGATGTTCTTCGGCAATCTGTATCAGGACTGGAGCGAGTTCGTGCTCGCCGATCTCGGTGTGTTCCAGTACGAAAGCGTGCCGATCGCGCCGTTGTCGCGCGCGTTCCAGCAGCGCGGCGACGTCGACGCGTATCTCGCGCTGCACATGTGCCGCGATGCGCTCGACGCGTGGCCCGACGATCTGCCGTTCGACGACCTGATGCGCGCGATCGACGCGGTGGGCTGCGCGCAGCCGTGGCTCGCGACGCGTCGTGCGAAGCTGCTGTTCGCGCTCGGGCAGACGTGCGAGCGTCGGGCCGACTGGGCCGCCGCGCTCGATGCGTACGCGCGCAGCGCATGGCCCGGCAGCCGCCATCGGCGCATCCGCGTGCTCGAGCGCTGCGGGCGCGACGACGACGCGCTCGCGCTGGCGCTCGATGCGCGCGGCGGCTTTGAGAGCGACGAGGAGCGCCAGCGCGTCGAACGCATGCTGCCGCGCCTGCAGCGCCGCCTCGGCCAGCGCGTCGAACGCGCGTCCGCCGCGGCGGACGTGCCGCGCGAGACGCTCGTGATCACGCGTCCCGACGCGTTCGTCAGCGTCGAATTCGCGGTGCGCGACCATCTCGCGCAGCCGGCTTCGCCGGTCCATTACGTCGAAAACACACTGATCAATTCGCTGTTCGGGCTGCTGTGCTGGGAGCCCGTGTTCGCGGCCGTGCCCGGCGCGTTCTTCCACCCGTTCCAGCGCGGCCCGGCCGACCTGCACGCGCCCGATTTCGCCGCGCGCCGCGCGGACGCGTTCGCCGCGTGCTTCGCGCAGCTCGATTCGGGCGCGTACCGCGACACGATCCGCCGGCATTTCGCGACGAAGGCGGGGTTGCAGTCGCCGTTCGTGTTCTGGGGGGTGCTGAGCGACGATCTGCTCGACGAGGCGCTCGCGTGCCTGCCGCCCGAGCACTTGCGGCTGTGGTTCGCGCGCCTGCTCGCGGATATCCGCAGCAACCGCTCGGGGCTGCCCGATCTCGTCCGTTTCTGGCCCGGCGAGCGCCGCTACGAGCTGATCGAGGTGAAAGGCCCCGGCGACCGGCTGCAGGACAACCAGACGCGCTGGCTCGCGTACTGCGTCGCGCACGGCATTCCGGTGCGCGTCGTCGATGTCGAGTGGGCCGGTGCGGGCGTCGCGCACGCCGAAGCGGCAGGGCTGTCCGCATGAGCTACGTCGTCGCGGTGCGGGCGATGTGCGAGTTCACCGCTCGGCGCGGCGATCTCGACTTGCGCTTCACGCCCGCGCCGACCGCGCTCGAAGGCATCGCCGGCCACGGCGCGGTCACGTCGAACCGCGGCGCGCGCTACGAAACCGAGATCGCGCTGACGGGCACGTGGGGCACGCTCACCGTGCGCGGCCGCGCGGACGGCTACGACCCCGTGGCGAACCGCCTCGAGGAAATCAAGACCTACCGCGGCAGCCTCGACGCGATGCCGGCCAACCACCGCGCATTGCACTGGGCGCAGGCGAAGGTCTATGCGCACCTGATGTGCGACGCGCGCGGCCTCGCGGAAATCGACGTCGCGCTCGTGTATTTCGACATCGTGTCCGAGCGCGAAACCATGCTGACGGAAACGCTGGACGCGAGCACGCTCGCGGCGTTCTTCGCCGAGCAATGCGCATGCTTCGTCGGCTGGGCCGAGCGCGAGACGGCCCATCGTGCGGCGCGCGATGCGGCGCTGCGCGCGCTCGCGTTTCCGCATGGGCAATTCCGCAGCGGCCAGCGCGAGCTGGCGGTCGCCGTCTATCGCGCGGCGCGCGACGAGCACTGCCTGATGGCGCAGGCGCCGACCGGCATCGGCAAGACGCTCGGCACCGTGTTCCCGCTGCTGAAGGCATGCGGCGAGGGCGAGCTCGATCATGTGTTCTTCCTGACCGCAAAAACGCCCGGCCGCGCGCTCGCGCTCGAAGCAGCGACGACGCTCGGCGCTGGCACGGCCGCGCTGCCGCTGCGCGTGCTGGAACTCGTTGCGCGCGACAAGGCGTGCGAGCATCCGGACAGCGCGTGCCACGGCGATTCGTGCCCGCTCGCGCAAGGTTTCTACGACCGGCTGCCGGCCGCGCGCGACGCGGCAATCGGCGCCGGGCTGCTCGATCGCGACACGGTGCGCGCGGCGGCGCTCGCGCACGACGTCTGCCCGTACTACCTCGCGCAGGAGCTCGCGCGCTGGTCGGACATGATGATCGGCGACTACAACTACTACTACGACGGCAGCGCAATGCTGCACACGCTCGCGCAGCAGAACCAGTGGCGCGTCGGCGTGCTCGTCGACGAAGCGCACAACCTGCTCGACCGCGCGCGCAAGATGTACAGCGCATCGCTCGATCCGTTCGCGTTCGCGGCCGCGCGCGAAGCCGCGCCCGCAGCGCTGCGCAAGGCGTTCGACCGGCTCGCCCGCGCGTGGGGCACGGTCAATCGCGCGCAGGCCGAGCGCTATGCGGCGTACCCGGCGATTCCGGGCCCGATCGTGTCGGCCGTGCAGAACCTCGTCGCGGCGATCGGCGAACACCTGACCGACGCGCCGCGCGCGAACGGCGATGCGCTGCTGCGTTTTCATTTCGAGGCGATCCAGTTCGGCGTGCTCGCCGACGCGTTCGACAGCGCGTCGATCTTCGATGCGACGCTGCACGGCGAACCGATGCCGCGCCAGCCGGCGCTCGACGGCGTTGCGCCGGCCGGCCGCCGGCGCCACGTCCAGTCGACGTTGTGCGTACGCAACGTGATCCCGGCCGGCTTTCTTGCGCCACGCTACGAAGCCGCGCGCACGACCGTGCTGTTCTCGGGCACGCTGAGCCCGTTCAATTTCTACCGCGACACGCTCGGGTTGCCGGGCGATACGGGCTGGCTCGACGTCGACGGGCCGTTCCGCGCCGAGCAACTGACGGTGCGCGTCGCGAGCCACGTGTCGACGCGCTGGCGCGACCGCGACCGATCGCTCGAACCGATCGCGGACCTGATCGCCGCGCAATACGCGACGCGGCCCGGCAACTACCTCGGGTTCCTGAGCAGCTTCGACTACCTGGGGCGCGTGGTCGCGCTGATACAGACGCGCCATCCGGACGTGCCCGTGTGGGCGCAGGCGCCCGGCATGGCCGAAAGCGAGCGCGACGCGTTTCTCGCGCGCTTCGATGCGGGCGGGCGCGGCGTCGGCTTCGCGGTGCTGGGCGGCGCGTTCTCGGAGGGCGTGGACCTGGTCGGCGAGCGGCTGATCGGCGCATTCATCGCGACGCTCGGCTTGCCGCAGGTCAACGACGTCAACGAGCAGATGCGGCGCGCGATGGACGCGCGCTTCGGCAACGGCTACGACTACATGTACCTGTATCCGGGGTTGCAGAAGGTCGTGCAGGCGGCCGGGCGGGTGATCCGCACCGAGCACGACGAAGGTGTCGTGCATCTGATCGATGATCGTTATCGGCGGCGGGAAGTGCGGGACTTGTTGCCGCGCTGGTGGCGGATCGGGTGACGGGAAACCGCCCGGCGGGAGGACCGCCGGTTTCGGCGCAGGGTGTTATCCGTCGCGTAGCAATGTAGCGGTGCAGCAAGCGTAGTCGAGCCCGTTCCGGGCCGGCGGGACACTACAGCACGTTGAGCATCGCGAGCGCGGTTTCCTGCAGGTGCGGCAGCACGCGCCGCACGGCGGCGTCGGTCGTCTCCGTGCCGATCGGCATGTTCGTGCTCAGCGCGGCGACCACTTCACCGTGACGGTTCTTCAGCGGCACCGCGAGCCCGCGCACGCCGACCTGCAATTGCTGTTCGATCGCCGCGAAACCCGCGTCGCGCGCGTGGTCGACCTGTTCGAGCAGCCGCGCCTTGTTGGTGATCGTGTGCGGCGTGAACGGCGGCAGTTCGGTGTCGTCGAGCCACGCGCGCACGGCCTCGCGATCGGGATGATGGGCGAGCAGCACGACGCCCGGCGACGTGAGCGGCGCCGGCACGCGCGCGCCGAGCACGAAGCCGGTCGTCATCACGCGCGACACGCCGTTGCGCGCGATGAACACGAGCTCCCATCCGTCGAGCACGCTCACATACGCCGATTCGTTCAGCGACGCGCTCAGTTGCTGCAGATAGGGCTGGACCGTGCGCGGCAGGCGCGCCGAATCGAAGTACGACCAGCCGACCCGCAGCACGCGCGGCGTGAGGCCGTACAGCTTGCCGTCGGTATAGACGTAGCCGAGCGATTCGAGCGTCAGCAGGTAGCGCCGCGCGGCCGTGCGCGTGAGGCCGGTGCGCGCGGCGGCTTGCGTGGGCGTCATGCGTGCATGCTGGCTGTCGAATGCTTCCAGGATCATCAGGCCTTTTTCGAGGCCGGCAATCCAGTCGCGTCGGTCGAGTTCGGGCTTTTTCATCGTCGTGGCGCGGCGGCGTCATGCGCGGTGATCGCGCGGGAGTGGGCGATTATCGCGCAAATCGACGCGAAGGCTGGCGGAGTGGCATGGCTTGTCCTTCTATGACGCGTGCATCGTTGCCGCCGCGTCGTACGAGGGCTGCGACTACCTGTACACCGAGGACATGCACGATGGCCTTCGCGTGGATGGCGGCCCGGTGCTGCGAAATCCGTTTGCCTGAACGTCGAGAATTCCGGGCGCGCTACCGGCGGCCCCCTGGCGGCGCGCCGGGATCAGTGCGGGCGACGTCGAGTGCGGGGAGGGGAGTAACGCCTGGAAGCGAAGCGGCGATCCTTCACCTTCAAGATGCGCCGGTTGCCGGGCTGTCTGCCGACGCGCCGGCCCAGGAAGGGGGGAGACGGACGCGGCGCCGACGTCACGCGAGCCGCGCCCGCCGGAGCGGCCTTACTCGCTGCTCGTCCACTCGACGTTCGCGCCGACCGAGCGCAGGTTCTCGACGAAATGCGGATGCGCGCGGCGGATCGGCAGCGCGTTCATGATTTCCGAGCGGCCTTCGATGCTCGCGGCCACCATCAGCAGCGCGATCGCGACGCGGATGATGTACGGGCTCTCGACGCGTGCCGGCGTCAGTTGCAGCCCGCCGAACGTGATCAGCCGGTGCGGATCGGACAGCAGCACGTGCGCGCCGAACTTCGACAGTTCGCCGGACCAGCCGAGCGCGCCGTCGTAGACCTTGTTCCAGAACATCGCGCTGCCTTCCGCACGCACGCCGAGCGCGATGAAGATCGGCAGCAGGTCGACCGGCAGGTACGGCCACGGCGCGGCTTCGACCTTGGTCAGGATGTTCTGCGTGAACGGCCGGCGCACGCGCAGCGGGCCGTCGCGTTCCGCGCGCGACCAGCCATCGCGATGCGTGACGGTCACGCCGAACTTCGCGAACGTGCGGTCGATCAGCGGGAAGTGCTCGGGCGACGAGTTGCGCACCGTGATGTCGCCGCCGGTGATCGCGCCGAGCGCGAGGAACGTCGCGATTTCGTGAAAATCCTCGGCGAAGCGGAACTCGCCGCCGCCGAGCTTGCCGCCGCCCGTCACGCAGAGCCGCGACGTGCCGATGCCCTCGATCGCGACGCCGATCATCGCGAGGAACTGGCAGAACTCCTGCACGTGCGGCTCGGACGCCGCGTTCATCAGCGTCGACGTGCCGCTCGCGGTCGTTGCGCACAGCGCGAAGTTCTCGGTGGTCGTCACCGACGCGTAGTCGAGCCAGTGATCGTTGGCCGTCAGCGGGCCGTCGGCGCGGACGATCAGCGAATCGGGCGTGCGCTCGATGTGCGCGCCGAAGCGCTCGAACACCTCGACGTGCGGATCGATCTCGCGCACGCCGAGCGTGCAGCCTTTCACGTCGTTCTCGAGGCGCGCGACGCCGAAGCGCGCGAGCAGCGGCGGAATCAGCATGATCGACGAGCGCATCGCCTCGGGCAGCCGGTGGACGGCCGGATCGAACTTCGTGTTGCGATGGTGGAGTTCGAGCAAGCCCGTCGTGAAATCGACCGACACGTCGCTACCGAGCGTGCGGAAGATGTCGAGGATCTTGCGTACGTCGGTGATGTCCGGCACGCCGACGAGGCGCAACGGCTGATCGGTCAACAGGGTGGCACACAGAATCGGCAGGACGGCGTTCTTGTTCGCGGACGGCTTGATGTCCCCGCGCAGCGGAGTGCCGCCGTGGACGATGAGATTCGACATGATATGGGGGCGTATCGGTGACTGACGTAGGCCCATATGATGCCATTGGTCGGCGGGCGGCGTGGAATGTTCAAAGGGGAAAAGGGGGATCGGCGTGCGTAACTGACAGTGTTTGACGTCGCGCCTGCGAGGCAGCGGGCCAGCTGCCGGCCGGCGTGGAGAAATGGCCGGCCGCGGGTCGGGCCGGCCATCCGGTCAGGCTGTCACTGCGCCGCCCGCATCCGCGCGGCGACCACCAGCGAGATCAGGCAGCCCACCGCGAGATAGCTGGCGACGAGGTGCCACGAGCCGCCGGCCACGCTGACGAGGCCGACCGCGATGAACGGCGTGAACCCGCCGCCGACGACACTCGCGAACTGGTAGCCGACGCCCGCGCCGCTATAGCGGTACTCGGCGCCGAACAACTCGGTGAAGAGCGGCTGCTGGACGCTCACGACCATGTCGTGCGCGGCGTTCGCGAGCAGGATCGAGAAGATCACGATCCACGCGATCGACCGCGCCTCCAGCGCGATGAAGAACGGCACCGCGGACGCGACGCCGATCAGCGCGCCGATCAGGTAGATGCGGCGCAGGCCGTAGCGGTCGGCCAACCATGCGAAGCACGGGATCGTCACGCAGCTCACCGCGCCGACCAGCAGGCCGATGTTCAGGAACAGGTCGCGCGACATGCCGAGGTTCGTGGTCGAATAGCTGAGCGCGAACGCGGTGACGATATACATCGTGAACAGTTCGGCGAGCCGCAGCGCGATGATCAGCAGGAACGCCTTCGGATGGCGCGTCAGCGCTTCCAGCACCGGCAGGCGGAGCTTGTGGTTGCCATGCTCGACCTTCTCGACGAACTCTTGCGACTCGTCCATGTTCTTGCGTACCCACAGCCCGATCAGCACCAGCACGATGCTGAACACGAACGGCAGGCGCCAGCCCCACGACTTGAACGCGGCCTCGCCGAGCGTGTGGCTCAGGATCGACACGATGCCCGTGGCCAGCACGAGGCCGACGCCGTAGCCGACCTGCACGCCGCTGCTGTAGAACGCCTTCTTTTGCTTCGGCGCGCTCTCGACGGCCATCAGCGCCGCGCCGCCCCATTCGCCGCCGACCGCGAAACCCTGGACCGCGCGCATCAGCACCAGCAGCACGGGCGCCCACCAGCCGATCGTCGAGAACGCCGGCAGCAGGCCGATCGCGACCGTCGACAGCCCCATCAGCATCACGGTCAGCACGAGCATCCGCTTGCGGCCGAGCCGGTCGCCGTAGTGGCCGAACACGACGCCGCCGAGCGGCCGGAACAGGAAGCCGACCCCGAACGTCGCGAACGCCGCGAGCGTGCCCATCGTCGGGCTGACTTTCGGGAAGAACTCGGAATTGAATACCAGTGCGGCGACGATCCCGTACAGCAGGAAGTCGTACCAGTCGACGACAGCGCCGACGAAGCTGCCGATCGCGGCCTTGCGGGCCTGGCTGCGCACGCGGGCGCCGGCGGCGGCGTCGAGGGTGTCGAAGGATGGGGTCATGGCGGTGTCTCCTGGCACGGCGCATCATGGAATCGTGGCGGCGCCGCGTCCGATGCTGCATTGAAGTCGATGAGTGAACGGAGAATAGGGCGCACGCCGCACGACGGCAATTGGCCAATCGGATAAAGCGCGCGATTATCGTTCAAGATCGTGCGATTATCGAACGCTTTCCGGGTTTGCACTAGGCGGTGCGCCGATATCCCGTTCGGCCAGGGTGTGCCGCCGTGAACGATCTGGTTAAAATCTGCAGCATCGAAATCTCGCCCGTTCGGGGCGGTTGCCCGGTCGCCACACCGGCCGGGCTTGCCGCACGCAACGGGCGCCATCCCCATCGACCGTATGTCCCCGGAGACTGGAATGCCCGGCAATTCCCACCCCCTGCCCAGCGATACGCCGCCCGTCGCCGATCCGGCCGCCAATCCGCTCGGGATGGCCGGCCTCGAATTCGTCGAATTCGCGGCGCCCGTGCCGGAAGCGCTCGCGCAGCGCTTCGAGCAGCTCGGGTTCAAGGCGATCGCGCGGCATGTCAGCAAGAACGTCACGCTGTACCGGCAAGGGCAGATGCATTTCCTGATCAACGCCGAGCCCGATTCGTTCGCCGCGCGCTATGCGGAGGAATACGGGATGGGCGTCTGCGCGATCGGGCTGCGCGTGGCCAGCGCACGCCGCGCGTTCGAGCGGGCGATCGAGCTCGGCGCGTGGGCGTTCGAGGGCGAGCGGGTCGGCGTCGGCGAGCTGAAGATTCCGGCGATCCAGGGCATCGGCGATTCGCACCTCTATTTCGTCGACCGCTGGCGCGGGCGGGACGGCCAGCGCGGCGGCGTCGGCGATATTTCGATCTTCGACATCGATTTCCGGCCGATCGACATTGCGACCGCGCACACCGATCTCGATTGCGTGGGCACCGGCCTGCTGCAGGTCGACCATTTCACGCAAACCATCGGCGCGGGGCGCATGCAGGAGTGGCTGGATTTCTACCACGACCTGCTGCATTTTCGCGAGATCCACGAAATCGACGCGCACTGGCATGTGTCGGAGGAATCGCGCGTGATGGTGTCGCCGTGCGGCGCGGTGCGGATTCCGGTCTACGAGGAAGGCACGCGGCGCACCGAGCTGATGCATGCGTATCTGCCCGACCATCCGGGCGAGGGCGTGCAGCACGTCGCACTGTCCACCGACGACATCCTGTCATGCGTCGATGCGCTGCGCGCGAACGGCGTCGAATTCATCGAGCCGCCCGCACGCTATTACGACGACGTCGATGCGCGGCTGCCGGGGCACGGCGTCGATCTCGACGCGCTGCGCCGCCGCGCGGTGCTGGTCGACGGCGAGATCGGCGGCGACGGCGTGCCCCGCCTGTTCTTCCAGACCTTCGTCAAACGCCGGCCCGGCGAGATCTTCTTCGAGATCGTGCAGCGCAAGGGGCACCACGGGTTCGGGGAAGGGAATCTCGCGGCGCTCGCCCGCGCGCGCGACGCCGGCTGAGCGCCCGCGTCACTCGCCCCACGTCAAACCTCACGCGCCGGCGGCCGGCACGCGGTTCGGCGCGGGGTCGTTCGGTTCGCGCAATACGCACGCCGTGCCGCCCGGCGTATACATCGACACGACGCAGCGGTTGCACGACGTGCAGCCCGACTGCACGAGCCGGCCGTCGCGCAGCCCGTTCACGAAACCGGGCTCGAACACGAGCGCCCGTGCGAGCGCGACCGCGTCGAAACCTTCGTGCATCGCCAGCTCGACGTTCCCGCGCGAACGCACGCCGCCGAGGTAGGCGAGCGGCATCCTGACGGCCGCGCGCACCTTCTTCGAGTGCTCGAGGAAATACATCTCGCGAAACGCGCCCATCTTCGGCTCGGTGAGCTTCTGCAGCGCCATCGCGGTGCGCACGATCGCGTTGTCGGCGTTTGCGCGCGCGTCGCCGGGCAGCGGGCTGCCGAACAACTGCCACACCGATTCGACGTTCATCCCGCCGCTCAGCACGAGCAGGTGCGCACCTTCGGCTTCGAGCCGCCGCGCGATCTCGCACGCGTCGTCGGCCGTTCCGCCGCCGCGCACACCCTCGGTCACGCCGATCTTGCAGACCACGGCGAGATCGCGGCCCACCGCATCGAGCACGCGGTGCAGCACCTCGACCGGAAACGCCGCGCGGCGGGCCGCGTCGCCGCCGTACGCATCACGGCGGCGGTTGTACAGCGGCGACAGGAACTGGCTCAGCAGATAGCCGTGCCCCATGTGGATCTCGACCGCATCGAAGCCGGCGTCGCGCGCATGACGCGCCGCCTGCGCAAATTCGTCGGCGATCGCCGACATCTGGTCGCGTGTCATCGCCTGCTTCAGGAAGCGACCGCTCATCACGCCAACCTTGTTGAAGCCGCCCGACGCACTCAACGGCCGTTTCGTCGACAGCGACGGCAGGAACGTGAAGCAGCCGCCGTGCGTGATCTGTGCGGATGCGGCCGCGCCGTGGCGATGGACGGCGTCGGTCAGCGCACGGAATTGCCGGACCGTCGGCACGTCGAGCCGCGCCTGGTCGACGAACGTGCGGCCGTCGTCGCTGATTGCGCAGTACGCGACGGTCGTCAGCGCGGCGCCGCCTTCGGCGATGCGCTCGTGAAAGCGGACGAGCGCGCGCGACGGCACGCCGTTCGGCGTCATGCCTTCGTTGGTTGCGGACTTGATCAGGCGGTTGCGCAGCGTCAGCGGGCCGATCTGCAGCGGGCTGAACGCGGTCGTGAGGTCGGCAGATTCCATGGGGGTCGGGCGTCGGGAATGGGCACGGCGACCATTGTGCGGCGATGGCGCGGGCGCGCATCGTCCGGGTGGACGAGTCGCCGCTCCGGTCCGAATGAACCGTCGATTCAACGCATTGAAGCGCCACACCTGATTCTCAAGCCCGATCCGGCCCAAGCCCCGCCACAACCCGCCGAGCCATCACGCAGGATCACCCGCCCCGAGCTTGCGGCTCTGGCGCCGCATGCCGTCGAAGATCGCGTCCGCAACGTCCGCCGGAAAATCCGCCGGGATCTGCGCTGCGACTTCGGCAATCGCGGGTTCCGTGTGCGCGGCGACAGCCGCCATCGCGGCGCGCACGTCGTCTTCGGTCAGGCCGACGCGCCGGCCCTGCGCGATCCAGTGGCGCGGCTGGATCTCGCCGATCACGTAGTGCCGGTTCTTCCCGCACACGGCCATCGCGAGCCGCGCACGGCGCGGCGGAAGCTGGTTGCGGCGCGTGCCGATGATCGGATGCGCGGACAGTACGTCGTACAGCGGCGTGCTGCGGTACGTGTTGCCGGGCAGGTGCGCGATGCTGAAGTTCTTCGCATGGCCGTCGATCGCCGCCAGCACCCAGAACACGAGCTGCGCGACGAAGAAATTCATCCGGTCGTGCGCGGCATCGGCCGAATTCGCGAGGATGCCCATGATCGTCTCGATGCCGGGGCCGCCGTCGGATTCGTATTTCGCGCCCGACGGCGTGCCGGTCGCCTGGCACATGTCCTCCTGCGGCAGCCGCAGGATCCACGAGCCGTCGCGGGAAAGACGCCGGTCGAAGCGCTCGACGATCAGCGCCTTCTGGTCGTCGAACCGGCCGATCTCGCACGGCGCGACCGGCAAGCCGTACGCAGCGACGAGCTTCGAGCACAGCCATTCGTTTTCGACGGACGTCCGCATGTCGGCCTGCATGTTCCCGACGCGCCCGAGCGGCAGCTTGAAGATGTGCGTCGTCGGCGTGCTGCCCGACGGCCGCAACCAGCGGTTCCGTTGACGCAGCAATGCGGTCTTTTCCTGCGCGCCGGCGATCGACAGGCGCAGGTCGCCGTCCGGCTCCGCGCGGCCGGGCAGCGGCGTGGCAGTGGCGTGGCGCAGCACGTCGGCGACGGCTGCGTCGTCGAGCGTCACGCCGTCGATCGCCTCGAGGTCGACGGGCATCTCGCCGGGCGGCAGCATCTGGATCGCGCCGACGCAATCGCGGCCGATCGACGCGAGCAGTTCGAACGGCGCCGTCGACCCGAGCCGGTAACGCTGCGCGATGCGGCGGCGGATCGGCTCGCTGTCCGGCAGCAGGTTGTCGAAGTAGTCGGCGACGATCGCGCCCTGGTGCGGCTGGTTGCCGGGCGTGAAGGGCAGCGACAGCGACAGCGGCCGCCCCTGGGGATCGTCGAGCCAGCCCGGCAGGTAGACGAGGCGCTCGACGCCGCGCCGGACTTCCCAGTAGCCGACCGGAATGCCGTTCATCCACAGGTCGAGCCGGTCGTGGCGGGCACGCGCGGCCATCGTCACCAGTCCTCCCGTTTCGAGACCCGCGGCTTGCCCGGTGTCGCCGCCGCCGGCCGCTTCCGCGCGGCGCCGGTCGTGGTGCCGGTTCGGGCTTTTGCGGCTTTTGCGGCGGTTACGCCGCGCGCCGATTCCGGCTTGCGTTTGCTCGCGGCCGGCTTGCGAGCCGCCGTCCCGGCATCGGCATCGGCATCGGCATCGGCATCGGCATCGGGCTCGGCGAATTCCGCCGGTTCATCGTGCGCACCCGGGTCGAGCGTCATACGCACGCCGAGCGTGTTCAGCACCTTGAAGAGCCGTTCGATGCTGACCGCCGACGGGTTGGCTTCGAGCTGCGCGTAGGATTGCTGCGTGACGCCCAGGCGGGCGGCCAATTGCGCCTGCGTGAGCCCCGCGGATTTCCGGAAGCCGACGAGTATCGGGCGCAACTGGGTCAAGGTCTGGACAGGAAAGGCCATCGGGCGCTCCGCGGGATGACAGGCGATCGTTTGTAATCGGGAAATACAGTCTATGGCATGTATCGTCAAAATACAAATCCTGGACTGTATTTAACAAAAACAAACGATAGCCTGTTACGCGACAAACCGACCAATCATCCCGCCTGCCGGCGTCGCGTACGGCGTCCGCGCATCAACCCCGCATCACGCCACCCGAAGCGGGTTCGCGTGCGCGCCCCGCGCGCTTTCCGGATCGTCGTCCCCGAGCGGAATGAACGCCATGATCTCCAGGTCGTGCCCCGACAGCGCCGGCAGCCGGAACGGACTCGACAGCACGTTCAGCCGCCGCACGCCGATATCGCGCAGGATCTGCGACCCGATTCCCGTCACGCGTCCGTCGCGACGCGCATTGCCGGCCGGCATCCGCATCGCGTCGCCGCGCATGTCGCAGTCGAGCAGCACCGCGACCCCGCAGCCGGCCGCATCGATCCGCTGCAGCGCGGCGTGCAGCGGCCACGAATGCGCGGACGGCTCCGCGTCGAGCAGGTCGAGCAGCGAATGGCATTCGTGCACGCGCGTCAGCACGGGCGCCGCCGCATCGGGTTCGCCGCGCACGAGCGCGAGATGCGGCGCGCCATGCACGGTGTCGCGATACTCGATCGCACGGAACCGTCCCCACGGCGTATGCAGCGGCCGCTCGCCGACGCGTTCGACGAGCGATTCGTGCTCGCGGCGGTAGTGGATCAGGTCGGCTATCGTGCCGATCTTCAGCCCGTGATGCGCGGCGAACGCCTTCAACTCCGGCAACCGCGCCATCGTGCCGTCGTCGTTCATCACCTCGCAGATCACCGACGCGGGCGTGAGCCCGGCGAGCGCCGCGAAATCGCAGCCGGCCTCGGTGTGCCCCGCGCGCACGAGCACGCCGCCCGGGCGCGCGGCGATCGGGAACACGTGGCCGGGCTGCACGAGATCGTCGGGGCGGGCGCCCGCGCGAACCGCCGCACGGATCGTATGCGCGCGATCGGCCGCCGAAATGCCGGTCGTCACGCCTTCGGCCGCCTCGATGCTGACGGTGAACGCGGTGCCGAACGGCGTACCGTTGTGATCGGCCATCGGCGGCAGCCGCAGTTGCTCGCAGCGCTCGGCGGTCAGCGTCAGGCAGATCAGCCCGCGCCCGAAGCGCGCCATGAAATTGATCGCATCGGGCGTCACATGATCGGCCGCGATCACGAGATCGCCTTCGTTCTCGCGATCCTCTTCGTCGACGAGCAGGACCATCCGGCCCGCACGAAGCTCGTCGACGATCTCCAGCGTGCCGGCGAGCGTCATTGCGCCTCCGTCGCGTCGAATGCGCGGCGCAGCGCGTCGGCGCCGAACGTCAGCACGCGGTCGGCCGCATCGACGGCGCCGAGCATGCTCGCGAAACCGTGCAACTGGCCGGGCCAGCGCACGAGCGTCACCGGCGTGCCGGCCTGCGCGAGACGCAGCGCATACGCTTCGGCCTCGTCGCGCAGCGGATCGAATTCGGCGCTGACGATCGTCGCCGGCGCTGCGCCCGCGACGTCCGGTGCGGCGAGCGGGCTCGCGAGCGGCGACGCGCGATCGGCGCCGTCGTCGAAATAATGGCCCTTGAACCAGCGCATCGCGTCCGCCGTCAGGAAATAACCGTCGCCGAGCGATTCATACGACGGATGCTCGGTCGCGCAATCGACGACCGGATACAGCAGCAACTGATGCGCGATGCCGATGCCCGCGCCGCGCAACTGCAGTGCGGCGACCGCCGCGAGATTGCCGCCGGCGCTGTCGCCGGCCACGGCCACCGCGCCGGCGCGCGCGCCGAGATCGCGTGCGCTGGCGGCGGCCCAGCGCACGGCGTCGCACGCGTCGTGCGCGGCCGCCGGAAAGCGCGCCTCGGGCGCGAGCCGGTAGTCGACCGACAGCACGAGCGTGCGCGCACGTTTCGCGAGGCTGCGGCACAGGTTCGCGTGCGAATCGATGCCGCACGACACGAAGCCGCCGCCGTGGAAGAACACGGTCAGCGGCAACGGCCCGTCGGCATCGGGCCGATACAGCCGGGCGGACAACTGACGGCCCGATGCGGGGATCTGCCAGTCCTCTTCGGCGGCGACGGCATCGCCGGGCGCGAAGGCGCCACCCCAGGCGAGACTCGCGCGGTAGGCGGGAACGGTGAGCTGAGCGAAATCGATCGCGGGTGCCTGGGCGAACGCGGCAAGCAGCGCCTGCGCCTGAGGGTCGAGCGGCATGGAAACTCCTGTCTGAATCGGATGCGGTCTGAATCAGGTAAACCCGTGTCGCGGTTTTCCCTGAGTCCGCGCCGGACGCTTGCCGGCACGGCCTGACGGGCATTCCAGCGCAGCGGGCTGGGCGCCACATCATCCGATTGGACGATGGTTCGCACGCACGGATGGCCAATTCTCACTATTCAGTGAATCTCCCGATGACGCCGGAATTTAGACGCGTCTTAATCATGGCGGCGCGACTGCGTCGCGCCGGAAACATGTCGTATGGAGGATGGAGCGTGCTGATGGAGACGAGATGGGCTCCGCAAGAGAGCCAGGCAACAAGTGACGAGGCCGACATCGGCGTCGCGGATTTCAGCGAGCTGATGGCGCGCATCTACCAGGGGCCGCTGGAAACGCCGCCGTGGGCGGGTGCGCTCGAACTGGTCCGTCGCTGGCTGCAGGCGAACTACGTGACGCTGATCCTGCGCGCGGCCGCGAGCGACCGCCGCGCGCCGCTGTCCGTGCACGCATCGGAATTCGGCCCGGTCGTCCCGGGCGAGGGCGAGGCTTCGTACAACAACTACTACTATTCGCTCGACCCGTTCGTCGGCCTGCCGGCCGATCGCGTGGTCACGGTCGACGAGGTGTTCGGCGATACGGGCTGGCTGTCGAGCGAGCTGTACAAGCAGTTCCTGAAGCCGCAGGACGTGCGCTATATCCTCGGCGCCGACCTGCGCACGTCGTCGGGCGTCGAGTGCCGGTTCCGCGTGTGCCGCAACCATGCGTCCAAGCAGTTCTCTGCGCGCGACAAGGCGATCTGCGCGCTGCTGCTGCCGCACCTGAAGCGCGCGGTCGAACTGCATTCGCGGCTCGACACGGCCGAGGTCGAACGCTCGATCTACGCGAACGCGATCAACCGGATGCAGATCGGCACGATCACGCTCGACGAGAACGGCACGATCATCGACCTGAACAGCGTCGCCGACGAGATCCTCAAGCAGAACAACGGTCTGACGATTGCGCGCGGCACGATCGAGGCGACCGACGCACAGGAGAACCGCACGCTGAAGCGGCTGATCCGCCACGCGGTGATGGGACACCACGGCACGGCTGCGGCGACCGTCGAGGCGATGCCGATCACGCGCAGCTTCGACAAGCCGCGGCTCGGGCTGCTGGTGCGCACGGTGCTGCTGTCCGACTGGTCGGAGGACAACAAGCGGCGGCCGGCCGTCACGCTGTTCCTGCGCGACCCCGACCGCAAACCGCAGGGCGCACAGGAAATCATCCGCAAGCTGTTCGACCTGACGCCTGCCGAGACGTCGCTCGCGCTGCTGCTGACGAACGGGCTGACGCTCGAGGAAGCGGCGGAGGAATCGGGGATCAGCAAGAACACGGCGCGCACGCACCTGCGTGCGATCTTCTCGAAGACGGGCGTCACGCGCCAGGCGACGCTCGTGCGGATCCTGCTCGGGAGTGTGGTGCCGCTCGGGTAAGCTGCCGCATTCGTCTGGCGATACATCGACAGCGCAGCCGCTCGCCTCGAGCAGCCCGTCTCATCCAGTGCGACAGCGCAGCCGTCTGGTTGCACCATTTTGTAACCGCCTGGACGACGAGCCGCTGATTGCTGTTGGTGGGGCGTTACAAATTTGTGCAACCAGACGCTAATCGGCATGCGTAATCAGGCTCGCCGGCCTGAATGCCCGCAGATAGTGGCGCATAATCATTGGGAGTTGACCCTTGGCAGGAAGAGGGTTTTATGCGCTGCACAAAATGCGGGTCCGAGAATCCTACTGGTGCGAGCTTCTGCCAGGAATGTCAGGCCGCGCTGTCCCACACTTGTCCGCATTGTGGGCATGAGGTAGAGCCGGCGGCCCGCTTCTGCAGCAATTGCGGGACGTCGCTGGTTACACCTGCGTCTGCGCCGCCACTGTTTCGACCATCGGGCCAGGAGCCGCCGCCAACCCCCATTCATTACACGCCGGATCATCTTGCCGAACGGATCCGTGCCGAACACGCGGCCATGGAAGCGCGCGGCGAGCCCGCTGGCGAGCGCAAGACCGTTACCGCGCTGTTTGCCGACATGGCCGGGTCGACCGCTTTGATCCACGATCTCGATCCCGAAGTGGCGCATCGCTTGATCGGGCCCGTGGTCGAGCTAATGATGGAAGCTGTCCACTACTATGAAGGTTACGTAGCAAAATCGCTCGGCGATGGCATCCTCGCGCTGTTCGGCGCACCGATCGCCCACGAAGACCATGCACAGCGAGCGCTCTTCGCTGCATTGCGAATGCAGCAAGCGATGCGGCAGCATGGCGACCGCATCCGCCTGCAGGAAGGCATTCCCCTGCAAATTCGCGTTGGGGTTCATACCGGCGAGGTCGTCGTCCGTTCTATCCGAACCGACGACTTGCACACCGATTATGATCCGCTCGGGCATACGATCCATATCGCGTCGCGAATCGAGGGAATCGCCACGCCCACGTCAATTCTCGTCAGTGAGTCCACCCACAAGCTGGCCGAAGGCTATTTCGAATTCAATGCGCTGGGGGCCACGCAACTCAAGGGTATTCCCGCGCCGCTGTGCGTATACGAGGTGCTTGGCTTGGGCGCGTTACGCACGCGCCTGCAACTGGCGGCGCAGCGTGGTCTCGCGCGGTTCGTTGGCCGTGAAACGGAAATGGAACACCTGAACCGGGCACTGGAGACCATGAGGGCCGGGCGTGGGCGCGTGGTCGGCGTTGTGGGGGAGGCCGGCGTCGGAAAATCTCGCCTTTTCCACGAGTTCAAAGAGCGTTCCCGACGTGGCGCGCTGGTGCTGGAGACGTTTTCGGTATCGCACGGCAAGGCGTTTCCTAATTTGCCGCTCATCGAACTCCTGAAGAACTATTTCCAGATCACAACGCAGGACGACGAGCGGCGCTGCCGGGAAAAGGTCATCGGCAAGGCGCTCACGCTCGAGCGCAGTTTCGAGGACCTCGTGCCATACGTCCTTTATCTGCTTGGAATTGGTGAAGGCGGGTCGGTACTCGTCGAGATGGATCCGCAGATCCGGCGCGACCGTACCTTCGACGCGATCAGGCAGCTTCTCGCGCGAGAGAGCCAAAATCAGCCGATCCATTTGCTGTTCGAGGATCTGCAATGGCTGGACCGTGAAACAGAAGCCTTCCTCACCTACTTGATCGACCACGTGCCGGACTCACGAATACTGTTGTTGGTGAACTATCGGCCCGAGTATCAGCCCGCGTGGGCCGGTGCGGTTCATTGCAGCAAAATCCGACTCGAACCGCTTGGCCCATCCGATGCTCAAGGACTGCTCGCGGCGCTGCTCGGCGAGGATCGCACGCTCGTGCCGCTAAAGCAGCTCATTCTCGACAAGACGGAGGGCAACCCGTTTTTCATGGAGGAAGTGGTCCAGACGCTTGTGGAAGAGAAGTCGCTGCTCGGCGATGCCGGGCGTTATCGCATCGTGGAGACCCCGGCGACGCTGCACATTCCTACCACCGTGCAGGGCGTGCTGGCCGCTCGAATCGACCGGCTTCCCATCGAGGAAAAGGAACTGCTACAGGCGCTCGCGGTGATAGGCCACGAGTTTCCGTTCAGCCTGATCCGGCGAATTTGCGGTGAGGAATCGGCGCGGGACGATGAACTGCGTCGCCTGCTCGCCCATCTGGAAGCTGCGGAGTTCATTTACGAGCGGCCCGCTTTTCCCGAGGTCAATTATTCATTCAAACACGCGCTGACTCAGGAAGTGGCTGGGCGCTCGTTGCTCACGGAGCGGCGCACCACGCTGCACGAGCGCGCCGCGCAGGCGATCGAGGTGCTGTTTCCAACGCGTATAGCCGATTACTGCAGCGAACTTGCGCACCACTATAGTCAGAGCGGAAACATTCCCAAGGCTGTCGAATACCTGCATCGTACCGCTCAGCAGGCGTTACGCCATGCGGCCCATCACGATGCCATGGACCACCTCGGCACGGCGCTTGCGCTACTGAAGCGCTTGCCGGACACACCTATGCATGCGCATTGGGAGCTGACACTGCTGCTTTCCCTTGGGCCGGTCTTGATGGACGTGCGTGGGTATGGCGCGACGGAGGTGGGCGCGATCTATACGCGCGCGCTCGAGCTGTGCGAGCGGACGGGTGAGGTATCGCAACGCTTTGCGACGCAGTTGGGATTGCGGATACACCACCTGGTGCGCGGCGAGTATGCCATCGCGACCGATCTGGGCAACCAGATGCTCGGTACCGCCCGGGATGCGAATGATCCGGGCTTGCTCATTGAGGCACATAGTGCACTGGGCGCGTGCTTTTTTCTGCAAGGCGATTTCGGCGCTGCTCGCGCACACCTGGAACAAGCCATTGCGATCTACGATCCGGAGCAACATCAGGCACACGTATTCGCACACGGCGTGGATCCTGGCATTCGGGCGCTCAATTTCCTTGTGTTGACTTTGTGGTATCAGGGATATCCGGACCAAGCGCTCAAACGCAGCGTTGAGGCACTCGCGCTCGCACAGGCTCTTTCTTATGGGCCATCTCTGGCGTTCAGTCTTACCTACTCAGCCAACTTGCACCAACTGCGGAGGGAGCCGATGCTCGCCGGTGAGCGCGCAGAAGCGGTCATTACCGTATCGACCGAGCACGGATTGCCGTACTGGCTCGCGTGGGGGACGCTTCTGCGAGGCTGGGCGATGAGCGCGCAAGGAAACATCCAGGACGGCATCGCGCAGATGCGGCTGGGCCTCGACGCGCAGCGGGCAGCTGGCGGCGAAGACCAGCGGCCTTATTCTCTCGCGTTGCTCGCCGACAGTTACTGGCGTGCGGGTGACAAGCGGGCAGCACTAGACATGCTGGAAGAGGCTATGGCGATCGTCGAGAAATCCGGTGAGCATTGCTACGAGGCCGAGCTGTACCGGCTCACGGGAATCTACCTGGCTAGCGGGGCGAGCAAGGAAGGCACTGCATCTGAATGCGATGACGAAGCGGTAGGCTGTTTTCACCGAGCGATCGCGCGAGCGCGTCGGCAGGGTGCCAGAGCGCTGGAATTGCGAGCAGCGTCAGACCTCGCTCGGCTATTGCAACGGCAGGGGAAGACCGTGGAGGCAAAGCAAGCGCTGTCCGAGGTGTACACCTGCTTCACGGAAGGCTTCGCTACGAGCGACCTGCGAGAGGCGAAAGCGCTGCTGGATGCATTGGACGCGCGCACAGGATGAATGGGCCTGCGGCGCACGACGACGTAGCGTGTGACGACGTGTCGTCCACTACCTGCCGCTGCTCCGCATAACGGAGAGCTTGGGAGACGAGCATGACAATCACGCACACAAGACGCCGCGACGATGTACCGCGCAAACAGATCGCGCTGGCTTTGCAGGGGGGCGGGATGCACGGCGCCTTCACTTGGGGCGTGCTTGACCGACTGCTCGAAGACGGCAGGCTCTCAATCGAGGGTGTCAGTGCAACCAGCGCCGGCGCGATGAACGCCGCTGTACTCGCATACGGGCTGCTAAAGGGAGGCGAAGACGGTGCGCGTCAGGCACTGCATGACTTCTGGCAGGCGGTCTCGCAATCGGCGGAGCGCTACAACCCACTGCGCTGGGTGCCGTGGCTGAAAGGCACGCACAGCTTCGGGCTCGATCATTCGCCGCTTTATGCATTCGCCGATATGATGCTGCGCGTTTTTTCGCCCTATCAGTTCAATCCGAACAACCTGAATCCGCTGCGCGAAGTGCTCCAAAGCCGGGTTGACTTCGACGTGCTGCGCAAGCACTGTCCGATCCGATTGTACCTATGCGCAACCAATGTCGAGACAGGGAAAATACGCCTCTTCACGGGAGAGGATGTCTGTGCAGACGCGGTACTTGCATCAGCATGCGTGCCGACACTGTTCCAGGCGGTCACGATCGATGGCCAGTACTACTGGGATGGCGGCTACATGGGTAATCCGGCCATCTATCCTCTTATCTACAATTGCGTGACGCGCGACGTCGTGATCGTGCACATCAATCCGCTTATGCGCCGCGGTGTACCCATCACGGCTGCGGAAATTCTCAATCGTATCAACGAGATCAGTTTCAACTCGTCGCTGATGCGCGAGATGCGAGCAATCGCGTTCGTCACTGACCTGATCAAGCAAGGCACGATCAACCGCGACGAGATGAAGGAAATGCTGATCCATTCCATTCGTGCCGACGACGCTCTGTGCGCGTTGAGTGTATCGAGCAAATACAACGCGGATTGGGGATTTCTGAGCGAGCTGCGTGACTATGGGCGACGCGAAGCGGATGCGTGGCTCGCGCATCACTACGGAAACATCGGACAGCGGTCGAGTATCGACATTCGCAGGGAATTTCTCTGAGCGCATCGCGGTAATGCCGGCATCGGGCGATCATGTGTAGACGCCCCGGGCCAAGGAGCGAACGTGAACCTGACGCAGGCGCGGTTTGTCGCGTTGTGGTCGTGCAGCGGCGGGACACATGCTGAGGATGTCTATGGCATGCTGGAGCGATGCTATACAGAACCGGCGCGCCATTACCATACGCTCGCGCATGTACGCCGATGTTTGCGTCATCTCGACCTGGCGCGTGGCTCAATTCCCGAACCGGACGCCGTCGAACTCGCGCTCTGGTTCCATGACGTGATTTTCGTTCCTGGCGCGAAGAATAACGAGCAGAGTAGCGCGGACTGGTTCCGACGCCGGGCAGGGGGGCGAATCCGCGCGTGCGACCATATCTGCGCGATGATTCTCGCGACAACCCACTTGGGCATTGCTGCAGAACTGGATACCCGCTTCGTGTGCGACATCGACCTGGCCGTGCTTGGCGCGTCCCTCCGCCGATTTCGCGAAGACGGCCGCCTCCTCCGGGCAGAGCGCCCCGATCTTGACGACCGGGCTTACGACCTCCATGAACGGACCATTCTTCGCGGGCTACTCGTACGTCCGCGCATCTATCTGACAGATTTCTTCTACACGCGCTGCGAGACGCGAGCGCGCAGAAATTTGAGCTGGCGGCTGGGCTTGCCGATTCCGGAATAACGACGACAAGCTGCTGCGCTGACGAGACAATTTCTCTGCTGGCTCCGGGCCACCGGTGGCGCCAGTACGCAGGCTGTACGGAAATGCTGCGCCCGCAGCGATCCCGCGACCATCGCCCCCCGCCGTTCCGGCGGCGCGGCTACAAATTTGCGAAAGCCGCTGCAGCCAATTCAATTCTCCAGTAGCCGAGGGCAGCCATTTTCAGGCCGTAAGTCCCCGACCCAGTCCACGTCACGTCTACGAGCATCGCGCGAAATGGCCGAGCCCTAGCGGGCAGGGCCTGGATCATGTCGTCCAGTCCAGCCGGAGGGGAGGTGGTTGCAAAATTACGCAAACGGGCGGATACGATTTGCCACGCATCCCGACAATCGATCAACTCGACATTATAGAAATAATGTCAAATCTATCAGTCCCAATGATTGGATATTTAACGGTTTACGTTATATTATTTACGAAATCACCGACGAAACCCGCCATGTCCGATCTCGCTGCCGACGAACCTCGCCTGACCGCCGAAATCGAGCGTCTCAAGGCCGACTTCCCGAAAACCCGCGAGCTGTACCGCGAAGCCTGCGCGCTGCTGTTCTTCCGCTTCGGCATCACGCCCACCGCGAACCGCCTGTACCAGCTCGTTCGCAAGGGCAGCATGAGCACGCCGACGGCCGTCCTCGGCGAGTTCTGGGCCGAGCTGCGGGAAAAGAGTCGCGTACGCATCGAGCATCCCGACCTGCCGGCCGATCTGCAGGCGGCAGCCGGCGAGCTGGTCGCGGCGTTGTGGAATCGGTCGAGCGCCGATGCGGCCGCCGCGCTCGACGCACTGCGCGCGGAAGTCGAAGCCGAGCGGGTGGCTGCAAAAGCGGAAGTCGCGACGCTGCAGGCCGAACTGGCCCGCACCGAAACCGCGCTGGAGCAACGCACGGCCGCGCTGCTGGTCGCTCAGGTACGCATTCAGGAACTGGAGCAGGCGAGGGCGGCGGACGACGCAGCGCGGCAAGCGCTGCAATCGGAGATCGAACGCCTGAAGGCCGACAACGCGGAAGGCGACCGCGCACTCGCCCAGGCGCGCGCGGATTTCACCACCCAGCTCGACCGGCTGCGCAACGACGCGGGCCGGGCCAAGGAACGCTTGCGCGCATCGGAGAAGCGCGCGCTTCAGGAGATCGATCGCGAGCGGCTCGCGGCCGCGCGGCTGCAAAAGGAGCTCGACGCGACGGCATCGCGCACGGAACAACGCGATGCGCAGCACCGGAAGGACGTGGCCGCGCTGCAGGCGCAACTCGGCGACGCACTGCATCGATGCGGGGTGCTTCAGGGGCAACTCGACGGCGCACAGGCGACCGATGCGGCGCGCGGCAAGGAGCTCGACGCGCTGAGGCGCGAGATGACGGTGCTCGCGCGCCGGGCGCCATTGCGCGGCACCAAGACGACTCCGGCCGCGCAGCGGGGCGAGCGGCGGGCGCGCACGAGAAAGCGCGCCGACGAAGCGTCACGCTGACGATGAAACCGCAAGCACGCGTCAGTCGATGGCGACGCAGGCAAGCAGCAAAGCAGGCGAGATGCCACGCACCCGAGCGCCAGCCTTTCCACCCGCCCGTTCAACTCAGCACATACCGCGACGGCAGCGGCGGCGCGTCCGCCGGAATCGCATCCTGACGATCGCCGGCGCATGCACCGCGCGTATTTATGCGGGAGATCGATGAAACGCCCGCGACGAAACCGGGTCGCTCGTGTGACGCCGCGCACGCGGCAACCCAGGAGCGCACGCGACAGAACGCCGGCCAAGCATTTGGGGGCCCCGCCGGGATCGGGTAAAGTGCCGCTCAACATGCCGGCTCGACGTTACTAGACGACCGGTCTAATCGTTGCTACCATACGCCATCATGAATGCATCGTCCGGCGCCGAAGTCCGCCAGCACATCCTGAATATCGCGAAGCCGATCATGCTCCACAAGGGGTTTTCGGCGGTCGGTCTGAACGAGATTCTCGCCGCGGCGGGCATCCCGAAGGGCTCGTTCTACCATTACTTCGGCTCGAAAGAGGCATTCGGCGAAGCGCTGCTCGAATCGTATTTCGAAGGCTATCTCGCGCATCTCGACAACCTGTTCAAGCATCAGGCCGGCACGGGCGCCGAGCGCCTGATGACGTACTGGGGCAACTGGCTGCACACGCAGTGTGCGGACGATCCGGAAGGCAAGTGCCTCGCGGTGAAGCTCGGCGCGGAAGTGTCGGACCTGTCGGAAGCGATGCGCGCGGTGCTGCGACGCGGCACGAGCCAGATCATCGAGCGGCTCGCGGGCGGCATCGAGGCCGGGCTGGCCGACGGCTCGCTGAGTGCGGTCGACGATCCGCCGCACACGGCCGCGATCCTTTACGAGCTGTGGCTAGGCGCGACGCTGCTGGAAAAGATTCACCGCAACCGCCAACCGCTCGAAAGGGCGATGGTCGAAACGCGGCGCATGCTGAACCTGCCGCCGGCCGCGCATGACGGAGCGCAGTCGTAAGCCGGGCGCGCATGGGCGCGCCTTGTTTTTGCCCTGACTCTAGACGACTGGTCTACTTATATACGCATGACGAACGCCTTGCTCCGCGTTACGCTGTTCCGATTGTCCCAACCGCACGCTTGCGATCGCGACGGCCTGACCGCCGGCGCCATCGCAAGCGCGCGCCTTCTGCTGGTCCACCCCTGATCCGATCGTGCCCACGAAGCACGTTTATCCCTGTTGACGGAG
Source organism: Burkholderia pyrrocinia (assembly GCF_003330765.1). NCBI lineage: Bacteria > Pseudomonadati > Pseudomonadota > Betaproteobacteria > Burkholderiales > Burkholderiaceae > Burkholderia > Burkholderia pyrrocinia. The sequence goes on along the minus strand of NZ_CP024903.1, from coordinate 1,510,897 downwards.
GCTCACATGCCGCAAAGCAAGACCGCAAACCGCCAGATCATCCTGAATTCGCGCCCGGTCGGCGCGCCGACGCCGAACGACTTCCGCTCCGAGTCCAGTGACGTGCCGACGCCCGGCGCCGGCCAGGTGTTGCTGCGCACGGTCTGGTTGTCGCTCGACCCGTACATGCGCGGCCGGATGAGCGATGCGCCGTCCTATGCCCCGCCGGTCGCACTCGGCGGCGTGATGGTCGGCGGCACGGTCAGCCGCGTCGTGTCGTCGAACCTGCCCGCGTTCCGTGAAGGCGACCTGGTCGTCGCGGGCGCCGGCTGGCAGGACTATGCGCTGTCCGATGGACGCGACCTGATTCCGCTCGGCCGCGACTTCGCGCATCCGTCATACGCGCTCGGCGTGCTCGGCATGCCGGGCTTCACCGCCTATACGGGGCTGCTGAAGATCGGCGAGCCGAAGGCCGGCGAAACCGTAGTTGTCGCGGCGGCGAGCGGTGCGGTCGGCGCGGTTGTCGGGCAGATCGCGAAGCTGAAGGGCTGCCGCGTGATCGGCGTCGCGGGCGGCGCCGACAAGTGCGCGTACGTGACCGACACGCTCGGCTTCGACGCGTGCGTCGACCACCGCGATCCGGCGTTTGCCGCGAAGCTGAAGGACGCGTGCCCGAACGGCATCGACGTCTATTTCGAGAACGTCGGCGGCGCCGTGTTCGACGCGGTGTGGCCGCTGCTCAACGATCATGCGCGCGTGCCCGTGTGCGGGATCATCGCGCATTACAACGACGCGGCGTACGACGATACCGCGGTGTCGACCGGCCGCGACCGCGTGCCGGCGCTGATGGGCACGATCCTGCGCAAGCGCATCCGGATGCAGGGTTTCATCATCATGGATCACTATGCAACCGGCTATGCGCCGTTCTTCAAGGAGATGAGCGAATGGGTCGCGCAGGGCAAGGTGAAGACGCTCGAGGATGTCGTCCCCGACCTGGCCGACGCGCCTGACGCGCTGATCGGCCTGCTCGCCGGCAAGAACTTCGGCAAGGTCGTCGTGCGCGTGGGTCCGGACGAACTGGCCTGATGCCACGACACTGCAGCACACGACGATTGCACGCTGGCGTCGCGCGACGCCGGCTTGTGGCATGCTCGGTTCCGTTTCGACAGGAGTGACAACATGGCGCTTTACGTGATGGCCTCGGTATTCCCGAAACCCGAACACGCGCAGGCCGTCGAGGCCGAATTGCGCAGCATGGTTGCGGCGGCGCGCATCGAACCCGGCAACCGCCGCTACGACCTGTTTCGCGAACAGGACGGCTCGCCCGGCCTGTACCTGTTCGAGATCTACGACGACCAGGCCGCGTTCGACGCGCATCTCGCCAGCCCGCACTTCACCGCATTCCGCATCAAGTCCGCCGACTGGTTTTCGGCGCCGCCCGTCATCAAGGTGCTGTCGGGCATCGACGCGGCCGAATAACCCCTGACGGACCACCGCCGCGGCTCGCCCCCACCCGGGCCGCGCGGCACCCGTTGCGCATCGCGCGACGGCGATGACCACACCGCGCGGCGCGCCATTCGCGCCGCTTCCCCAATACACCGGCCCTGGAGTCTGAATGGTCACCCTCAACATCAACGGCGAAACCCGCACGGTCGACGCCCCCGACGACATGCCCTTGCTCTGGGTGCTGCGCGACGTCGTCGGCCTCACCGGCACGAAGTTCGGCTGCGGGATCGCGCAATGCGGCGCATGTACCGTGCATCTCGACGGGGTCGCCGCGCGTTCGTGCGTGATGCCGGTCGCGGCCGTCGCGGGCCGCAAGATCACGACGATCGAGGCTGTCGGCGCGACGCCGGCCGGCCACAAGGTCCAGCAGGCGTGGCGCGAGCTCGACGTCGTCCAGTGCGGCTACTGCCAGTCGGGGCAGGTGATGGCGGCCACCGCGCTGATCGCGTCGAACCCGAACCCGAGCGACGCCGACATCGACGCGGCCATGGCCGGCAACATCTGCCGCTGCGGCACGTACCACCGGATTCGCGCGGCGGTCAAGCAAGCCGCGAAGGAGGCTTGACATGTCGCGAGGACTGATCGAAGCCGGCCGGGCCGGCACCGGCGTATCGCGCCGTTCGTTCCTGCGATTCGGCGTGTCGCTCGGCGCGGCGGCGGGCGGCGGCTTGCTGCTCGGCTTCAGCCTGCCGGCCGCGGGCGACGACGCACGCCGCTCGGTGATCGGCGGCGATGGCGATGAAACCGCGCGCGCCGGCGTGTTCGCGCCGAACGCGTTCGTGCAGATCGACCGCGCCGGCAAGGTCACGCTGGTGATGCCGAAGGTCGAGATGGGGCAGGGTGTCTATACGGCGCTGCCGATGCTGATCGCCGAGGAACTCGAAGTGCCGCTGTCGAGCGTGACGCTCGATCACGCGCCGCCGAACGAGAAGCTGTTCCTCGATCCGCTGCTCGGCGGCCAGCTCACGGGCGGCTCGACGTCGGTGCGCTACGCGTGGGAACCGCTGCGCCGCGCGGGCGCGACCGCGCGCACGCTGCTGGTCGCGGCGGCCGCGAAGCAATGGAACGTCGATCCGGCAACCTGCCGCGCCGTGAACGGCGAAGTGCAGCACCCGCCGAGCGGCCGGCGCGCGTCGTACGGCCAGCTCGCCGACACCGCGGCGAAGCTGCCGGTGCCGAAGGATGTCGCGCTGAAGAAGCCGGAGGATTTCAAGCTGATCGGCACGCCCGCGAAGCGGCTCGATTCGCCGGAGAAGGTCGACGGCACCGCGCAGTTCGGGCTCGACGTGCGCCTGCCCGGCATGCTGTACGCGGTGATCGTGAACAGTCCCGTGTTCGGCGGCACGGTCGCGAGCGTCGACGATACCGCCGCGAAGAAGATCCCCGGCGTGCGCCAGGTCGTGCGCGTCGACAACGCGGTCGCGGTGGTCGGCGATCACACGTGGGCCGCGAAGCGCGGCGCATCGGCGCTCGTCGTGAAGTGGAACGAAGGCGCGGACGCGAAGGTGTCGATGAAGGACATCGTCGCCGATCTCGCGCAAGCCGCGGCGAACGGCAAGGGCGCGGTCGCGCGCAAGGACGGCGACGTCGGCAAGGCGTTCGCGAACGCGAAGACGCGCGTCGACGCCGTCTACGAGCAGCCGTTCCTCGCTCACGCGACGATGGAGCCCGTGAACTGCACGGTGCACGTGCGCGGCGACGGCTGCGAGATCTGGGTCGGCACGCAGGTGCCGACGCGGGCGCGCGATACCGCGCAGCAGCTCACGGGCCTGTCGCCCGACCGGATCGTCGTGCACAACCACCTGCTCGGCGGCGGCTTCGGCCGGCGGCTCGAAACGGACATGATCGGCCAGGCGGTGAAGGTCGGCAAACAGGTCAATGCGCCCGTGAAGGTCATCTGGACGCGCGAGGAAGACATCCAGCACGACATGTACCGGCCGTACTACTACGACAAGATCTCGGCCGGCCTCGACGCGAACGGCAAGCCGGTCGCGTGGCAGCACCGGATCGTCGGCTCGTCGATCATCGCGCGCTTCGCGCCGCCCGCATTCAAGGACGGGGTCGATCCCGACGCGGTCGAGGTCGCGGCCGAGCTGCCGTACGACCTGCCGAATCAGCTCGTCGACTACGTGCGCCAGGAGCCGCGCCACGTGCCGACCGCATTCTGGCGCGGCGTCGGGCCGACCCGCGGCACATTCGTCGTCGAAAGCTTCATCGACGAACTGGCGGCGCAAACCAAGACCGACCCCGTGCAGTACCGCCGCGCGCTGCTCGACAAGACGCCGCGCGCGCGCAACGTGCTCGACGTCGCGACGAAGGCGGCCGGCTGGGGGCCGTCGCTGCCGAAGGGGCAAGGGCGCGGCGTATCGGTGATGCACGCGTTCGGCAGCTTCTTCTCGATCGTCATCGACGTCGCGGTGGACGACGGCGAGGTGCAGGTCAAGCGCGTCGTGTGTGCGGTCGACTGCGGGATGTATGTCAACCCGAACACGATCGAGGCGCAGGTGCAGGGCGGCATCATCTTCGGGATCACGGGTGCGCTGTACGGCGAGATCACGATCGAGGACGGCCGCGTCGTGCAGAGCAACTTCACCGACTACCGGATGATGCGGATCAACGAGACGCCGCCGATCGAGGTCCATCTGGTGAAGAGCGGCGAAGCGCCGGGCGGGATCGGCGAACCGGGCACGGCCGCGACCGCGGCGGCGCTGTCGAACGCGATTTTCGCGGCAACCGGCAAGCGGCTGCGCAAGCTGCCGGTCGGCAATCAACTCAAGACAGCCTGAGGGGAGGCACAATCATGCGAAACCTCACCTTGAATCACGCCGCGAACGCACTCGGTGCATCGCTCGTCGCACTGTCCGCGCTGCTGGCCGGCTCGGCCGCGCACGCCGCGCAGACGGCGCCGGCCGACAGCGCGCTGGTCGCGCGCGGCGCGTATCTCGCGAAAGCCGGCGACTGCGTCGCGTGCCACACCGCGCCGCGCGGCACGCCGTTCGCGGGCGGCCTGAAGATGGTCACGCCGATGGGCGCGATCTACACGACCAACATCACGCCCGACCCGGACACGGGCATCGGCGGCTATACGGAGGCCGAGTTCGCCGGCGCGCTGCGCGCGGGCGTCGCGAAGGACGGCCATCACCTGTATCCGGCCATGCCGTATCCGTCGTACGCGAAGCTGAAGGACGACGACGTGAAGGCGCTGTACGCGTACTTCATGCACGGCGTCGAACCGGTGAAGCAGGCGAACCGTCCGTCCGACATCCCGTGGCCGCTCAACATGCGCTGGCCGCTCGCGCTGTGGAATGCGGTGTTCCTCGACACGACGCCTTATGCGGACAAGTCGGCCCGGGACGCGATGTGGAACCGCGGCGCGTATCTCGTGCAGGGCCTCGGGCACTGCGGGTCGTGCCACACGCCGCGCGGCGTCGGCTTCCAGGAGAAGGCACTCGACGAAGGCGGCACGGCGTTCCTGTCGGGCGCCGCGATCGACGGCTGGTTCGCGTCGAACCTGACCGGCGAGCACAACACGGGGCTTGGCCGCTGGAACGAGGCCGACGTCGCGCAGTTCCTGAAGACCGGCGCGAATCAGCACGCGACCGCGTTCGGCTCGATGGTGAGCGTGATCAACCACAGCACGCAGGCGCTGAACGACGACGATCTGGCGGCGATTTCCCGTTATCTGAAATCGCTGCCGGCCGCGGGCGGCACGGGCGGGCCGCCATACAGCCAGGATCCGAAGGCGACGCTGGCGGTGCTGGGCCGGCCGGCAGCCGATCCGGGCGCGAAGGTGTATAACGCTTACTGCCTGCATTGCCACGGCGCGGACGGGCGCGGCTACGCGCCGCTGCTCGCGCCGCTCGCCGGCAATCCAAACGTGCTCGAGGCCGATGCATCGTCGCTGATCAACGTGACGCTGAACGGCAGCGACACGCTCGTGATCGATGGCGTGCCGTCCGCGTATCCGATGCCGGCGTTCTCGAACCAGTTGAACGACCGGCAGATCGCCGACGTGCTGACGTTCATGCGCGCCGGCTGGAACAATGGCGCGCCGGCCGTGCAGGCGGCGGACGTCGCGAAACTCCGCAAGGCGACGGCGGCCGCGCGCTGAGCGCGGCGCGATGCGGAACGACGGCGGGCCGGCGTGGCCGCTGTCGGCACCGCCGGGTGCGCGATGCCCCCGGCGGCCTGGCTCTTTCTGTCAACCGGCGCGTGGCCGTTCGCGGCAGCGCGCGTTTTATCGACGCAATGTAGGGGTGTCTGGATGGCTAACGTGACTTATACGGATACGCAACTGCTGATCGACGGCGAGTGGGTCGACGCCGCGAGCGGCAAGACGATCGACGTCGTGAACCCGGCGACCGGCAAGGCAATCGGCAAGGTGGCCCATGCGGGCATCGCCGATCTCGACCGCGCGCTCGCCGCCGCGCAACGCGGCTTCGAAGCATGGCGCAAGGTGCCCGCGCACGAGCGCGCGGCGACGATGCGCAAGGCGGCCGCGCTGGTGCGCGAACGCGCCGACGCGATCGCGCAGTTGATGACGCAGGAGCAGGGCAAGCCGCTCACCGAAGCGCGCGGCGAAGTGCTGTCGGCGGCCGATATCATCGAATGGTTCGCGGACGAAGGCCGGCGCGTGTATGGCCGGATCGTGCCGCCGCGCAACCTCGGCGCGCAGCAGACGGTCGTGAAGGAGCCGGTCGGCCCCGTTGCGGCGTTCACGCCGTGGAATTTCCCGGTCAACCAGGTGGTGCGCAAGCTGAGCGCCGCGCTCGCGACCGGCTGCTCGTTCCTCGTGAAGGCGCCGGAGGAAACCCCGGCATCGCCGGCCGCGCTGTTGCGCGCGTTCGTCGACGCGGGCGTGCCGGCCGGCGTGATCGGCCTCGTGTACGGCGATCCGGCCGAGATCTCGTCGTACCTGATCCCGCATCCGGTGATCCGCAAGGTCACGTTCACGGGTTCGACGCCGGTCGGCAAGCAGCTCGCCGCGCTGGCGGGCCAGCATATGAAGCGCGCGACGATGGAACTGGGCGGGCACGCGCCGGTGATCGTCGCCGAGGACGCCGACGTCGCGCTCGCGGTGAAGGCCGCCGGCGGCGCGAAGTTCCGCAACGCGGGGCAGGTCTGCATTTCGCCGACGCGCTTCCTCGTGCACAACAGCATCCGCGACGAATTCACGCGCGCGCTGGTCAAGCATGCCGAAGGGCTGAAGATCGGCAACGGTCTCGAGGAAGGCACGACGCTCGGCGCGCTCGCCAATCCGCGCCGGCTGACCGCGATGGCGTCGGTGGTCGACAACGCGCGCAAGGTGGGCGCGAGCATCGAGACGGGCGGCGAGCGGGTCGGCTCGGAAGGCAACTTCTTCGCACCGACCGTGATCGCGAACGTGCCGCTCGAAGCGGATGTGTTCAACAACGAGCCGTTCGGCCCGGTCGCGGCGATTCGCGGCTTCGACAAGCTGGAAGACGCAATCGCGGAAGCGAACCGTCTGCCGTTCGGTCTGGCCGGCTACGCGTTCACGCGTTCGTTCGCGAACGTGCACCTGCTCACGCAGCGCCTCGAAGTCGGGATGCTTTGGATCAACCAGCCGGCGACACCGTGGCCGGAAATGCCGTTCGGCGGCGTGAAGGACTCGGGCTACGGGTCGGAAGGCGGGCCGGAAGCGCTCGAGCCGTACCTCGTCACGAAGTCGGTGACGGTGATGGCCGTCTGACGATCGGCCGTGCGCGTGCGCGCCGCCTTGGCGCGGCGCGCGCGAACTGCGCGGGCCGGGTGTCGCGCCCGGCCTGCGCAGTTCTTTCTCATTCTTCACATCACCATGCCGCGACGATTCACGGCATCGGCGAAGACGATCCCGCGTTCAATCCTCCGTCGTGACCCGTCTCGCGGTCTGGCCCAGCCAGTCGGCCGGATCGCCATGATGGTAAATCTGCTCCGACGGTTCGATATTGTCGATGAATCGCTGGTAGATCACCGCTCGCCTGGCCATGGCAACCGGTGCAAGGAGGGCGGCGGCGCGCGCCGGGTCGCAGCCGGGCACCTTCGCCAGCCATTCGCGATGCCAGTGGTTCTTGATCGCCGCCGCGTATTCCCGCGGAACGGCGTCGAGAAACGCGGACTGGTCGAGCAACGGGTGGCCGATGCCGCTGTCGCCCCAATCCAGCAGCGTGAGCTCCGATCGCGTTCCGCGAAAATTGCCGGGATGGCAGTCGCCATGCACCAGCGTATTCGGCAATCCGCACGCGTCGATTTCGGCGAACCGCGCCGCCAGGCCGCTCAAGAAATGCCGTAGCGACGCACGTTCGTCGCGAGACAGTTCTTCGCCGGTTCGTTCGACGACGTCGGCGATGTCGGCAGCCAAACCCGCGCCGCTCCAGTCGGGCAAGCGCATCGTGCGCAATTCGTCGACGCGGTCGATCCACGCAGCCTGCAGGTCGACCAGCAGCGTCACCATGCCGAGCAGTTGCGGCAGCGCTGCGTCGAACTGGTCGTCGCCCGGGATCTCCGCGAGCAGGATGCGCCCGCATTCGTCATGACCCAGCAGGGTCGGCACACGCCGGCCGGCCAGCGCCGTGATGACGCGGCCCTCATGACCCAGGAACGGCGGCACCACTTTCAGCCAGGCCGATTGCGTCCCGATCGGGATGCGCCAGACGCTGGAGAGATTCCAGGTTCGAACCTGCACAGGTTTGGCGCTGGCCGACAAGCCCTGACCGGCCAGCACGCGCGCCGCCCAGCCGAGATCCGCCGCGGGGCCGCCCGGTCGCGCATAGCTTTGGCGCAGTGAATGGGGTTCGATGTTCCCGGGCCAGCATTCGGCCGGAACGGGTTCCGTAATCTCGGCCAGATAGGTGACTTCGCCGCCGGGCGCCCGGTCGCGCACCGTTTCCAGCAGGCGCAGGATCGTCACGTCGACGCGATGGCGTTCGCGCGCGGCGCGCACGACCGACTCCACTTCCTGCCACCACGGGATGGCGACAGGCATCGGCGGCAGGCAACCGACCACCGCGCCATCCGGCGTCACCAGCACCAGCCGCGCGACGCGCGGCGGCAATGCCGTTGGATCGAAGGTCCCCGTCATCGTGCTCATTTCGCTCCCGACCGGCGTCAATTGCCTGTGGGGGAGCGTATCCCAATTCGCGAATGCCCGGCTACGCGGTTAAGCGACTCAATGCCGGCTGCTGCCGCGATAGCTTTCCACTTCCGCGTCGTACGCCGCCAGAAACGCCTTGCCGAACACGGACGCGAAATCGTCCTCGATCGCGAACACCGTGTCGCGATGGGTCGCCGCATAGCGATCCCACATCCTCGCCTTGTACAACGCGGGCACGCGCTTCTCGTACCAGCGCATCGCATCGTCGCGCTCGCGCAGCCGTTGCGGCGAAAATCGCGTCAGCAGGTCCATCAGCGCGGCGCGCATCCCGGCGACCATGCCGATCTGGTGCGCGTGCAGATCCTGGAACGCATCGCTGACCGCGCTTTGCGGCGACATGAAGCCCGGCAGCGGCAGTCCGAACATCTGCCGCAGCACGGCGCCGCCGTCCGGCAGCAGCTTCAGCGGGTTGTTCTCGCGATCGAGCAGCATCGTCATATGCGCTTTCACCTCGCGCTTCAGGATGCTGCGCGACGACAGCAGCTCGACCGTGCCGTTCGCGAACAGCGCAAGCAACTGGCCCGCGATGTACAGCTGTTCGGCCGACCACTGATGCGATTCGGCGGCCGTATCGAGCCCCGCGCCTTCGAAGAACGCGTTCAGCAGTTCGTCGGGCGTCGGCGGCGCCGGCGCGCGCGCGGCATGCTGCGCCGGTTCGTCGGCCGGCCGAGCTTCGGCGCGCGCGGCCGCCGGCTGCACGCGCACGTGCTGCGTCCACTCGGGCGCGTGGTCGGCCTGCGTCGCGGATGGCGCGTCGCGATCCGCATTGCCGCGATCAGTCGACGGCGCCGCACCCGGCGTGCCGATATCGCCCGACGATTGCGCGAACAGGTCGAGCGGATCGGTCGACAACTGATTCAGGTCGCGTTGCGACGGCACGGGCGGCTCGGCCTGCGCAGTGCGGTTCGGCGGCTGCGCCGGGGCCGCGCGTGCAGGGCCGCCCGGCCGTGTGCCGGCGTCCGCCGCCTTGCCGCGCGGAGCGAGGCGATCCTGGAGCAGCCCCCACAGCCGGTTGCCGGCGCCTTTCGTGTCGACGCGCGAAGACGAGGGCGAGGGGTACGAGGGTGCGGCGGCCTCCGGCGCGCCCCGCATATCGACATGCATACCGGTATCGGGCGCCATGTCGATGACCGGCGCGTCGCCGCCATCGTCGCGTTCCGCCCGCAGCACATACGGCCCGATGCGGATGATGTCGCCGGTATTGAGCGGCCGCTCCTGCGCATAGCCGACCGGCTCGCGGTTCACCTCGATCGTCGAGACGCTGCTCAGGTTCTTCAGCAGGCACGCGTCGTCGCCGACCTGCAGCAGCGCCTGCAGCCGCGAAATCTGCCGCGTGTCGTCGCGCAGCACCAGATGGTTGTCGCTGGCCCGGCCGATGGTGCCGCCCGGCGGATGAAACACGACGGCGTCGTAAGAGTCGTTTTCGACCGGCTCGCCGGCATGTTCGATCACGATCAGTTGCATGTCATACGTCGCTCGGTGGATGAAGCGCTCGCGTGGAAACCGGTTCGTTCAGGATGACGACGCATGTCTGCGGCGCGCGGATTCGAACGCGGGCCCCCAGATCGGATGCCCCTTCTCGGCGGGGGACAAGTCGAAGCGCGGGTTGAGGTCGAGAATCTTCGAGAATTCGGCGCGGCACAGCGTGACGCGGCTGGTCACGCAATAGCTGAACGCGAGGAGCTTGTGCGCGGTGACCTGCGTGTCGGTGTCGGCGCCGTCGATCTCCTTCGCGCGGCTCAGTAGCGCGATCGTGCGCCCGTAGTCGCCGGTGTCGTATGCGGCGCGCGCGCTGTCGACCGTCGCGCGCGCGGCCGACTGCGTCGGGGACGTGCTGCACCCGCCGGCCCCCAGCAACAACGCGCCGAGGAAAAGAACGATCGATGAACGACCTTTCATTATTGAAATAAATAATTTACGTAATTGGAAGGTGGCACACACGCGCTGTTGGATTCTAGTGCCAATCATCGGCACCGATGTCGCTGTTACGTTTTGTTTCATTTATTCGATTCGATTCCACTTGAATACTAAATCGACTACGAATTTAAGCCCTTGTGAATCCCAAAAAACGAACCTATAGTTCGCTGTGTTTTTCGGATTCGTCTGTTGTTTTGTCAGCGCTCGTCAATGCACGAAAAAACGGGCCGTCCGTTCGGGTGGCACGAATAGCCTGGCACACCATCAGCGCCGCGTGCGTCCCTTGCCCGGCGGCCGGCCGGCTTGCGCCCCAAGCCCATCCGACAGGTGTCTACGCAATAGAACCGGGCCGCCATGGCGAACCGGTCAGGTTAACTTTTTCCGTCAAATGATCAATCTCAATTCAATTGCCTGTCATCTCGCCAAATCACTTTCACAAACCATGGATGATTTGACCCGGATTTTTACAAGAACAATTTGCCGGCATCAATTTCAATGCAAGGATATGCAAATTACACAATTACCGGTCGATTAATTGTCCCTTTTTTAATCCGATCACCCGGTTCAGTTCTAGAAAACCGGCGAATGGCTATTGGGTGGCGAGGGTGGAATATGCAATGGCGGTCGAGCAGTTTCATCGTATGGGGATGCGTGTTGCTGTTTCCGGGGTGTGGCGCGACGGAGCACGCCGCCGCGGTGCCGTATGCGATCACGGTCGACGTTGCGCCCGACGTCAACCCTGACATGAACCGCAAGCCTTCGCCGATCGTGCTGAAGGTGTTCCAGCTCCGTGCGGCGTCGGCGTTCGACAGCGCGGATTTCTTCTCGCTGCAGGACAAGCCCGAGAACGTGCTCGGCGCGGACCTGCTCGGCACCGACCGCGTGATCCTGCGGCCGGGCGACTCGCGCACGCTGCACTATCGCGGCAATGTCGAGGCCGGCGCGATCGGCGTGATCGCCGAATACCGCGTGCTCGAAAAGAACCGCTGGCGGCTGACGGTGCCGCTGCCGCGCGCGAAGCAGCTCAATCTCTACAAGTTCTGGCAGACGTCGCCGGGCGAGCTGAAGCTGTCGATCGCGGTCAGGAACGGCGGCATCGCGCTGAACGACGCGCGGGGGCGCCCATGACCGAACCGACGATGTCCGCGACGCCGGTCGCGGCACTGCGCCAGCGCGTGGTGTGGACCGAAGGCATGTTCCTGCGGCCCCAGCATTTCCAGCAGCTCGAACGACACTGGGAACGCTACGTCGCGCTGCGCTGCCTGCCGCTGCAAGGCTTCTACTGGGGCTTCGACACACTGGAAATCGATCGCGAGCAACTGGCGCTCGGCAAGGTCGCGCTGCGCACCGCGTCGGGCGTGATGCGCGACGGCACGCCGTTCGACCTGTCGCATCCCGACGATCTCCCCGCACCGCTCGACCTGCCGGCCGACGCGAAGGACCAGCTCGTCGTGCTCGCATTGCCGCTGTGGCGCGGCGGCGGCGAGGAGGTGTCGTTCGGCACGGGCGCCGCAACCGGTGGAAACGGTGGAAACGGCAACGCGGACGTCGCGCGCTACGTCGTGCGCGAATACGAAGTGGCCGACGCGAACGCGGTCGCGCTCGGCCCCGCGCTGCTGCAGACGGGGCGCCTGAACGTGCGGCTGATGCTCGAAGCCGAGTTGACCGGCGACTGGCACGCGCTCGGCGTCGCGCGGATCGTCGAGCGGCGCACCGATGCGCGGCTGCTGGTCGATGACGGCTACATTCCGCCGCGGCTCGTCGCGCAGCGCGATGCCGTGTTGCTGGCGTATGCGCGCGAGCTGCACGGGCTGCTCACGCAGCGCAGCGAAGCGCTCGCGGAACGGCTGTCGGAACCGGGGCGCGGCGGCGTGTCGGAAGTCGCGGATTTCCTGCTGCTGCAGCTGGTGAACCGCTATCTCGCGCTGACCTGGCATGCGCAGCAGCATGTTTCGACGCATCCGGAAGCGCTGTTCTGCGACTGGCTGAAGCTCGCGTGCGACCTGAGCACGTTCACGGCGGCCGGCCGGCGTCCGCAGTCGCTGGCGGTTTACGTCCACGACGACCTGCGCACGAGCTTCGCGGAACTGATGACGGAACTGCGCCGGTCGCTGTCGACCGTGCTCGAACAGAATGCGATCCAGATCGAGCTGCGCGATGCGGGCAACGGCATCCGCGTCGCGACGCTCGCCGATCCCGAGCTGCGCGACACGGCCGGCTTCGTGCTCGCGGTGCGCGCGGACGTGCCGGCCGACAGCCTGCGCACCCGCTTTCCCGCGCAGGCGAAGCTCGGGCCGGTCGAGCGGATCCGCGATCTCGTGCAGTTGCAACTGCCGGGCATCACGATGCGCCAGTTGCCGGTCGCGCCGCGGCAGATCCCGTATCACGCGGGTCATACCTACTTCGAGATCGACAAGGGCAGCGACCTGTGGAAGCAGCTGGCGCGCTCCGGCGGTCTCGCATTTCATTTCGCCGGCGAATTCCCGGGGCTCTCGATGGAGTTCTGGGCGATACGTGGGTGAGGGCGGGGCATCGCGATGAATTCTTCCTCCGATTCGATCTCCGCTGGCGCCGGCGGATTCGTGCCGCCGAATCCGGGCGGCATGCATCCGGCCGCCGCGACGGGCGCGGCCGGGCCGACGGCCACGCAACCGCAGCCGGGCCGCTGGGCCGCGAGCGGCACGAACCCGCTCGTCGCGGCCGCGAACCCGCTGCTCAATCTGGTGCCGCAGATCCGCTCGACCGTCCATCATCCGAATCCGGCATGGCTGCGCGAGCATCTGGTCGTCGAGATCCGGCAGTTCGAGGCGCGCGCGCAGGAGGCCGGCGTGCCGTCCGAAGCGATCATCGGCGCGCGCTACTGCCTGTGCACGGCGCTCGACGAGGCGGCCGCGCTGACGCCGTGGGGCGGCAGCGTGTGGTCGTCGCACAGCCTGCTCGTGTCGTTCCACAACGAAACGTGGGGCGGCGAGAAGTTCTTCCACCTGCTCGAACGCCTGTCGCAGCAGCCGCGCCAGCATCTCGACCTGCTCGAGCTGCTGTATTTCTGTCTCGCGCTCGGCTTCGAGGGCCGCTATCGCGTGCTCGACAACGGCCACGCGCAACTCGATGCGCTGCGCCGCCAGCTCGCGCAGACGATCCGCTCGGTGCGCGGCGAATTCGAACCCGCGCTGTCGCCGCACTGGCGCGACGTCGTCACGCGCGACGTAGCGCGCCGTTTCGTCGTGCCGCTGTGGGTGTGCGTGGCGCTCGCGCTGCTGATCGGCTTCGGCGTATTCGTCGGGCTGCGCATCGCGCTCGCCGGGCATTCGGATCAGCTGTTCGCGTCGATCGACGCGCTGCACGTGCCGAAGCTGCAGCCCGCGCAGGCGCCGCCGCGCCCGGCGCCGGCGCCGCGCATCGCGAAGTTCCTGGCACCGGAGATCGCTGCCGGCCTCGTGTCGGTGCGCGACGACGCCGATCGCAGCGTGATCGTGCTGCGCGGCGACGGGCTGTTCAAGTCCGGCTCGACGTCGGTGATCGACCGCTACGCGCCGGTGCTCGCGCGCGTCGCCGATGCGCTGAACAAGGTGCCCGGCAACGTGCGCGTGACCGGCTATACCGACGACACGCCCGTGCATACGGCGCGCTTCGCGTCGAACTGGGATCTGTCGCGCGAACGCGCGGAAGCCGTGCGCAGCATGATCGCCGCGCGGCTCGACCATCCGGAGCGGCTCGCGGCGGAAGGGCGCGGCACGCTCGATCCGGTTGCGCCGAACGATTCGCCCGCGAACCGCGCGCTGAACCGGCGCGTCGAGATCACGCTGCTGCCGGCGCCCGGCAGCGCCGCCGTCGGCGCGACGCAGGGGGCCAACTGACATGAACCAGGCTGTCGCGCGTTTCGTCCGGCCGTTGCCGTCGCGGGAGATCTGGACCTTCGCCGGTCTCGTCGTGCTCGCGTGCTTCGTGTGGCTCGCGGGCCCGCTGTTCGCGTTCGCCGAGGTCCGGCCGCTCGAAAGCGGCTGGGCGCGCGGGCTGACGATCGCGGTGCTGTTCGTCGCGTGGGGCGCGCGCGTCGCGTGGCGCAGCTGGCGCGCCGGCCGCCTCAACGCGCAACTGCTGAACCAGCTTCGCGAGGCCGCGCCGGGGCCGGCCACCGCCGACGATCCGGCGAAGGCGCAGCTCGACGAGCTGCGCAGCCGCTTCGACGAGGCCGCGACGTTGCTGAAGAAAGTCCGCTTCGGGCAGGCCGACACCGTGCGCAAAGGCCTGCCGCGCTGGTTCGACCGGATATCGCGCCAGTATCTGTATCAGTTGCCGTGGTACGTGTTCATCGGCGCGCCGGGCTCGGGCAAGACGACCGCGCTCGTGAATTCCGGGCTCAGCTTTCCGCTCGCCGAGCAGTTCGGCCGCGCGGCGATTCGCGGCGTGGGCGGCACGCGCCATTGCGACTGGTGGTTCACCAACGACGCGGTGCTGATCGACACGGCCGGCCGCTACACGACGCACGAGGGCAACCGCGCGCTCGACGAGGCCGAGTGGAAAGGTTTTGTCGACCTGCTGAAGAAATACCGCACGCGCCAGCCGCTGAACGGCGCGATGCTGACGATCAGCGTCGCCGACCTGCTCGGCGCGTCGGAAGCCGAACGCACGCAGCACGCGATGGTGCTGCGCAAGCGGCTGCTCGAACTGCGCGCGCAGCTCGGCATACGTTTCCCCGTGTACCTGCTCGTGACGAAGGCCGACCTGCTCGCGGGCTTCGCCGAGTATTTCGGCGCCTACGGCCGCGCGGAATGCGCGCAGGTGTGGGGCTTCACGTTCCCGCTCGCGCAGAGCGAAGCGCCGGGCTTCGACCTGCGCGCGGCATTCGACCGTGAATACCGGCTGCTGCACCAGCGGCTGAACGACGGGCTGCCCGAACTGCTCGCCGCGCAGACCGACGCGCGCCAGCGCGAGATGACGTACCTGCTGCCGCAGCAGATCGCCGACCTGCAGGACATGCTCGGCCAGTTCGTCGCCGAAGTGTTTTCCGTGTCGAGCTTCGAGCCGATGCCGATGCTGCGCGGCATCTACCTGACGAGCGGCACGCAGGAAGGCACTGCGTTCGATCGCGTGATGAGCGGCATCAAGCGCTTCCTGAAGATCGAAGGCGTGCCGCCGGTCGCGCAGGTCGGCTCGACCGGGCGCAGCTTCTTCCTGAAGTCGCTGTTGCAGGAGCACATCTTCCGCGAATCGGCGCTCGCCGGCAGCGACCTGCGCTGGCATCAGAAGCGGCGCGTGCTGCAGATCGCCGGCTATGTGCTGCTCGCGCTGGTGTGCGTGGCCGTGCTGGTCGCGTGGCTGCGCAGCTATTCGAACAACCGCGCGTATCTCGACCAGATCGCCTCGCGCGTGCCGGCCGTCGATGCACAGATCGCCGGCGCGAAGTTCTCCGACGCGTCCGACATCGCCCGGCTGCTGCCCGTGCTCGACGCGCTCGGCGGCCTCGCGAATGCGGGCGGCGTCGACCTGTCGCATCCGCCGCTCGCGTATCGGTGGGGGCTGTTCCAGGGCGAGAAGATCGACGAGGCCGTCGACGCGGTGTACCGGCGCGCGCTCGACGACGTGCTGCTGCCGATCGCCGCGAGCCGGATGGAGGCCGCGTTGCGCGACGCGCGGCCCGACGAAACCGACTACGCGTATGCAGCGCTGAAGGCGTACCTGATGCTGTACGACAGCGCGCACTACGATCCGGCGTTCGTGCAGGCCGTCGTCGATCTGGAAATGGAGCGCTCGCTGCCGCCCGATTTCTCGCCGGCGGAACGATCCGCGCTGCGCGCGCATCTCGCCGCGCTGTTCGGCAACCGCGTCGCGGTGTCGCCGTATCCGATGAACGAGCGGCTCGTGGCCGACGTGCGCGATCGGCTGCGGCAGGTGCCGTTCTCGCAGCGGCTGTACCGGCAGCTCACGCGCACGCTGCGCCCGGCGACGTCGGCGTTCGACTTCAGCGTTGCGCGCGCGGTCGGCCCCGACGCGTCGCTGGTGTTCCGCCGCCAGAGCGGCAAGCCGCTGGCGGAAGGCGTGCCGGGCCTCTATACGCGCAACGGCTATCGCAACGTGTTCGCGCCGCGCCTGGCCGGCGAGGTCGAGGCGTACGGGCGCGAGGAAGTGTGGGTGCTGAATCTCGGGCTGTCCGAGATCCCCGGGCCGAACGACGCGGCCGCGTGGGCGCGCGACATCCGCCAGCTCTACCTGAACGACTACCTGAAGATCTGGGACGACTATCTCGCGGACATCAAGCTGCAGCACACGGCGACGCTCGCGCAGAGCATCCAGGTCGCGCGCGCGCTGTCGTCGGCCGATTCACCGCTCACCCGGCTGATGGTCGCGCTCGCGCGCGACACGGCGCTCGGCGATGCGCCGGGCGGGGCGCGCAATCTCGCGTCGCGCGCGCAGGACAAGGTCGACGAGGCGCGCAGTTCGCTGTCGCAGATCTTCGCGGGCCAGGCCAGCGATGCGAATCCGTCCGCGGCGGCACCCGCGAGCCCCGAGCAGGTGGTCGACAGCCACTTCGCCGGGTTGCGCGCGTTCGCGCCGGGCAGCGGCGACCAGGCCCAGGCGTTCGACGCGGTGCTGAAGTCGATCGATGCGCTGTATACCTACCTGACGGCCACCGACGACGCGCTGCGCAGCGGCGCGCAACCGCCGCCGTCCGACGCGCCCGCGCGGCTGCGCGCGCAGGCCGGCCGGCTGCCGACGCCGTTCCGCGAAGTGCTCGACGACCTGTCGAACGTCGCGAACGGCAGCGTCGCGACCGTCGAGCAGCGCAGCGTCGCGCAGCGGGCCGGTGCGAACGTCGGCGACTTCTGCCGGCAAGCGATCGCGGGCCGCTATCCGTTCGCGCGCGGATCGTCGCGGGACGTCGCGCCGGCGGATTTCGCGCAGATGTTCGCGCCGGGCGGGCTGATGGACGATTTCTTCCAGAAGAACCTGCAGTCGATCGTCGATACGACGTCGCACCCGTGGCGTTTCGCGAACCGCAATGCGGACGCCGATCCGTCGGCGGCCGCGATGCTCGCGTCGTTCGAGAAGGCCGCGGTGATCCGCGACGCCTATTTCAGCGGCGGGGCGCGCACCGCGCAGCTGAAGGTGCAGATCCAGCCGCTCGAAATGGACCCGTCGATCACGGAGATGGTGCTCGACGTCGACGGGCAGATCGTCCGCTACGCGCACGGCCCGCTCGTGCAGAGCGCGGTGGACTGGCCGGGCCCGCGCGGCAGCAACCAGGTGCGGCTGCAGGTGTCGGCGCAGGCCGGCGCGGCCGACGGCTTCTCGACCGACGGGCCGTGGGCGCTGCACCGGCTGTTCGACCGCGCGGCCGTGTCGGCCGGGCGCGGCTCCGACCAGATGATTGCGCGCTTCACGGTCGACGGCAAACCGATCGTGCTGCAGGTGAATGCGGGCAGTGTCCGCAACCCGTTTCGGCTGCCCCAGATGGAGTCCTTTACATGCCCTCCGAAGCCATGAGCCAGACACCGCCGCTCACGCGCGCCGACGGCGACGCGCCGGCCTGGTACGGGAAAATTCCCGGCGCCGGCGACTTCGTGAACAGCCGGCTGCCGCATGCGCTCGCGCTCTGGTGGGAACGCTGGCTCCAGCAAGGAATGGCCGCGATGCGCCAGCGCGGCGCGGACGAGATCGAGCGCCACTACACGGTCGCGCCGGTCTGGAATTTCCTGATCCCGGCGGGCGCCGGCGCGTCTTGCGTGCAGCCGGGCTGCCTCGCGCCGAGCTGCGACCGCGTGGGGCGCTACTACCCGGTGATCGTCACGCTGCCGATGCGCGCGGCCGATTACTGGAACGGGCTGCCGGACGCCGCCGACGCGTTCTACTGGCAGGTCGGCCATGCGCTGCTCGACGCGATCCGCCATGCGCGCGCGCCGGGCGATCTCGAGCGGACGCTCGAACGCGTGCGGCTCGCGCCCGGCGGCGGCAGGCGCGCGGAAATCATCGACGGAATGCCGGCGGCGCTGCCGGAGCGGCCGGCGCTCGCCGCGTGGCCGGGGCTGTCCGGCTATTTCGATCCGCACGGCGGCACCAGCTTCTGGTGGACCAACCGCGCCGACGGATCGCCGCTGCGCACGCATGCGCATACGGGCACGCCCGACAACGCGCTGTTCCTGACGCTGTTCGGCGGCGGCTAGCGGCCGGCTGACGGTCGGCGGGCGCAGCGGGCAGACGGGATGCGGTTTCGAGAGGTGGACATGAAGGACCCTGTATCGAGAGACAACGAGTACGACACGGCGACCCGCGGCGACGCATCCGAATTCACGGTGCGGCCGCTGCCGCTCGGCCATCGCCTGGGCGAGCTGCAGCTCGACGAGGTGCTGGGGATCGGCGGTTTCGGGATCGTCTATCGCGCGTTCGACCGCACGTTGCGGCGCGCGGTCGCGATCAAGGAGTACATGCCGTCGATGCTCGCGACGCGCGGCGGCGACTACACGGTGTCGCTGCGGTCCGAGCGGTTCGCGCAGGCGTTCGACGCGGGGCGCGGCGCGTTCCTCAACGAGGCGCGCCTGCTCGCGCAATTCGACCATCCGGGGCTGGTCAAGGTCCTGCATTTCTGGGAAAGCCACGGCACCGCGTACATGGTGATGCCGTTCTACGAAGGGCGCACGCTCAAGCAACTGCTCGACGGCGGCATGCGGATCAGCGAGACGCAGTTGCGCAACATCGTCGCCGCGCTGCTGGGCGCGCTCGACACGCTGCATCGCGCGCAATGCTTCCATCGCGACGTCGCGCTCGACAACGTGCTGATCCGCCCGAACGGCAGCGCGATCCTGCTCGACTTCGGCGCGGCGCGCAAACGGATCGGCGATCTCGTCGACGACGGCGCGATGATGATCAAGCCCGGCTACGCGCCGATCGAGCAGTACACCGACGATCCCGCGTTCAGCCAGGGGCCGTGGACGGATCTCTATGCGCTCGGCGCGGTGATGCACGCGATGATCACCGGCGAATTGCCGCCCGCTGCCGTGGTGCGCAGCATCAAGGACACGTATCGGCCGCTCGCATCGCGCGAATTGCCGGCCGGCGAGGTGTACAGCCCGGCATTCCTCGCGGCGGTCGATCATGCGCTGCAGTTGCGGATTCCCGATCGGCCGGAATCGGTCGCGGCGTTCGCGGCGGAGCTCGGGTTGCGGGACTTCGACCGGGCTGGCGCAGGGTATGGCGCGGCGGTCGTGCCGCCGGCCGTCGATGCGGGCAGGGGCGGGGAAGGGGCGGCTTCTGCTGCGCCCGGTACCGCATCGGCCGTTGCGGCGGCGTCGATCGGCGCGGGCGCGACGGCTTCGGGTCACGCTGCGCATGACGTGCGGTCGCCGCCGCCCGCGCATGCCGGCGATGCGTCGACGCCGTCGGATTCGCCGGCTGCGTCGTCGCAGGCGCCCGACAGCAAGCCGGAGGCCGGCGCATCTTCCACATCGAAAACGGCTGCGCAAGGCGCAGCGATCGCGGCCGCGGGAGCACTGGCAGCGTCGGCATCGCATGCGGCGCAACCGGCCGCGAAACCGGTCGAATCCGGCGTGCGTGACGGCGACGCCGAACACGCGCAGACAGCACCCCGGCAGGAGCCGTCCTCCGCAAAGACGGAAACGCACGACGATGCAGGGTCGCGACTGGACCATCCCGGCGCGGCTACCGGGAACGCGGACGGCAACGCGCGTTCGCTTGCCGGGGCGGCGGGTATCGCCGGCGGCGCCGGCACGACTACGCCGCATCCTGCCGCTTCGGCTTCGGCGTCGTCGTCAGGCGGCGCATCCGCGCCGACGGGCACCCAACGCGGCCCGGCACCGGCCGCATCACGCAACCGCCGCATCCCCGTCTACGCCGGTGCCGCGCTCGTCGCATTGATCGCTGTCGGCCTTGCCGCGACCTATCTGTCGCGTCCCGCCCGCGTCGCCGACGAGGCCGCGCCCGCCGCGAGCCAGCCGCAGGCCGGCACGTCATCGCCCGCCAGCACGCCGGACGCCATGCTGGCCCAGCACGGACCGACGCCGACCGTCGTGCCGCCGTCGAGCCTGCCGGCCGGATCGTCGGCGCAGGTTCCGCCACCGCCCGTCGCCGCCGCGCCGGCCAGCGCACCTGCCGTCGAGGCCGCCACCGCACCGCAGGTCGCGACCACCGTCACGAACCCGGCCCCGTCGCAAGCCGGCTCCAGCTCCACCATCGCGCCCGCCGGCAGCCTCGACGCGTCGGAACGCGTCGTCAACGTGCCGCCGTCGGAAGCCGCTGCGCCACCGATAACGCCAGCCCAGGCGCCGAAGCCGCCAACGGAGGCCGAGACGGCCGTCGCCGCCGTGAACGTGCTGCCTGCCGAGCAACGTCCGCCGAAGTCGCAGGAAACCGTCCAGGTACGTTTCAACGTGCGGCCGTGGGGCGATATCTACGTGAACGGCGCGCGGCGCGGCGCGAGCCCGCCGCTGCGCTCGGTGTCGCTGACGCCGGGCGTCTACCAGATCGAGATCCGCAACGGCTCGCTGCCGCCGTTGCACCGCACCGTGGCGGTCGACTTCGGCAGCAAACCGATCAATATCGACTATGCATTCGAATGACCTCAGCCAGGCGGCGCTGGCCGCCGCCGCGCTTTCCGCTGCGCCGCCCGGCGTGCCGGCGGCGACGCCGCGCGCCGACCTGATCGGCCTGCTGCTCGCGGACCTTGCGCCCGATGCGCCGTGCGGCGCGAACCTCGAATACGACGCCGAGTTCCTGCAGTTGCAGGAGCGCGCGACGCCGCGCGCCGAGCAGCAGTACGGCGACACCGTGATCCCGGCCGAGGCGCCCGACTGGCGCGCGGTCGAGCGGCTCGCGCTGGCGCTGTCCGCGCGCACGAAGGACCTGCGCGTCGTCGCGACTCTCGCGCGCAGCTGGACCGAGCAGCACGGCATTCCAGGCTATGCGGACGCGCTCGCGGTC
The DNA here is from genome assembly GCF_003330765.1 of Burkholderia pyrrocinia. Taxonomy (NCBI): domain Bacteria; kingdom Pseudomonadati; phylum Pseudomonadota; class Betaproteobacteria; order Burkholderiales; family Burkholderiaceae; genus Burkholderia; species Burkholderia pyrrocinia. The sequence continues at coordinate 1,489,413 of NZ_CP024903.1, read as the reverse complement.
GTCGCGCACCTGCTCGACCGCCGGTGGGACGACCTGCATCCCCGGCTCGACGCGGACGGCGAACCGGACCCGACGCCGCGGATGAACGCGCTCGCCGACGTGGCCGGCGCGCACGACTGCGCGCGCGCGGCGCGCCGCCAGCCGCTGTTCGACGGCGGCCCGAGCGTGCGCGATGCCGAACGGCTGCTCGATGGCCGGGACGAAGCCGGCGGCCCTGTGGCGGGCAGCCGCGAAAGCCTGATCGCCGCGCTGTCGGCCATGCGCGACGACGGCACGACGCCGCTCGACGCAGCGCGCGCCGCGTTGCACGCGCTGGACGCGATCCGCGCGTGCGTGACGGACCGGCTCGGCCGCGAATGGGCGCCCGATGCCGGCGATGCGGAGAAGGCGTTGCAGCGGATCGTGCGCGACGTGCCGCTGCCCGAGCCGCAGCCGGGCGCATCGGACGGCACGGTGTCCGCGCGACAAACCTCATCCGGCGACGCGTCGCAGGCCGGCGCCGCACCCGCCGCGCCGGCGGCCATGCCGAACGCCCATGCATGGCGCGATGCCGAGGTCACGAGCCGCGACGACGTGCGGATCGGCCTCGACAAGATGTGCCGCTATTTCGAGTTGCACGAGCCGAGCCATCCGGCGCCGCTGCTGCTGCGGCGCGCGCAGCGGCTGCTCGCACTCGACTTCTACGAAATCATCCGCGATCTCGCTCCGGAGAGCCTGCCGAAGCTGGACCTGCTGAGCGGCGAGCGGAGCGAATGAAGCGAACGAAGGGGGCCGCCACGCGGGCGGCGACGACGTACAGCGCAATCTGATCGATGTGAAGGAGTGGACGATGACGGACAGAACCAAGGCGGCTGGCAGCGGACAGAAGTTCATCGCGCGCAATCGGGCGCCGCGCGTGCAGATCGAATACGACGTCGAGACATACGGCGCCGAGCGCAAGGTGCAGTTGCCGTTCGTGATGGGCGTGATCTCGGACCTGGCGGGCAAGCGGGCCGAGCCGCTGCCGGACCTGCCGGAGCGCAAGTTTCTCGAGATCGACGTCGACAACTTCGACGAGCGGATGAAGTCGGTCGCGCCGCGCGTCGCGTTCCAGGTGCCGAACACACTGACGGGCGAAGGGATGCTCAACGTCGACATGACGTTCGAGCAGATCGACGATTTCTCGCCGGCCGCGATCGCGCGCAACGTCGACGCGCTGCGCCGGCTGCTGGAGGCGCGCACCGAGCTGTCGAACCTGCTGTCGTACATGGACGGCAAGCACGGCGCCGAACAGCTGATCGAGCGCGCGATCAACGATCCCGACCTGCTGAAGACGCTCGTGCGCGAACCGCGCGAGCCCGCACAGGGCGGCGACGCGACCCAACCGGAGGCCCGCGATGAATGACCCCGCCCAATCCCGCGCCGACGCGCGCGCCGCCGCGCAGCCCGAGGTCGCGCACGACGCGTTCGCCGCGCTGCTGCAGAAGGAATTCAAGCCGAAGACCGCCGAGGCGCGCGAGTCGGTCGAGCGGGCGGTGCGCACGCTCGCGCAGCAGGCGCTCGAGCATACGGTCGGCATGACGACCGACGCGTACGGCAGCGTCAAGCAGATCATCGCGGAGATCGACCGGAAACTCTCCGAGCAGATCAACCAGATCCTGCATCACGACGATTTCCAGACCCTCGAAGGCGCATGGCGCGGCCTGCATTACCTGGTCACGCACACCGAGACCGACGAGCTGCTGAAGATCAAGGCGCTGCCGGCGTCGCGCAACGAGGTCGCGCGGATGCTGAAGCGCTACAAGGGCGTCGCGTGGGACCAGAGCCCGCTGTTCCGCAAGATCTACGAGGAGGAATACGGGCAGTTCGGCGGCGAGCCGTTCGGCTGCCTCGTCGGCGATTTTCACTTCAACCACAGCCCGCCCGACGTCGAGATGCTCGGCGAACTGTCGAAGATCGCGGCGGCCGCGCATGCGCCGTTCATCGCCGGCGCGTCGCCGGAGCTGATGCAGATGGATTCGTGGCAGGAGCTGTCGAACCCGCGCGACCTGACGAAGATCTTCCAGAACACCGAATACGCGGCGTGGCGCAGCCTGCGGCAGTCGGAGGATTCGCGCTACGTCGGCCTCGCGATGCCGCGCTTTCTGGCCCGGCTGCCGTACGGCGCGCGCACCAATCCGGTCGACGAATTCGATTTCGAGGAAGACACCGACGCCGCGAACCACGACCGCTATACGTGGGCTAATTCGGCGTATGCGATGGCCGCGAACATCAATCGCTCGTTCAAGCAGTACGGCTGGTGTTCGTCGATCCGCGGCGTCGAATCGGGCGGGGCGGTCGAGGGGCTGCCGAGCCACACGTTCCCGACCGACGACGGCGGCGTCGACCAGAAATGCCCGACCGAGATCGCGATCAGCGACCGCCGCGAGGCCGAGCTCGCGAAGAACGGCTTCATGCCGTTCGTGCACCGGAAGAACTCGGATTTCGCGGCCTTCATCGGCGCGCAGTCGCTGTACCAGCCGGCCGAGTACCACGATCCCGACGCGACCGCGAACGCGCGGCTGTCCGGCCGCCTGCCGTACCTGTTCGCGTGCTGCCGCTTCGCGCACTACCTGAAGTGCATCGTGCGCGACAAGATCGGATCGTTCCGCGAACGCGACGACATGGAGCGCTGGCTGAACGACTGGATCATGAACTACGTCGACGGCGACCCCGTGAACTCGTCGCAGGAAACCAAGGCGCGCAAGCCGCTCGCGGCCGCGCAGGTGGTCGTCGACGAGGTCGAGGACAACCCCGGCTACTACACGTCGAAATTCTTCCTGAGACCGCACTACCAGCTCGAAGGGCTCACCGTGTCGCTGCGGCTCATCTCGCGGCTGCCGACCGCGAAAGCGGCGAACGAGTGAGCGGCAGCCGGCATTCAACCTGACATCGCACCGAAACGGAGACGGCAATGGGCGTGGCAATGTTTATGAAGGTGGACGGCGTGACCGGCGAATCGGCGGACGCGCAGCACAAGGGCTGGACCGACATCCAGTCGTTCACGTGGGGTGCGAGCCAGCCGGGCGCGATGGCGAGCGGCAGCGGCGGCAACGCGGGCAAGGCGAGCTTCAACGATCTTGTCGTCGCCGCGTACATGGACAAGGGCGCGCCCGCGATCATCAAGAACTGCGCGAACGGCAAGCACCTGTCGTCGGTCGAGATCTCGGCGTGCAAGACGGGCGGCACGCAGGTCGAGTTCATGCGCGTGACGCTGCAGGAAGTGCTCGTCACGTCCGCGCAGGTCGCGGGCGTCGATCCGGGCGACGCGGCCGACCGGCTGATGATGCACTACGGCTTCCAGGCCGCGAAGGTGAAGAAGCAGTACTGGCAGCAGAACGACAACGGCGGCAAGGGCGCCGAGGTGACGGTCGGCTGGAACATCAAGGAAAACAGCGAGATGTGACGGCGCGGAGACGACCATGGACGACCCGCAAACCCGCGACCGCCGGGAGGGCAACCTGCGCGACCGGCTGCAGCCCGCGCTGCTCGACCGGCTCACCGACGACGCGCCGCAGCGCGCGACGGAAGCGCACGGCGCGCAGTGGATCGGCACCGAGCGCCTGCGCGCGGCCGTGCTGCGCGATCTCGCGTGGCTGCTCAACACGCGCAACGCCGAGGACGGCTTCGTCGACTGGTCGGCGTTCGCGCACGCGCAGGCGTCGGTGCTCAACTACGGCATGCGGCCGCTGGTCGGCAAGCCGATGTCGGGCGTCGAGCGGATGTCGGTCGAGGCGTCGATCCGCGATGCGATCGTCCGCTTCGAGCCGCGCATCGTGCCCGCCAGCGTCGAAGTCCGCAGCGTGATCGACGCGCCGGGCGGCCGGGCCGGCGAACGGCGCCACAACGTGCTGCTGTTCGAGATCCGCGGCACGCTGTGGTCCATTCCGCATCCGCTCGAATTCGTGCTGCGCTCCGACCTCGATCTCGAGACCGGCGCGATGTCGCTCCAAGCCGTGGCGGGGGCCTGACGCGATGGATACGCGCCTGCTCGACTACTACAACCGCGAACTCGCGTACCTGCGCGAGCTCGGCGGCGAATTCGCGCAGCAATTCCCGAAAGTCGCCGCGCGGCTGCGGCTGAACGAATCGGGGCCGCCCGACCCGTACGTCGAACGGTTGCTCGAGGGCTTCAGCTTCCTCACCGCGCGCGTGCAGCTGAAGATGGACGCCGAATTTCCGCGCTTCACGCAGGCGCTGCTCGATGCCGTGTATCCCGGCTACATCGCGCCGCTGCCGTCGATGGCGATCGTACGGTTTGCGCCAATGATGAACGAAGGCAGCCTTGCGCAGGGCTGGCGGCTGCCGGCCGGCACCGCGTTGCGCGCGCGGCCCGCCGCGTCCGAGCAGACCGCGTGCGAGTTCCGCACCGCGCACGACCTGACGCTGTGGCCGCTCGAACTGACCGATGCGGCTGTTACCGGTGCACCGTCGTGGCTGCCGCGCGGCGCCGTCGCAGCACGGCAGGACGTGCGCGGCGCGCTGCGCATCCGGCTGAAGGCGCGCGGCGGCGCGAAACTCTCGCAACTGCCGCTCGACCGGCTGACGTTCCATCTCGCCGGCCCCGAGCGCGACGCGCTGCATCTGCTCGAACTGCTTGCCGCGCATACGCTCGGCGTCGTGTGTCACGACCCGGGGCAGCCGCCGCGCTGGTTGCACACGCTCGACGCCGACGCGATCGTCCACGAGGGTTTCGATCCGGCCCAGGCGATCCTGCCCGACGACGGCCGCAGCTTCCACGGCTACCGGCTGCTGCGCGAGTATTTCGCGTTTCCGGCGCGCTTCCTGTTCTTCAGCATCGGCGGGCTGCGCGCCGCGCTGGCACGCGCGACCGGCGACGAGTGCGATCTGACCGTGCTGTTCGACCGCCACGATGCGGCGCTCGAAGCGGCCGTCGACGCGCGTCACCTCGCGCTGAACTGCACACCGGCCGTGAACCTGTTCGCGCGCCGCGCCGATCGCATTCCGCTGCAGCCGGGCGCGCGCGAGCATCATGTCGTCGTCGATCGCAGCCGGCCGCTCGACTTCGAGGTCTATGCGGTGCAGCGGCTCGCGAGCGAGCAGCGCGACGACGGCCAGTCGCGCGAATTCCGGCCGTTTCACGCGTCGTTCTCCGGCGACGACGGCAACTACGGCGCGTACTACACGGTGCGGCGCGAGCCGCGGCTGGTGTCCGCGCAGGCGCGCGCGAACGGCACGCGCACCGGCTACGTCGGCAGCGAGACCTACGTGTCGCTCGTCGACAGCCAGTGCGCGCCGTACGACGAGACGATGCGCTACCTGTCCGCCGATACGCTGTGCACGAACCGCGACCTCGTGCTGCTGCAGCCGCCCGGCGACGCGAACACCTTCACGCTGCGCGTATCGGCTCCGGTCGATCGCATCGTCGCGATCCGCGGCCCGTCGCGGCCGCGCCCGCCGATCGCCGACGCGCAAACCGCGTGGCGGCTGATCCGCCATCTCGGGCTCGCGCGCCACACGCTGACCGATCTCGACGACGACGAGGGCGCGCATGCGCTGCGCGAACTGCTCGGGCTGCACGCCGACCCCGCCGACGCGGCAATGCGCCGGCAGATCGACGGCGTGCAGCGGGTCGCTTTCTCGCCCGTGTTCCGCCGCCTGCCGGCGCTCGGGCCGCTGATGTTCGGGCGTGGCGTGCAGGTCGACGTGACCGTCGACGACCACGCATTCTCCGGCGACAGCCCGTTCCTGCTCGGCGCGGTGCTCGAACAGTTCTTCGCGCGTCACGTGTCGATCAACGCGTTCGCCGAATGCGTGCTGACCAGCGCGCAGCGCGGCACGCTCGCACACTGGCCGGCGCGCATCGGCAGGCGGCCGGCGATATGAAGCGCGACACGTCACCCGATACCCGGCCGGCCGCCGAAACCGCGCGACGCGACGCGTGGTGGGCGCGGCTGCGTGCCGCGCCGCACGGCTACGACCTGTTCCAGGCGCTGCGCTGGCTCGATGCGCTGTCGCCCGGCCGCGCGCCGCTCGGCCATGCCGCGCGACCGCGCGACGAGCCCGTGCGGCTCGGGCAGCAGCCGTCGCTCGCATTCGCGGCGTCGATGCTGGCCGGCATCCATGACGACGGCGCCACGCCGCCGCGCATCGCGATCCACGGTTTTGGCCTGTTCGGCCCGAACGGGCCGTTGCCGACGCACCTGACCGAATACGCGCACGAGCGCGCGGCCCAGCACGACGACCCGACGTTCGCCGCGTTCGCCGACCTGTTCCATCACCGGCTGATCCTGCTGTTCTACCGCGCGTGGGCCGATGCGCAGCCGACGGTGAGCCTCGATCGCCCCGAGCGCGCACGGTTCGACGGCTATATCGCGAGCCTGGTCGGGCGGGCGGCGCACGGCGACAAACCAGCCGCACAAGCCGACGCCGGAACCGCCGCCGACACGCTCGCGCCGCATGCGCGCTATTTCCATGCGGGCCATCTCGTGCGTCACACGCGCAACCCGGAAGGGCTCGTGCAGATCGTGCGCCGGCATTTCGGCGTCGATGCGCGCATCGACGAGCACGTGCCGCAGTGGGTCGCGATCGAGCGCTCGCAGCGCTGCACGATCCGCGCGACGCGGCCGACCTTGCGCGTCGGCGCCGTCGCGCTCGGCGTGGCGGTGCGCGACGCGCAGTCGCGCTTCCGGATCGTGCTCGGCCCGCTGTCGCTCGACGCGTACCGCCGCTTCCTGCCGGGCGGGCCACACGCGCGGCAGCTCGCGCAATGGGTGCGCGAATACGTCGGCATCGAATTCGACTGGGACGTGCAGCTCGAACTGGCGGCCGATGCGGTGCCGGCGATCGCGCTCGGCGCGCCGCAGGGCATCGGCCGCACCGCCTGGCTCGGGCAGCGGCTCGAACCAGGGCCCGCGCGCGACCTCGTCGTCCGCTACGACGTGCGGCGCGGCGGCACGGCCCTTCATCGCGAAACCGCCTAACCGGGAGCCGTCATGTCCGATATCGGCCGCGTCAACCTGTTCGGAAAACTGAATCCGTTTCTCTACGAGACGCTCGAGCAGGCGACCGGATTCTGCCGGCTGCGCGGCAATCCGTACGTCGAGCTCGCGCACTGGTTCAAGCAGATGCTGCAGCGGCCCGACGGCGACCTGCAGCGCGTGCTGCGCCGCTTCGACATCGATGCAGCGGCCATCGAGCGCGGGCTCGTCGCGGCGCTCGACCGGCTGCCGCGCGGCGCGGGATCGGTGTCGGACCTGTCCGTGCACATCGACGACGCGGTCGAACGTGCGTGGGTCTATGCGACGCTGAAATACGACGCGACGCGCATTCGCGGCGCAATGCTGCTGCTCGCGATCCTGAAGACGCCGCAGTTGCGCAACGTGCTGGTGGCGATCACGCGCGAATTCGAGCGCATCGTGCCCGACGTGCTCGCCGACGAACTCGAATCGATCGTCGACGGCTCGCCGGAGGCGCAACCAGCCGCACAGGCAGGCGCGGGAGGCGATGCGACGGTGCGCGGCACACCCGCCGCCGACGGATCGGCGCTCGCGCGCTTCGCCGTCGACCTGACCGCCCGCGCGCGGGCCGGCGAGATCGACCCTGTCGTCGGGCGCGACGCCGAGATCCGCCAGATCGTCGACATCCTGCTGCGGCGCCGGCAGAACAACCCGCTGCTGGTCGGCGAGGCCGGCGTCGGCAAGACCGCCGTCGCGGAAGGTTTCGCGCTGCGGATCGCCGCTGGCGACGTGCCGCCGTCGCTGCGCGACGTCGCGCTGTACCTGCTCGACATCGGGCTGCTGCAGGCCGGTGCGAGCGTGAAGGGCGAGTTCGAGAGCCGGCTGCGCGGCGTGATCGACGAGGCGATGTCGTCCGAGCGGCCGGCGATCCTGTTCATCGACGAAGTGCATACGCTCGTCGGCGCGGGCGGGGCGGCCGGCACCGGCGACGCCGCGAACCTGCTGAAACCCGCGCTCGCGCGCGGCCTGCTGCGCACGATCGGCGCGACCACGTGGTCCGAGTACAAGCAGTACATCGAGAAGGATCCCGCGCTGACGCGGCGCTTCCAGCTCGTCCACGTGCACGAGCCGGAAGAAGCAGCTGCGTTGACCATGCTGCGCGGCCTCGCCGCGAAGCTCGAGGCCCACCACCGCGTGCTCGTGCTCGACGACGCGCTGCAGGCTGCCGTCACGCTGTCGCACCGGTACATCCCCGCCCGGCAGTTGCCGGACAAGGCGATCAGCCTGCTCGATACGGCCTGTGCGCGCGTCGCCGTCAGCCAGCACGCGGTGCCCGCGCCGATCGAGGACGCGCGCCGCCGCATCGACAGCCTGCGCGTCGAACAGGAGCGGATCGGACGGGAGTGCGCGCTCGGCACCGGCGATGCCGCGCGGCGCGATGCGATCGATACCGACATTGCCGCCGCGCAAGCCGCGCTCGACCAACTCGACGCACGGTGGCAGACCGAACGAAACGCATTGACGGCGATCGTCGAATCGCGTGCTTTATTGCTCGACGACGATCCGTCGCGCGAGCTTGATGCGGATGCGCGTACCGCCGCGCAAGTCCGTCTCGCCGCCGCGCAGCAGGCACTGGCCGATCTGCAGGGCGATGCGCCGCTCGTGCTGCCCGCCGTCGATACGCACGCGGTGGCGGCCGTCGTCGCCGACTGGACCGGCATTCCGCTCGGCCGGATGGTACGCGACGAAACGCAGGCCGTGCTGAAGCTTGCCGATACGCTCGGCGAACGCGTCGTCGGCCAGCGGCATGCGGTCGAGCTGATCGCCGAGCGGATCCAGACCGCGCGCGCGAAGCTCGACGATCCGACCAAGCCGCACGGCGTGTTCCTGCTGTGCGGCCCGTCCGGCGTCGGCAAGACCGAGACCGCGCTCGCGCTCGCCGACACGCTGTACGGCGGCGAACACAACGCGATCACGATCAACATGAGCGAGTTCCAGGAAGCGCATACGGTGTCGACGCTGAAGGGCGCGCCGCCCGGCTATGTCGGCTACGGGCAGGGCGGCGTACTCACCGAAGCCGTGCGCCGCCGGCCGTACAGCGTCGTGCTGCTCGACGAGATCGAGAAGGCGCACCGCGACGTGCACGAGATTTTCTTCCAGGTGTTCGACAAGGGCTGGATGGAGGACGGCGAGGGCCGCGACATCGATTTCCGGCATACCGTGATCCTGCTGACGTCGAACGTCGGCGCGGATCGCGTGATGCAGCTTTGCCGCGATCCGGAGCATCTGCCGGGCGTGCAGACGCTCGCCGATGCGTTGCGCGTGCCGCTGCTCGACGTGTTTCCGGCCGCGCTGCTCGGCCGGCTGACTGTCGTGCCGTATTACCCGCTCACCGACGCGACGCTCGCGCGGATCGTCGCGCTGCAACTGCGGCGGATCGAGAAGCGGATCGACGCGCATCACGGGATCCGGCTGCGTTGCACCGATGCGGCAACCGCGCTGATCGTCGAGCGCTGCCGAACGATCGAATCCGGCGGCCGCATGGTCGACGCGATCCTCACGCATACCGTGATGCCACGCATCAGCCGCGCGATCCTGGAGGCGACGCTCGAAGGCCGCACGCTGGCCTCGATTGAGGTGAGCGCGGCGGATGGCGAATTCGTTTACCGGTTCGACGAGGAGGCCACGGCGTGAATCGCGTCTTCACACTCGACAGCCCGCACGGCGACGACCTGAAATTCCATACGCTCGACGGCAGCGAGGAACTCGGCCGCTTGTTCGAATTCCGGATCGAGGCGCTGGCCGACAGCCACAGCCTGTCGCTGAAGGACATGCTCGGCAAGCCCGTGACCGTCCGGATCGAACAGCAGGACCTGTCGACGCGCTACCTGAACGGGATCGTCGCGCGCGCGTCGCTGGCCGGCCGGCGCGCCGAGCGGCATTACGGTTACGAGCTGGTCGTACGCCCGTGGCTGTGGCTCGCGACGCGCCGCTCCGATTGCCGGATCTTCCAGAACAAGACCGTGCCCGAGATCGTGCAGGAGGTGCTGTCGTCGTATGGGTTTCCGATCGAGAATCACCTCGCCGAAACGTATGTGCCGCGCGAGTACTGCGTGCAGTACAACGAGACCGATGCCGCATTCGTGTCGCGGCTGATGGAATTCGAGGGCATCTATTACTGGTTCCGGCATGCCGAGGACACGCATACGCTGATGCTGAGCGACGCGATGTCGTCGCACACGGCGCTGCCCGGCTACGAGACGATTCCGTACATCGCGCGCGACCGCACCGCGATTGCCGATGAGGAACACATCGACGGCTGGCTGCCCGCGCAGGAGGTGAGCGTCGGCAAGCATCAGACCACCGACTACGACTATACGAAGCCACGCGCCGATCTTTCGTCGCAGAAGGTCGATCCGCGTGGACACGATCACGACAGCTTCGCTTCGTTCGAGTGGCCGGGCGGCTATCGCGACGATGCGCCCGGTGCGCATTACAGCCGCGTGAGGCTCGAGGAACAGCAGGCCGAGCACGAGCGGGCGAATGCCGATACCGACGTGCGTGGTGTGGCGCCCGGGTATCTGTTCACGCTGGAGCATTGCCCGCGTGCCGACCAGAACCGCGAGTACCTGATCGTGCGGTGTCAGTACCGGTTTCAGGAAAACGCTTATGCGAGCGATCAGGGCGCGGAGGCCGTCGTGCATCAATCGATGACGCTCGTGCAGCCGTCGAGTTTGCCTTATCGATCTCCGCGCGACACACCACGGCCGCGGACCAACGGGCCGCAGACAGCGACCGTCGTCGGGCCGCCGGGCGAGGAAATCTGGACCGATCAGTACGGGCGCGTGAAGCTGCAGTTTCGCTGGGATCGGTACGGGCAGAGCAATCAGGATTCTTCGTGCTGGGTGCGGGTGTCGAGTCCTTGGGCCGGCGGCGGGTTTGGAGGCGTGCAGATTCCGCGTGTGGCCGATGAGGTGGTCGTCGATTTTCTGAATGGCGATCCGGATGAGCCGATCGTGACGGGGCGCGTTTATAACGGCGAGAAGATGCCGCCTTGGGGGCTGCCGGGGAGTGCGACGCAGAGCGGGATGCTGTCGCGGTCGTCGCCGGGCGGGACGACCGAGCATGCGAATGCGTTCCGGTTCGAGGACAAGAAGGGCGCGGAGCAGCTTTGGATGCATGCGGAAAGGAATTTCGATGCGGAGACGGAGGCCGATCATTCGCTTTCTGTCGGGCACGATCACACGCATACGGTCGGGAACGACGAGACGATGCAGGTGAAGAACAACCGGCAACGGAGTGTGGGGCAGAACGAGACGGTGAATATCGGGCAGAACCGGGTCGCGCAAATCGCGGTGGATGAGACGCATGGGGTGGGTGGGAATCGAACGCGAACGGTCGGGAAGAACGAAACCGTGACGGTCGCCGCGAATCGCGACGCGACCATTGGTGGAATACATACCGAGACGGTTGCGAAAGCCAAGACCGAAACGATCGGGGAAGGCAAGACGCTGAATGTCGGACAGATGTATCAGACGACGTCGCAGGACATGAAGACGCTGGTTGCGTCGGCGCATACCGAAGAGATCGGCACGCGCACGTCGACGATCGCGAACGCGCATACGCACACGGTCGGCGGCGAACACACCGTCAACGTCGGCGCGAACCACACGACGAGCGTGCAGCATCAGGTGCTCGTCAATGCCGGCGATCAGCTTTCGCTTGTCTGCGGGATGTCGAGCATCGTGATGAAGAGCGATGGAACGATCACGATCCAGGGCGTTAAGGTTGCATCGACCGGCTCCGAAAGCCACAGCGTGCGCGGAACGACGGTGACGTCATCGGCCACGGGCGAGCATACGGTCGAAGGGACCATCCTGAAGCTGAATCCGTGACGGAGATTCGCGCGAATGCAGAACTGGCAGCCGACCAATCCAGTGGAACGCAGGTTCATGGATGCGCATACGGACTGGATGAGTTTCGCGAAAGCGCGGGACGCGCGATTGATGATCTGGCAGACCGACGAGACGGATGCACAGCTCGTGCGGCTGTATTTCCAGGTTCAGGACGAGACGTCGTGCGCGGTGCGGACGATGCGCGCACCGTTCGTCAATGAATCGGGTTATGCGAAGGCGCTGACGGACGAACTCATTGCGTTCTACGACAGCCGGCGTGACGGATCCGATGCTCGGGGTGTGAGAGCGGATTGGCAGCCGCCGTACGACGATGGCCGGAATCCTTTGCTGTATCTGTTCACGGTTGCCGACAGCCTGATGCAGCACCATCCGGATATTTTCCCGGTGATGGTTTTCGTGCTTGAGCCGGCGAAAGTGCGGGATGACGCGGCGTGGGTGCGATGGATGGACGATTTGCTGACGATCGTTGCGGTCGCGCCGCAGCTTGGCGAGCGCGTGCGCTTCGTCGTGCCGCGTACGGACATCGCGCTGTTCCCAGCGCTGATGCAACGGCATCGGGCCGCGGTGCGAGTTGTACAAGGCAAGTATTCGATGGCGAGCGTGCCGCGCGAATTGCTGGCGGAGTCGGGCGAGCGCGGGCCGAGCGGTGAGTTTCGACGGCATTTCGTGGTGCTGACCGAGATGATCGAAGGCGGTAATCCTTCTCGGCTGGAGGAACTGCGCGCGGCAGCGCTGAAGGTCGCGGAGCGTGAGCAGTGGTTCGATCAGTGCGTTGTCGTGCATCTGATTGCAGGGGCTGCGTATCTGAAATGGCGCGATCGGGAGAAGGCGATCGATGCGTACCGTAGCGCGGCCAGCAGCGGCACCCGTGCGGTCGAGGCAGGGCATCCGGCGGGGCACAAGCTCGTTGCGAACGGGCTGTTCGGCGAGGCAAGCGTGCATCTGACGCACAAGGATTACGCGCATTCGGCATATTGCTATGAGCGCGCGGCGGCATCGACCACGGCTGCGAAGGATGGATTGATGACGGTCGAGGCTTGGCGGATGAGCGCCGTGTGCTGGGAGCGGGCAGGGGAGCGCGAGCACGCACTGGAGGCCGGGTTCAATGCGCTCGATGCGGGGTTGATGATCGACGAGCCGATGCGGGCGAACAGTAATCTGCCGATGGTTGTCGAGTGGATGGTGTCGCAGTTGGGGGTGCAAGACCGGCGGCGTAACGCGCTCAGCGAGAAGGTCGCTGCGTTGCGTGGCGGACGCTGAGCGCGAGCGAGGGCCGAAATCGTGGCACTGCCAGCCGTCAAGCATCTTGATCCGGTCATCGGCGTCGATGTGCATTCAGTGCTGGTCGCGCCGAGCCCGACGCCGGTGTTTCTGCCGCATCCGCATGTCGGGTTCATGCTCGATCTGCGGGAGTATGTCGAGGCGGCGAAGGGTGTCGTCGGCAGCATCGCGATGGCGTTGGTCCAGGAGAAGGTCAGCGCGTATCTCGAGGATCATCCCAACGTCGAGAAGAAGCTCGGCGAAGCGGCCGCGTTCGCATCGGGAAAATTCGCCGATATCCAGGACAACGCGATCGTCGCCGAGGGGATGAAACTCGAGCAGCAAGCGGCGGGGCTTCAAAGCAGTATCGGAAACATGATTGGCGCAGGCGTCGGAATGGGCGGTGCCGCAGGTCGGCCGATTTTTGTGAATGGATTGATGCGCGCCACGGTCGGTACGCATTCGTTTCACGTGCCCGGGCTGCATTTTCCGCTGGGGGAGTCGTTTGCACCGCCGCCGGAGCCGGATCCGATTCCATCGGATGACGCCGAGTCGTTCATGGGGAGCCGGACGGTGCTCGCCAATAACGATCCGATGTCGTTCATGGCACTGCCGGCATTGAGCTGTTGGGCGGTCGGGATGGAACCGCCGGGGCACAACAGCGCGCATACGGAGCGGACCTATCCGTCGATGCCGAGCTCGGTCATGCTGCCGATTCCGGCGGGAAGGCCCGTGATGGTGGGCGGGCCGCCGGTGTTGAATATGGCTGCGGTGGCGAAGGGGTTGTTCAAGGCGTTTCGGGGGTCGAAGTGGGCGAAGTCGCTGGCGGATAAGCTGAATTTGAAGTCGGGGTTCTTGCGTTGCAATGTGTTGAAGGCGGAGCCGGTCGATGCTGTGACTGGCGAAGTGGTGGTGCGCGACCGCGATTTCGTCGTGAATGGACGTCTCCCGATGGTATGGGACCGCCACTATTCGAGCCACGACCGGCATTCGGGCGAAATCGGCTTTGGGTGGCGTACACCGGCAGATATCCGCTTCGAGTTGACGCTTCATGATAATTCGATCGCCGGGATCGCTTATTTTCCGGATCACGTAACCGCATTCGATGAACTCCCCACTAGCGACGGATGGCAGGAGCGTACATACGACTGGCAGCATGGTTACGCGCTGTATCGTCGAGCCGCTCTTCTGATACTGCGCACGCGCCGGGGCATTGAGTACGAATTTGCATTACCTGACCATTTACAGGCAGGGCCCACGAACATCGAGGTCCGAGGAGGGCTGTCGCTGCCGATATCTAGGATGAGCGACCTGAACGGAAATGCGTGGGTGTTCGAGCGCGATACCGACGGAAACTTGGCGCGGCTCGTCGAGTGGATGGGCGATCGGTCGACCGGGCGTCGAATCGACTGCGATTCGTCAACGCGCCGGCAGGTCGGTGGTGAAAAAAGTCCGGCGGGCGAACTAACGCTAGTCGATATGGACGGTGGTTCGTATTCGCTCGTCGGTTACGAACACGATGTCGAACGGAATCTCGTCGCCGCGATCGATCCGATGGGAAGACGGCGTCGCTTCACCTATGAGGAAGAACATCGGATGACCGGCCATACCAGCCGCATGGGCGTCGCGTTTTATTACAGCTATCAACAATGCAGCGATGGTGTATGGCGTGTCGACCATGCATGGGGCGACGGTGGATTCTTCGACTATCGGTTTGCCTACAATACGGTGCATCACGAAACGCAGATCACGAACTCCGTGGGGGCAATATCGATTCTGCAAGCGAATGCGCGCGGAATGCCGATCGCCTCAATCGATCCACTCGGTGGCGCAACAACGTACGCTTACGATCGATGCGGTCGGACATGCTCGGAGACTGATCCAGACCGCCGGACAACTAAATGGACATATGACCAGTATGGCAATCTCGATGCATTGACACTACCCGATAAGAGCATTGTATCTGCACGATATGACCTGAATCACCGGCTGGTCAGCGTCGTTACACCGGGTGGACAGAAATGGACATACGATTGGGACACACGCGGCAACCTGATCGATCGTGTATCGCCGGATCGTGGCCGAATGCGCTACGAGTACGATGAGCAAGGGCAACTTGTCGAACAGGTCACCCCGCGTGGGGCGTCGACTCGGTTCGATTACGACGTCAGAGGCAATATTGCAGCGATTATCGATGCGCTGGGGCATCGCGTGGAATTCGAACACGACGCCCGGGCTTGCGTCACCAGGGTCGTCAATGCGATGGCGCAGGTCGCCCGTTACGCCTATGATCGAAATGGGAATTTGCTGCGCGCCATCCATCCTGATGGCACCGAAATTCAATGTGCCTACGACGCAGACGGCAATCTGATCCGGTATCGCAGCGCTGGCGGTCGAGAGACGTACTTCGATCACAACGAGCTCGGACAGATCATCAGGCGCACCGCGCCAGACGGTTCAACGATCCAATATCGATACGATTCCGAAGGTGAATTGACTGCCGTTATCAACGAACGCGGTCAATACCATTCGCTGCGACGCAATGCGCTCGGGCAGATCGTGGAGGAAATCGACTACTGGGGGCAGTCGCGTCATTACGAATACAACGCATCTGGTGACCTTCGGCGCCGCACGGATCCCTTGGGCCAATCCATTGACTACGAGACAGACGCCCTTGGACGCGTCGTAAAGCGGCATGTAGACGACGCGCGTCAGCCGACCGGAAAACGGACCGAAACGTTTTCATATGATAGGGGAGGGAATCTGGTCGTCGCTGAAAACCCGGACTGTCGAGTCGAGATGTACTACGATGAATCAGGTCGCCTAGTACAGGAGCGGCAAGATGCCAGATTCTCGATCAGCTACCGATATGATGAAAGCGGGAACTGCATCGAGCGTGCAGCCTCTCTGGAAGATCAAGGTAAGCCGGCAGTGTACCGGGAGCAACTCGAATACGACCGCCTTGACATACCTGCCACTATTCGCATCGACGGTATAGAGCCGATTTCATTCGAGCGTGACGCACTCGGCCGCGTGACGAGTGCGAAAACTGGTTCAGCGTCGAGCCACCAATGGGCATATACCTCCGACGGGCTGCTCGCCGTTCAGTCGATATCCATGTCGGGTGGCATATTCCTCGACAGCGAATACGTATACGACGCCGATGGGGAACTGCTCCAGAAGCGTGATCGGGACATTGGCACTCAATGCTACCGATATGACCAGGCCGGACGAGTGATCGAACACACCGGCCCGGACGGTCAGCGTCGCAGTTTCACATATGATTCCGCCGGCGACTTGCTACGAGCACATTTCCGGAACGTCGTGCACTCGACCCCGGACAATGAGGGCGATCGCTCGCTTTCGTGGGTCCGCGACGGCGAATACGCCGGCACCTCCTATACCTTCGACCGAACCGGCAATCTCATTCGCAAAGTCGATCCGGATCAGGACATACAGGCAAAATGGGACGCTGATGGACTACTGATCGAGACAGTGACTACACGCCGGAATGCATCGGTAAGCCGCCGCTCGAATCCTCCGACTAGAATCCGCACGCGATACACCTATGACGTATTTCATAGGCGCGTCAGCAAATCATCAGAAATACTACAGGGTGCCGATAGTTCATCTGACACGACGGAAACTTCGGAAATATCGGGTACCACGAGCTTTCATTGGGCTGGGGATCGGCTAGCGATATCCGGATTCATCGGTTCCGGAGAAAGAGTGACGCGACGTTTCTTCTATTATCCTGGCACATTTCATCCGATGACGCAGATTTGTTCGTCGGATGACAGCGAAGCGAAAGAACACGCGACAGTTCGGTACTTCTATAACGATCCGAATGGCTCACCAATCACAACGATCGATGACATCGTTTCGACCGATTCCGAAACAGTCGAGCTGAACTTTGCGGCGGAAGGCACTACGCCTATCCGGTACCAAGGGCAGTATTTCGATACGGAGACCGGTCTTCACTACAACCGGTACCGATATTACGATCCGACGATTCAGTGCTTCATTTCACAAGATCCCGTAGGATTGGTAGGAGGCGAAAATCCCTACAGGTATGCGCCGAATCCGATGGCGTGGATCGACCCGCTGGGGCTTGCGCTTTCGGGAGCAGATTTCACCGGCAGCCCTGATTTGTTCCCAGTCACGGGTAGTCAGAAAAATATTGTCACGATCACGATGCAAGGCGCTCGGGGACGAGACTTTACACAGGCTTACAAACTGGCTGGAATCCGACCTGCTCAAGCAAAGAACTACACTTGGCATCATGTCCGGGATTTCAATCCCGCCAGCGGCGAAACCACGATGCAACTCGTGACAACGGCGGCGCACGAAGCAAGCTTTCCTCATGCCGGCTCCGTTGAGCAATTCGAGAAAAATTTTGGTGTCAAGTATGAGTCGCTGGATGCAATCAAGCTGTCGTACGCGAAAGGGTGGCTGCTGGGGAAGAAGCCAGTGGACAGACTGGAGGATGCTGTCTACGCGTACTATCAGAATCGCAAGCCCTGCATCTGCCACGGAACGTGAGGTTACGATGACGGAAAACCTTTTTTTTGATTGCGAGAAAGAAATCGACCCGTACGATCTGGAAACGGTCGAACTGAAAATCGGCGCAAGGCTACCCGAAGAACTAAAGCGACATTATTTGAAATTCAATGGTGGGCATCCGAAACGGAGGTACTGGAACGACCCGCAGATGAAGTTCGATGCGCTAGAGGTGGCGGGATTCCGGCCAATCAGGTACTGCAAAGCGGATCATGACAATCCACGATCCTTGCTGGACGGTGGCTATTTGTCGCTGCTCGAGCGAGCGGTCATCCCGCGCGGGTTGTTACCATTTGCCCGAGATATTGCAGGCAATTTCTTCTGTGTCGATCTTGCCGAAAACGATGTCTGGCATTTCGCGGCCGATGCCTTCGATCCGGACGCCAGCCCGAGCGAGAATCATACGAACGCCCGGCGAAGGCTGGTAGGGACATTCCAGGGATTCATCGACGAATTGGTGTCTTTGCGCATGGCCAACTTCCTTTGAATCAGTTCGTGTCAGTTCCTGTTCGTCCCGTCCTGAGCTGACCGTCTCGGGGAAAGCAATCGTGGTTTGTTGGTGAGAATATATTTTACATAACGTGAAGAAAGACTGCTAACTAAAGCTGGCGTTACACCTGCGGGAACAAAGCCCCACAAGCGTTAGCGGGTAGCGCCAGCCACCGAAAACCCTGAAGTCCCTTGGAAAAAACTTCCAAAGCATGCACCCAAATTGCCTTCGTGCGATCGTCGCGCGAGCTTTCGGCGTGCGCAGCGGCGATCACTTCGAACGGATCGACGCCCAGAATTTCCGCAACGCGGATAGCCGTTTTCTCATCGAACACTGATTGCTGGTTGCGGTACTTGCTGACCGCGCCACGCGTCACGCCCAGCACTTTGGCTGCGGCGTAGTCGGAGGGAAGGTCGAGGCGGGCTTTCACCGCATCGAGCCAATCGACTGTCGTTTTCATAGACAACCCCTATCAAATCAAATCAACCCGGCGTCAAAGGTACTGCGACGCTTCAACAGATGCAACAGTCTCTGATGCTGAGACGTATCAGCTATTGACACGTTTCATTAGATGAGACTATTCTCCGACCCGTCACCCCGGCACCGGTTCTCAACCCCGCCGGTCTTGAGCTAGCTACTCAGGCGCCGGGGTGATGTTTCTCGCTGCATCCGTTCAAGGGGTTGAATAGGGGAAGTCAAATGCACGTTTCGCTGCAACAAACGCTTACACCTTCGGCGCCGATGCGCCAATCGCTCACGCCGCATTTCCGTGCGTGGATGGACGCAATGATTGCTTTAGTCCGCACGTGGACTGAATTCGACGGCGTGCGATGCGCAGGGTGGGCGGCATGAAAACCATCGTCAACGAACTGCGCGCCGAGTTGCACGCCGCACACGTCATCAGCCGCACGGCGCTTTCCGTGCTGACGTTCGACCAGAAGATCGCATGGTCGAACGCGAACGAACGCGACAACGTGAGCGGGGAGGGCATCACGCGGGCATTCGAACGGCAAGCCGCAATCGCTAGCCCCGACGCCGATTTTGTGTATCGCGAGTTGCGATGCGCCGACCGAATCATCGCGAATGCGTCCGGGTTGCTGTCGGACCATCAGCGGGAACTGTGGGCTGTCGCGACTCGTCAAGCCGGCGTCGTGCTGTCCCATCCGACGCGTGACGATGTGCGGGCGGCGTTACTCGCTCGCGGCGCGTCGCTGGCTCGCGCCGAGTTCGCCCGGGCCGTCGGGAAGATCGGTATCGATCCCGGTGACTCCCGGGGCGATCAGGCGGTCGTGGTGCTCAAGCCTACCGGCGAACTGTCGGTGGCCGACGTGGCGACACTGCGGCGCGTGCTCGCAAGCGCGCCGCGAAATCCGCGCGTCATGCTGATGCCCGCCGAATTCGATATGCACGTGTTTCTGCGGCGTCAACGTGCATTTTCCGAAAGCACCTTCGGCCCCGGCCGTCTCACGGCTCGCGTTTGCGATCACATCCGCAAAGAGTTGACCGAAGTCGAGGCCGCGCCCGATGACCTACGCGAGTGGGTCGATGTGATCTTGCTGGGGCTGGACGGTGCATGGCGAACCGGTGCGACGCCTGAACAGATCACGACGGCGCTCGCTGCGAAGCTGACGACGAACGAGGGGCGCACGTGGCCGGACTGGCGCACGTCAGATCAGGATCGGGCAATCGAGCACATCGAACCGGCGCCGCTCACAAACTCCTGAGTTTCAAGAACCAACGCGAGGGATGATGAAATGGCTATCGTCTATAGCATTCCTAACCAAAAAGAGGCGGAAACGCTCGCGATTCGACGTGTGATCCGCGCGAGCAACGCCGAGCACATGGCGCGTCGTCGCGCGAGTGATGAGGCTGAACGACAGGCAGTGACGTTGCGCCGCATCGAGCGCGCCTTCTCCGTCGTGAGGTCGGTATGACACTTGCCGACATTCAAGCCGTTGCGCCGCGCCAGATCGAGCGCGGCATTATCGAAACCGGTCCGTTTTACGAACGTCGCTCGCGCGGCGGCTACTTCACGGTGAGCGGCACGGAATTCCATTGGTACGAGCAAGACGGCGCCGCCCCGTCTTGCTGCATGTCGCGCGATGACGCGCTGCGCGCGGCACGCGAAAGCCGTCGAACGATCCATGCGGAGGCCGCGTGACCGTAACGGCGCCCCTGATCAGCTACTTCGGCAGTAAGTTTCGCGTCGCGCCGTGGGTGCTCTCGCACCTGCCGCAGCATGAAATCTACGTCGAGCCGTTCGGCGGCTCGGCCGCGGTTCTCATGCAGAAGGCGCGCAGTCGAATCGAGATTTACAACGATCTCGACGGCGAAATCGTGAATCTGTTTCGTGTGGTCCGCGATGACGTGATGCGAGCGCACTTGGTCGATGCGTTGAATGCCACGCCGTACGCGCGGGCCGAGTTCGAGGCCGCGTGGCAGGTTGCAGACGAGCCGATCGAGCGAGCGCGCCGCTTGTGCATTCGTGCGCAGATGGGATTCGGCGCGACTGGTTCGACGCGCCCGCTGCGTTCGCCGATCGGCTTCGCCGCCGACGTTTGGTCGGATGGGCCGGGCCAGTGGTTGCGGTACCCGGCGCGCCTCGCAGCGGTCGGCGCCCGTCTGCGCGGAACCATGATCGAACATATGCCCGCCGTTGAGTTGATCGCGAAGTACGACGCGCCGGGCGTCCTGTTCTACGTCGATCCGCCGTACCTGCCGGAAGTGCGCAACAGCGTTTCGCGTGGGCTTGGCCGCGACTACCGGTGCGAAATGTCCGCGTTCGAACACGCCGATCTGCTGGCGATGCTAGCGAATCTGCGCGGTATGGCGGTCGTCAGCGGTTACGCGTCGGGAATGTATGACCGCGCATTGGCTGGTTGGGCTCGGTTCACGCGCAAGACGCGTGCGAACGGGCAGGCGGGAACCGTGCCACGCGAAGAGGTGATTTGGGTTTCACCGTCGGCATGCGCTGCGGCTGGCATTGACCCGC
Organism: Burkholderia pyrrocinia; assembly: GCF_003330765.1. Taxonomy (NCBI): domain Bacteria; kingdom Pseudomonadati; phylum Pseudomonadota; class Betaproteobacteria; order Burkholderiales; family Burkholderiaceae; genus Burkholderia; species Burkholderia pyrrocinia. The sequence goes on along the minus strand of NZ_CP024903.1, from coordinate 1,468,257 downwards.
GCACGTCGGCATGCGTTGACACGGATGCGGACGAAATGCCGCTCTTTGCAGCGACCGGCGCGCGGACCTGACATGGTTCAGATCCGCGACGACGCCGCGGTTTCGACGCGCGAACTGTTGATCGAGGACTTGGCCGATTTCGGCATCGGCGCCGGAGCGCTGGCCGCCGCGCCGAATCTGTCCAGCCCGCCGCGCACTGCGCGATCCGATCAAGCCGAATCCGATGCAATGCGCGTTCTCCGTCCGCTTCTACGCGACCTGTCGAAACGACGTTTTCTTTTCCGCTACTAGCGAGCCAACAACACACGGAACTGAGATGAGCCAACAGATCCACGCAAAGATCAAGCGCACGAGCAAGTACTACGGCCAGACGCCGCCCGGCGCACTTTTCCCCGTCCAGATCAGCCCGCTACAACGCGATGAGTACGTCGTCAGCGGCAACAACAACGCTTACCGGCTGCGCGACGTGAACCTGTTCATTGTTGGCGAGGACGGCTACGAGTTGCGCATCGCGTAACGCAGTCTTTCTTTACGTTCCTCAGAGGTCGAAGCGATGAAGCGTGCAAACGAGAAAAAACCGATGCCCCTGTGGGCCATTTGGCTGTTCACGATCGTGGGTGTGTTGGCATGGTGTGGCACTCATCCCGACGAAGGCGCCGAGCCGTCGTGGCCGATCAAGTCGATGAATCGGACGTGAGGGGCGGTGACTGACATGGAACGTAAGACACTGCGGGTCGTCTCGCTCTCCGGTGGGAAAGACAGCACGGCAACGCTGCTGGTCGCGCTCGAACTGTACGGGCCGGAAAACGTCCGGGCAGTGTTCGCCGACACGGGAAACGAGCACGAGGGCACGTACGCATATGCGCTTGAATACTTGCCCCGCGCTCTCGGAATCACGGTCGATGTAGTCCGCGCTTCGTTTGACGACGAGTTCGCAATCAAGCGCGCCAATCTCGCTCGAATTGCGGCGGGCGAGCCGGAGTCGGCCGTCTACGGCGCTCGACAGTTCCGGTACGCCTGGACGCAACAGGCGGCGGCCCGTGCGCTCGAACTACTGCATCCAACCGGAAATCCGTTCTTGGACCTGTGCATGTTGAAGGGCGGTTTCCCGAGCCGTAAGCGCCAATACTGCACTGAACACCTGAAGCGCAATCCGTTGACTGAGTACGCGCTCGATCTGATCGACGCCGGGTACTTCATTGAGTCGTGGCAGGGTGTCCGGGCCGACGAAAGTGAGGCGCGGCGATGGCTCCCGTACTACGAGGATCGCGGCGGCCATTACGCAGTATTTCGTCCGATTCTGCAATGGAACGTCGATGACGTATTCGAGGCGCATGCGGCTGCTGGCATTCGGCCGAACCCGCTCTACAAACAAGGCATGTCCCGCGTCGGCTGCATGCCGTGCATCAATGCGGCGAAGGTCGAATTGCGCGAAATTTCCCGGCGGTTCCCGGAGCATATCGAGCGGATCGCAGAGTGGGAACGCCTCGTCACTGCGGTGTGCCGTCCGGGCTCGCCCGTGACGTTCATGCACCTGTCCGGGCACGGTGGACATACGGGCGCGGCGTCCCATATTTGGCAGGTCATCGAGTGGTCGAAAACGACCCGTGGCGGGCGTCAATACGATCTGCTCGCCGATGCTCAACCCGCGACCGTGTGCGCCTCGAATTACGGCCTGTGCGAGTGAAGTTGGCAATGGGATATCTCCGACTATCGACAGATGAGCAATGGGCGGGCGAACGCCTGCAAGGCTTTCCGGTTCGCTGGCGCGACCGGATTGACCAACAGTGGCGCGAGCGTCACGCGGCTCGCAACATCGATGCACGCCGCACCGCGAATCTGTTCCTGCTCGATATCACGTCCCGGCTCAACGCATTAAAGCTCCCGCTCAACGCTGACGATGCGACGATCCGCGAAGCGGCCGCACGGAAGGCGGCGGAATGCCTTGGACTGGCCCCGGATTACCGTTGCGTGAAGGCGCGGCGCGCGGCGCTCGAACGTGTCGTGCGTCAGTTCAACTGCGAACCGCCGATGCCGATTCGTGTTTCGGCACGTACCGGCGTCATCCACGGAGTGATGGACGAGCCCGCGATTCTGCGTATGACGTGCGCAATCTGGTGGCGCAAGCGCATTCGCGTGATGCACGCGCAGTACTTCGAGGCTGCGGCGCTCGCGCTCGGCTTCATCAACGCAAAAATGGGCGCGTACGTGTCCGACGAATCGCTCAAGCGCCGCGCGCAGCAACGTGCGCGCAACGATGAAATCCTAAAGAACATTCTTGCGACCAACGAAGAGGGCGCATGCTTCACGCTCGCGGAGTTGCGCGACCGCTCGGTGTCGTCGCCAGCCGTCAAGCGTGGCGAGTTGATGACTCGAATCAAGGGGTTCGAGGATATCGCGCGCGAACTCGGACACGTCGGGTTGTTCTTCACGATTACCTGTCCGTCGCGCATGCACCGCTTCACGAAAGGGAAGAAGCGCATTCAAGGGAAGCGGATCGGGCACAACGTCCGCGAGAACCCGCGCTATGACGGCACGTTGCCGAAAGAGGCTCAAACCTACCTGTCCGCGATGTTCGCGAAGCTGCGCGCCTATCTCAGCAATCGGGGTGTGCGCTGGTACGGCTTCCGCATTGCCGAGCCGAATCACGACGGCACGCCGCATTGGCACTTTCTCGTGTTCTTCGATCCGGTGTTGTGCCGGAAGCGGCAAGGCGTGCGGGCACCCGGGCAGCGCGGGCGCGTAAAGAGCGTCTTTGTTCGCGATGAGGGTGCGGCGCTGATGCCGCGCATTTGTGCGTGGATTCGCCGTTACGCGCTGCTCGATTCGCCAGACGAGCGCGGCGCGAAACACCATCGTGTTGACTTCAAGCCGATCGACTGGAAGCGCGGCACCGCTGCGGGATACATCGCCAAGTACGTCGCAAAAAATATCGACGGCTTCGGCATTCAAGACGACATGCTTGGTAACGCCGGGCTCGAAACGTCGTTGCGCGTCGATGCGTGGGCGTCCACGTGGCGCATTCGTCAGTTTCAGCAGGTCGGCGGGCCGCCGGTGACGACGTGGCGTGAAGCGCGGCGCATGGACCGGGTGCCGGAAGGGGCGCCGTCGGTGCTGGACGAAATGTACGAGGCCGTGAACAAGCTTCAACACCGTGACGGCGAGATCACGCCCGCATCGTGGGCGAAATATGTCAAAGCGAACGGCGGTATTCACTGCCGCCGTGACGATCGTCCAGTGAAGCTCTATCGCGAGTTCGAATCGCGCGTGGGCCGATACGGCGAGGCGGTCGGCGAAGTGGTGAAGGGTCTTGAGGCGTCCGGAATCCGGTTCGAGAACGACGGCATCGTCGTTCGCCGGAGGTTCGCGCACATCATCGTTCGCACGGTCCATCACACGTGGACGATCGCCCCGCGCAAGCGCGAAGCGGAGGAGTCGGGTTTCGCGCGCGCAGCGCGCGCTTGGACTCGTGTCAATAACTGTACGCAGGACGCCGCCCCGTCGGCCGCCGAGATAGACGACTGGCTCGCGGACTATGACCGCGCCGGACACGTCACGGTTGGCGCGAGCGCGCCAGATCCAGCGACAGACAGCGCAACGACGCTCCACGTGCCGCATTCGGCACGTGCGGCCGACGTGATCCGCATATCGGCTGACGATGTGCGGGATTGGCTCGCGGACTATGACCGCGCGGGCTCGAACACCACTTCATTCTGACCGGAGCCTATATGAACGCCAGCTATCGCGATCCGCACGACATGTCGATCGAGTGTCCCGCATGCGACGGGAAGATCGAGGCGCGTCATTCTGAGTCGATGAGTGACACGATGCGCCGCTTGTATTTTTGGTGCCCGGATTGCGGGTTCCGTGCGCCTGCGTCGGTCGAAATTCTCTATTCGCTTTCCCCGTCGGCCGCGCCGCGTGACGGGCTCGATATCCCGATCGTGCGTGCGGGCCCGTTGCTCGGCTCGGTCAATTCACGCACGCGGAAGTGGATCGGGCTTTGATATGCGGTGGACCATGCCATGCCCGCACTGCGGGGCGCGCGGCATAGCGCGCGCGATGCTGCGCACGTCTGAGCTGTGCTGGAACGTCGATTTCCAGTGCGACAACGTGCTGTGCGGTCACACATACCGGACGGCGCTCACGATGACGCCAGCCGAACAGCCGGTGCGCCGCGCCGAGCGGCGGGAGTCGCTTTCGCTTTTTGATGACGCGCCTGATGGCGGGTCGGTTTCTGATGATGGCGACATTCCGTCGCCGGGGTACTTGAAAGGTTCATCGCGGATTACCGGGGAACGCGGCGCGGATTTTGAGGAAGAAGTATTCCTCGTCGCGGTACCCATAAGCCCGACGCTTGATGACCTTGATGGTGTTGTTGATGCCTTCGACGACGCTGGTATTGAGCGGATGACGGCAGCGAGTCACGATTCCGTGCCAGTAACCCTGCAAGCGCTGAGCGAACTTTTGCAGCGCGGCGATCCCGCTTTGCTGAGCCTGTTCGAACCATTGCCCCCAAGCCTTTTCCGCCCAGGCGGGCTTTCGGTAGAACCAGAGCCGTTTGAGTTCGTCGCGCAGCACGTAGACGCATAACAGCGACTGATTGGCGGCCAGCAGATCCTTCAGGTGCACGGCCTGTTCTGGTTTCAGGTTGTGACGGTTGCGCAGCAACAGCCAGCGGCTGGACTTCAGGACCTTGCGGGCCGGCTTGTCATGTCGTAGTTGATTGGCCTGATCCACTCGCACCCTGTCGATCACTTCGCGGCCGTACTTGGCCACGACGTGGTACAGGTCAAAGACGATTTCCGCTTGCGGGCACTGCTCCTTGATCTCCAGCTCATAGGCCGTGGTCATGTCGATCGCGACCGCTTCGATGCGCTCGGCAACGCCTTCGGGCAGTTGTTCGAAGAAGGTTCGAGCCGTTTCTCGTGAACGTCCGGGGCCGACCCAGAGCACCTGTCGGCCGATCGGATCAACTACCACCGTGGCGTAGCGATGGCCCTTATGCAGCGCGAATTCGTCCATTGCCAGATAGCGGATCGTCGACCAGTCCGGCTCGGCCACGCGAGCCCGCAAGCGCATCTTGTCGATCGATTTGACCGTGTGCCAGCCCAGGTCGTAGAAGGCTGCCACCGCCTGCACGCTGGCCGCTTGCAGCAGCTTCTCACAGGCCTTGGCGAACCGCTCCGTCACTCGCTGGTAGCGGCCCAGCCACGTCAGCTTCTCCAGCCTCGGGCCGCCGCAGTGTGCGCACCAGACCCGACGGCGGGGGACATGCAGCACGACTCGGTACTCGAACAGTGGCAGATCGCGCACTCGCCGAACCGTCGTCTCGTGGATTTGCTGGCAGCGCGCGCCGCACTGTTCGCAGTGCATGACCTTGCTGACTGGCTTCAGATGCAGCGACAGCGTATGGCCGTCTCCTTCCGGCCATTCCACCCGTTCCAACCGATAGCCGGTCCAGCAGCCCAGTGCCTGAAGCGCCTTGCGATCGAGCAATTCTTCCCCCTGACCTCCATAGAATCAGGCGTCAGGTTACGCAATCGCCCTCAAACGCTCCACGGTTTCCTGCGATGAACCACTTGAAAGGGGAATGAACGATGGATGCTGCAACGACCGTACAGGCAGAAATGGAGTTGGTGCCGGGCAACGTCAAAGAGATTGTGAAGCCGTTCCGGCAGGGCACGGCCGACGTGTACATGGTTTCGCTCGACGCGATCCGCGTCCGGCCCGAATTCAACGAAGCGCGCGAGGCCGACCCGGAGTACCCGACGGCCGTTCGCGAGATTGCGGACTCGATCAAGGCAAACGGGTTTTTTCGCCACAAGCCGATCAAGGTCGCGGCGGCGGCCGACGGCTACCTGTACGTGTCCGACGGTCATACGCGGTGGGATGGCGTGTTGCTGGCGAACAGTGAGGGCGCGGGCATCGAAGCGGTGCCGGTGATCAACGAAGTGCGTGGCACGACGGAAGAGGATCGGATTTTCGGCCTGATTCTCGATAACTCTGGCCGTCGCCTGACGCTGCTCGGCGAGGCGATGGTGATCAAACGCTTGATCGGCCGCGGAATTGATGAGAAGGAAATCGCGAGGCGCTTGACGCGCAACGTCGCGTCGATTCGCAATGCGCTCACGCTCGTGGCTGCGCCGACGCCGATCAAGGAAATGGTCACGTCTGGCGCAGTCTCGGCGACGAGCGCGGTCAAGGTGATGAAGGAACAGGGCGTGAACGCTGTCGCGCACCTGCAAGCCGCGAAAGAGGCGGTGACGGCGGCCGGTAAGACGAAGGTCACGCCGAAGGCTCTGAAAGCAGTCGGCGGCCAGAAGCAAACAGCCAGGTCAAACGATGCCGGTCTGCTCGACTGGCTTCAAGCGCAAGGCAACGTCGCGATCAGCAAAATGCACGTGGCAGGTGAACAGCCAGTGTTCCGGGTCGGCGTGCTCGACCTGCTCGAAAGGCCGGTTGCCGGTGAGGGGGCGGACCTGCGCGCGGCGATCGTGAACGCACGCGAGCGAGGTGCGAAATGACGGCGCTCGCGGCGATGGCCGCCGCTGATCTGGATGCGTTGGTGCGCGTCGAGGAACCGCGCTTTGCGCAGTATTGGGCGTTGGGGGCATGGTTCCATGCCGGTGATCGCGACGGCTGGCGGGGTATAGGGTGGGCGGTGTGGCTGGAGTTGGCTGCTCGCTCGTGGACGCCGCCGCACACAGCGCCGCTGTCCGCGTGGGGCGTGACCGATGGCCGGGCGCTCGTGCATCTTGCATACGACGAGGACGAGGCGCGTTCGTGGGCCGTCGACGCGCGGGCGGAACACCGTAACCGCCAAATGCTGCCCCCGGCGTATAGCGTCGTGCGTCTCTCCGCCGCTGGCGATCGGGCTACGCAATCCGCCGCGGCGCCGGGCGGATATTGCGATCGTGCTGGCGGTTGCGTATGCGGCGGCGACCTGCCGCGAGTCCGCGAGGGTTGTTCGGAGTGGGTGAAATTGGGAAGCGCGCAGGCGCACGGTCGGGAGGCATGATGCAATACGACAAAAGCTATTTCAGCGCCACCGCGCTGGAACAGACCGGTGATATCAAGATGGTGATGTTCGATAGTGCCAGTAAGGGGCTTACCATCGTGATGGAAAACGGCGACCAATATCGGCTCGAACAGCAGTACAGCGCAACGCACACCGGCTATGGTAATGGCTACGGTGGGGCATTTATTACGCTCGCGGCGCTGCTGCTGGATCAACAGCGACGCATAGAGGCGCTGGAGCGCTGCGTGGCGTGTTCGCGTGAAGCATGACAGGCGACGAGAAATGGATTGCTACTGTCGGCGATAACGCGTGTATCGCATACGAGCCGGGCGACCGTGCTGCGCGCTCGGCGATTTGCGCGATGATGAGGGGCGACGGAGGCGTGTTCCGGATTCTATACAGCCAAACGTGGGACCCCGAAAACGGACTAACATCGCTGGCTGTCGAGTATCACGCACGATGCGAAGCGTATGACCGCCTTGTATGTACAGGCCCGATAATCGACGGCGCAATCATGCCGATAGGGTCGCGCGAGCGTTCGTTGATTTCTGCGAACGCGCGCCGTGTGCGACGTGAATTGGAATGGCGCGCGGAGTCTCAGGGTTACACGCCCCGCGCGTTCGGGCTCGCGATAGGTAAGGTGGGGCAGTGGTGGCACCCTGACGCGTCAACCTAACGTTCAGATAGCCTGCGCCGGGGCGCGCTCGTCGTTCGCGAAACCGGCGCGCTCCAACACTTCACGGGCCGCGCGCCCCAATACTTCCTCAGACCATTGATTGATGCTTTCGTCCGACAGGGCGGCGGCAATGCCGACGCGCGCATGCACGGCCGGATCAATGCGCAGCATCAGCTTGCCGGACGCGGGCTTCTGCGGCTCGCGCCCGCCGCGTTTGCAGTCGTCAAGATAGTGATCGACGGCCGCATGAAAGTCTCGCGACAGTTCGTCCACCGTCTCGCCGTGGAAACTGATTTTGTCGTCCACGCCGAGCACGTGGCCGACGAAAATGTTATCGCGCCCGTCGAAATCGACCCGGGCGAAATACCCTTTGTAAGACATGGCGTTGTTCATGGCTTGATTCCCATTTCGATAAACCAGTCGCGCAGATCCTCCACCTGATACCGCTTCGCCTCTTTGCCCGGGTGCGGGCGGTGGTGATAGCGGCGCGTGCCGTTCAGTTCGAAGGCAATGCGCGACCCGGCGCCTTCGTGGATTTCGCCGCCGAGTGCGGCGACGAGCGATTCAATATCGGAAAACACGATCCCGCCCAGAGTGGGCTTCGTGAAGATCGCGGCGAGGGTGCGGGCGTGTTTCGATTTCATGCCCGAATGATAGCAGAAAGTGCTATCACTTTGCAATCAGAAAGTGATATCACATCAGGAAATCGAGGCACCGCGCCCGGCGCGATTTGCGGGCCTCTGAGCGGTTCGACGCCTAATGCATCCCGACCCTTGGCCGAGGCGTCGGCGTGCCCGTGGCGGGCCGGACGCGGGCTCGGTGGGCGCGTGCCGCACGGGCCGGGCGGTGGGGTGGCTCGCGCCCCGGCGCCCGGATAGCGCAGTCCCCTCCGCGCCTGCCCGCTGCAAAAAAGGGGCACTTCCAGACGCAAAACCCCGGCCCTGCGCAGGCCCGCGCGGGGCGGGTTTCGGCGATTTTCGGGGGAAATTTCCAGACGCAGGCTGATGCACGCCGGGCAGGACCAGACGCAGGGCCGAAAAGTGCCAGATTTGGCACTTCCAGCGGGTTACGCGGCGCTCGCCGTCGGCGCGGCCGTCGGGATCACATAGTCCGTGAACCGCACGATTTCCTCGCCCGCCCATTCGTTGATTTTGAGGAATTGCTGTTGCAACGGCACGATTTCGTTCCGCCCGAACACGCGCGCGGCAGTGTCGGCCGCGCCGAAACCGCCCGTATTGCTCGGGACGATGCCAAGCAACTGCGGCGGAACGCGATGGGCCGCGAGCGTGTCGTCGCGCGTAACGTTCTTGATGTCGAAAAACTGATCTTTCGCTGCAACCTCGGAAATCGGGATCAGTTGGACCGCGCCTTTTTCGCCGCTGCCGTTTCGCGCGGCCGAGTGCAAAAACAGGTTCCGGAAATTGCCGATGCCCTTCGAGTCGCGTAACGCCTTCCGGATCGCGTCTACGTCCTCCGGGTCCATGTTCGGGTCGTTGAGGTACAGGATGAACCCGGCGTGCGAGCCGTTCGCGTAGTAGCGGCGCCGGAACAGCGTGGCGGATTCGTTCAGCCACGCGGATTGCAGCGATGCGATGTACTCGGGCATGCCGTACACCTCCTGATTCACGTCCGGTTCCATCAACTGGAAAATCGAGCCCGTGTCGAACTGGTGGCGGTCGAGAAAGCCGTCGATGAACACGAAATTGACCAGATCCGTTTTTCGGCGCGTGTACTTCGCCGGGGAAGGCCGATAGCTGCGCGCTCCACCGATGCGGTTGCGCTCGCGTTCGAGGTATGCGTCGCCGAAAACCAGAAAATCGAGCGCGAGGCGGCGGAACGCATCGCGCGAAAACTTCGGATGCTCGATGAACGTCGAGGCGAGCACGTTCCGTTTGAAGTACAGCGCGGACGCGTGATGCGTGCCTGCGCGAAGCGATTTCGCGAGCCCGGGGCGGCTGATCGGCGGCTCGAAATAGTCGTCGATCGCCCACAGTTCGGCGTAATCGAGAATGTCGGCGCCGTCGATCGCGGCGACCGCATCGCCGAACGTGAACGTTTCGATCGAGGACAGCGGCGCGCGCGTTGCAACGTCGTGCGCGTCGGTGGTCGGAACGAGGGCGGTGCTCATCAGTAAATCTCCACGGTGCTGCGTGCGCGGCTGGCACCTTCGAGGGGTTCGTTATCGAGCGCGTGAAGGCAGGCCCATGCAAGGTCAGCGTGGCCGATTTCTTCGTTACGCGCGGCGGTGTAGGTCATCTTTGTGCCACTCGGCGTCATGGCTCGGCGGATGGACAGGAACGATTGCGCGAGGTCAGTCATGCCCGCGTCGAATTCCAGGCGCTTTTTCCCGATCACCGACATGCCTTTCAGGACAAGGCGGTTCTTCACTTCGGGCGAATACTGGATCGGTACGACACGCGGGAAGAACTGCCGCACAAGCTGATGCACGCCGTGACCAATGCCGGTCGTGTCGATCGCGATATAGGTCACGTTGTAGCGTTGCGTCAGCTCTCGGATTTTCTCGGCCTGCGTCTCGAAGTCGATGCCCTTCCAACGATGCCGTTCGAGCACGCGGAATTTTCCGTTCGGCTGCTCGGGTGGGGCGATGACGACGCATCCGGCCGCGTCGCCCGTGAGGGCCGGGTCGTAGCCGATCCATACCGGTTTCCAGCCGAACGGCCGATCAAGCAACGGCTTTACGTCAGTCCACACGTCCCATGAATCGACCATGCACGCCTGTACGAGCCGGAAGGCGAACACCGATGAGGTGTCGTCCACGAACTGGCACATGTACAGGTTTTCGAAATCGGCCGGGCTGTTCGTTGAGCGCAAGTCCTCCAGATCCAGTTTCGTGAACCCGGATGCGACTGCATCCTCTGCGGTGACGATCTGCCTCCATTGCCCGTCGCCGCATTGGCGCCCGCGTGCAAGGGACGTATGGGAAATATCGATCTCGACGCGCTCGTCGTCTGCACGATCACGGTTGAAGTGAGCGCCGGTCCAAAACGGATAGGCTTCGTGCGTTTTCGTGGACGGCGTCGAGAAGTGTGTCATCCGCAAATGCGAATGCGTCGCCATCCCCATCGCGACCTTGTTGAGCGTCGCAAAATTGCTGACCCAAAAATACTCATCGAAATACAGGTCGCCGTTGTAGCTTTGGGCCGTGCGTGAACTGGTGCCGAGAAAGATCAATTCCGCGCCGTTCGACAACCTCATCGGATCGCCGGTTAGCTCAACCTGCGCAGCGTTCCATGCGAATTTCTGGATATACGAGCGGAACACGTGCGCCTGCGCACGACTCGCCGACAGAAAAATCTGATTCGTGCCGGTTTCCAGCGCACGCACGAGCGCCTCGTGCGCGAAATAGAACGTGGCGCCGATCTGTCGTGACTTCAGGATGTTGCGGCGGCGCAAGTGCCGATGCTCGAACCACGTGTGTTGATGGCCGATCAGTTGTTCGCGGATCGCTTCTTTCAGGCGCTGTTCCTGCTCGGCCGTTATGACATTGCGATTCGATTTCCGCGACGACGAGCGCGGCGACGTGCTCGCCTTGCCTTCGCTGGCCGTACCGTTCTCGTTTCCGCTACCTTCGGCCCGCTCGCCGCGCGCCTGTATGCGCTGCTGGCGCTCCATTTCTCGGCCGAGCAAGTCCAGTTCTTTGAAGTCCTTTCCCTCTTTGTTTTCCTTCGCGATCAGCACGCGCTGACGCTGCACGAGTGCATCAATAACCTTGTCGGTCGCGGTTGCCTTGTCCCATCCCTCGCGCTGTTTCCACGTCTCCACCGTTGACCGCGGCTCGCCGATGTATTCGGCGATGGCGACAATCTTCCATCCACTCCAAAACAGATCACGCGCAACGCGGCGCGTGGCGAGGTTCGTCACGTTCGTTGCGGATACATCGTTTGATGCCGGAAAGTCGGAGAAGGGGTTTGCAGGTTTGACCATGCGTCGAGCGTATCGCGCGCGCGAGCGCGAAATCGACCGTCTGAATCTGTACCCGGCCTGTCACACGGGAGCGTGCGTTGAAGCGTTGACGGTGCTCACGCACGATGGTGTTCACGCTCGATAAGCGGACAGGAATCAACAGGGAGAAAACACAATGAAGTTTGTGCGGGTGGCAACGGAAGGCGCGACCACGGACGGTCGCGACATCACGCGGCAACAGATCGAGGAAATGGCAAGTACGTACGACCCGGCGAAGTACGGCGCGCGCGTGTTCCTCGAACACTACCGGGGAACCATGCCGGATGGCCCGTTCCGCGCGTATGGCGACGTCCGGGCCGTCGAAGCGCGCGAGGTCGAGGACGGCAAGCTGGCGCTGTTCGCACAGATCGATCCGACGGACGATCTCAAGGCAATGGTGAAGGCCCGCCAGAAGGTCTACACGAGCGTCGAGATTGCGCCGGATTTCGCAAAGACGGGGAAGGCGTATCTGTTCGGTATCGGCGTGACGGACAGCCCCGCGAGCCTCGGCACCGAAATCCTTACGTTCTCGCGGCAACACCCGGAGCACTTCAAGTCCCGCAAGGCGGCCCCGGAAAACCTGTTTTCGATCGGCGTCGAGGTAGACGCGGCATCACTCATCGGCGACGAACCCGCTGATCCTGCCGCGTCGTCTACGTCGATCGCGTCGGCCGTGGTGGCGAGGTTCGCCGAAATGTTCGGTTTCTCGCTGAAGCCCCCAGCATCGGCCGCCGACGCATCGAAGGGCGGCGCCGCGAAGGCGGCCGAGTTCGCGCAAGGCGATGCGTCGAACGCGGACCTGATCACACGGCTGTCGTTCCACAGTGCGTCGCAACAGGTCGTGATCGATGGTCTGACGCGCGATATCGAGGCGTTGAAAGCCGATCGCGAAAAAGACCGCGAAGCGTTCAACACCCTGAGCCAGAAGCTCGAACGCGAACCGGGCGCGGCCATGCGACCGAGCGCAACCGGCAGCGCCGATTGGGACGCTACCGATTGCTGACAGCGGTCGGGCTGACACACCACAGATCGAATTACCGGAGAACACATGAACCCGATTACCCGGCGCGCACTGACGCGCTACATGGACAACATCGCGAAGCTCAACGGCGTCGCGAGCGTCGCGGAAAAATTCGCCGTCGTGCCGAGCGTCCAGCAAACGCTGGAAAAGCGCATTCAAGAATCGGCGGCGTTCCTGCAACGTATCAACGTGCAGGGCGTAACCGAACAGATGGGCGAAAAGCTCGGCCTGCTGATCGGCGCACCGATCGCGAGCACGACGGACACCACGAAGTCCGATCGAACCACGGTCGATCTGACCGACATGGACCCGAACGCATACGTCTGCACGCAGACGAATTTCGACACGCATTTGAAGTACGGCAAGCTCGACGCGTGGGCGCAGTTCCCGAATTTCCAGACGATGGTGCGCGATGTGAACGCGCAGCAACAAGCGCTCGATCGGATTCGTATCGGCTTCAACGGTGTGGGCCGGGCTGCCACGTCCGATCGCACGAAGAACCCGAACCTCGAAGATGTGAACAAGGGCTGGCTGCAGAAGTACCGTGATCAGGCAAAAGATCGTGTGATCAGTGAGGGAAAGAAGGGCTCGGGCAAGCTGGTGATCGGTGGCGCCGATGGCGATTACAAGAACCTCGACGCGCTCGTCTACGAAGCAACGAATTCGCTGATCGAGCCGTGGTATGCGGAAAGCCCGGAACTGGTCGTGCTGTGCGGCCGCGATACGCTCCTGGACAAGTATTTCCCGATTCTCGATCGCGACAACCCGCCGACCGAATCGCTCGCGGCCGGTCTGGTCATCAGCCAGAAGCGCATCGGCAATCTGCAAGCCGTGCAGGTGCCATTCATGCCGCGCGGCAAGCTGTTCATCACCATCCTGAAAAATCTGTCGCTGTACTGGCAAATCAGCGGCCGTCGACGCGCGGTGATCGACAACCCGAAGCGCGATCAGGTCGAGTTCTTCGAATCGAGCAACGAGGCGTACGTGGTCGAGGACTTCGGCGCCGGTTGCCTGATCGAGAACGTTGAATTCGCTGGTGCGCCTGCGGGCGGTCAATAAGGTGCGGTGATGACGCGACATACCCCGATCACTCGGCATTTGATGCGCGTCGCCGCGTCCACCGTCGCGTCCGTCGCCGATCCCGGCGACACGCGCGGCGAGGTCGCGGCGAGCACGCAGCGCTCGCAGGACAGGGCGTACGAGATGATGCGCGCGAAGCTCGCGACGGATCAGCGGCGGTTGAAGGAAACGCAGTCCGTCGAGCGCAAGGTCGAAATCAAGCGCGAAATCCTGCCCGACTACCTGCCGTACATCAGCGAAGTGCTGGAACGTGACGCGGGCGGTCAGGATGACGTGGTGACAACGATCATGCTGTGGCGGCTCGACGCCGGCGACATGGGCGGGGCGATGGATATCGCCCGCTACGCGATCCGCCACGGCCTGACCATGCCTGCGCATTTCGACCGCACGCTGCCGGCGACGGTGGCCGAAGGGTTCGCCGAAACGGCTGACGTGCCGTCGGGCCTGCTGGCCGACGTGATCGACCTGACCGCGCCTTTCGATATGGTCGATCAGATCCGCGCGAAGCTGTTCAAGGCGTACGGCGTGGCGCTGACCGCGGTCGATCCGGATGCCGCGCTTGCCGCGTTTCGCCGGGCATTCGAACTGAACGACAAGATCGGCGTGAAGCGCGATATCGCGCGGCTCGAAGCGCTGCTGTCCGGCAAAGAATCTGCACCCGGTCCCGATGGTGAGGGCTCGGATGCGTAACGCGTCCCTCGCGACGTGGCGGCACGCGTGCCGGGCGGCAGGCATTGCGCCTTGCCAAGCGGCACGCGTCCACCGCCACCCCGAACGGTGCTGCGATGAATGATTTCGTTTCGACCGCACCCGTCCCGGCCGCGACCGCGCCGAAACCGGCCGATCCTGCTGTCGCCTCCGTCATCCCGGGCGATGGATGGTTTCCCGAAATCGATCTGCGCGTCGCACGTGAGGTGATGCGCCTGCAAGACGGCACGATCACCGATGCGCGGTTTCGCGATGCGGTGGTCGAGGGCATCGCGCATACCCGTGACGTGCTCGCCGAGTGGCGCGTGGATCGTGAGCGCGAAGGCGCGGCCGATTTGGCGACGACTCTGAGCGGCGACGTGGACGGCGTGAACGTGCAGGTGTCGCGCTTTCGGCGGGCCGTGTACGCATGGGCGCTGGCGTGGCTGGTTGAGCGCTATCGCGGTTACGACACGTCGGCCAGTGGCACGCGCCGGGCGGAGGCGCTGGATTGCCTGCCGGAAGACGCGCGGCGTGATGCGTATTGGGCTGTGTCGGACATCATGCGCCGCCGACGCGTCACGGTGGACCTGATCTGATGAAGGCACGCGCACAACAAAACGAAACCGTCGACGCGCTCTGCTGGCGTTGGTACGGCCGCACCGATGGCGTGGTCGAGGCGGTGTTAGAGGCGAACCCGGGTTTGGCCGATATCGGCCTGTTTCTGCCGCTCGGGTTCGAGGTCGAAATGCCGGACTCGACGGGGATCGCGGGAACGGCGCCGCTGGTTCAGCTATTCGATTGAGGTTCGTATGCGAAAAGACCCCGGTTTTCAAGATCACGGCGCGCGCGCTGTCGCGTTCCGCGCGCTGTATGCGGTGCTCGCGCTCGTGGTCGTCACGCGCAGCGTGTCGGCGCCGTATGCACTCGCGGACATGATGATGCGGCGGGAGGGTTTGCCGGGTGCAATCCTGACGCTCGCCATGATCGGAATCGCAATGGTGCTGGTGGCCGACGTGCTGCTGAACGGCGTCCTGCCGCGACGTTGCGCGTGCGTGTGGCTCGTGCGGCATCGCCACGGGCTTTACGTCGGCGCGGCGTTCTGCTATCTCGTGCCGCCCTTCGTGTTTGCGCCGATCCTCGGCGACGCGTGGGGCGCTTATGTGCTGTATGTCGGAATGGCCGTTACCAGTCTGGTGCTGGCGTTCCACGATCAATTCGAAAAACGTCATCGGAGGGCTGCGTGCAAAACCTGATTCGGTATCGGTGGGTCTGGCTGGCGGTGGTGTGGCCGCCGTCGGCGTGGGCTGCAACGGTCACGTTCGGCGACGATCTGTCGAGCATCCCGCTCGCGGCCGTGACGCTGTGCCTGTTCCTGTCGTTCATTGGCGGCCTCGCGAGCACGTTGCAGAAGCTTGCGGCCGACGTGGCGCCGGTCCGCTCGATCGGGCTGGAAATCGCCAAGGATCTGGTGGTGTCGCTCGTGGCCGGGCTGCTGGCGTTCTTCGCGTCCGAATGGATGAATTTTCAAGCCGTGCTTGAGGCGGGCGTCATCACGCTGGCCGGATACGGCGGCTCGCGGGTGCTCGATCGGGTGCTCGATCGTGCGTTGCGCGAAGTGGATCGCGGGGCGGATACGGGCCGATAAGGCGCGCACCGCACGCAGGCAATCAGGGAGGCTCTATGCAGTTGACGGACCATTTCACACTCGAAGAACTGACCGCGAGCGACGTAGCGCGCACGCGGCATATCGACAACACGCCGTCGGCCGCGACGGTCGAAAATCTGCGGCGTCTCGCGCAGACGCTGGAACAGGCCCGCGTGCTGCTCGGCGGCAAGCCGATGCAGATCACGTCGGGCTATCGCTGCCCGGCGCTGAATCGCGCGGTCGGCGGCGTCGCCAATAGCGCGCACCTTGGGGGGCTCGCTGCCGATTTCGTATGCTCGAAGTTCGGCGCACCGCTCGATGTGGTGCGCAAGCTGGCGGCGTCCAATCTCGCGTTCGATCAGCTCATTCACGAGGGCGGCCGGTGGGTCCATATCGGCATCGCGGCCGACGGCGTGAAACCGCGTCGTGAGGTGCTGACCGCTCATTTCTGCGGTGAAGCGGCGTCGTACACGGTGGGCGCATGAATCCGATGGTCGCGAAGCTGCTGGCGTTCGGTGCGGCTGCGCTCGTCGCATGGGGCGGCGTTCGCTATGTCCAATCGCTCCGTGCGGACGTTTCGGACGCACAGCAAGCCGCACGCGCCGCACGTGATCAGGTGACGGCTCGCGATCAGACGATTGCGCGACTCGAAGCGAACGCGCGGTCGAACGCCGAACTACAACGGCGGCTCGATACGACGCGCACGCAGATCGGCACGGCACAGGCGCGCATCGAAGCCGCAACCCGGAGAATCCTCAATGAAACGCCCGAATCTCGCGCATGGGCTGATACTGTCCTGCCTGCTGACATTGCCCGCCTGCAAGCAAGCCCCGATCTCACCGGCGCCTGTGATTACCTTCAACGCATGCCAGCCGGTAACGCGGTGCGCGTTGCCTGCGATGGCGCCGCAAACGAACCGTGACATGAATGCGGCCCTGCTGATGACGAAGGCTGCATGGGCGCAGTGCGCGGCGACGGTCGATGCGATCGCCGCCTGCCAGGCACGCGCCGAGCGCGCGGCGACCGTCGCAGATCCGGGCGACGCACGGTGAAAAAGCTCGATTCGTTGCGCGCCGCGATCACGGGCGCGGTTGCGTACCTGCCCGAAAACCCCGATCGGCTGCTCGTGTTCGTTGATGAGGGCGTGATCGAATCGAACGCGTCGCGCGCGCAGTCGTACGTAATTCGCTACGTGGCGCGCATTGTGCTGCTCGATTTCGCCGGATCGACGTTCGCGCTCATGGGCGACATTACCGAATGGGCGAAGCGCAATCAGCCGGATATCGTGCAGAACCCGGACACCCGGCAGAACGGCATCACGTTCGAAGCGGACGTGTTGAACAATGGCGCCGTCGATCTGTCGATCCGCGTCCCCCTGACAGAAAACGTCGTGGTGAAGGTGGCGGGCGACGGTACGCGGTCGTATGCGTCCGTGGACGACAGCGCGCCGGGGAACGCTGATGTTGACTCGGCCGTATGGCTGCTCGACCCGGTTGAAACAATTCTCCAAGCGCGCAGACGGTGACGGACAATCTAACGGCACTCGATTCGTGGGTGGGCGAACTGCTCGCGAAGCTCACGCCCGCGCAACGGCGCGGCGTGCTGCGCGCCATCGTGCGCGATCTGCGGCGCAGTCAGGCGGCCCGCATCGCGAAGCAGACGAACCCGGACGGAACGCCGTTCGAACCGCGAAAGCGTGCATCGGGCAAACGCCCGCCTGCGCGCGCCAGCGCGGGCCGGATCAGGCGGCAGGCCATGTTCATGAAGCTGCGCACGACGCGGTTTATGACGATCGCGGCGACGGCTGACGGCGGCACCGTCGGATTTGCCGGGCGCGTCGCGCAGATTGCAGCCGTCCACCAACACGGCGAGCGTGCCCCGGTGGCGCCGGGCGGCCCGGAATACCGGTATCCCCGCCGTGTGCTGCTCGGCTTCACAGAGCCCGAGCGCGGCATGATTCGCGACCACTACCTCAAACACCTTTCCTCTCGCTGACGCGCGGTCGCGCGCGTCCGTCACCTTTCCCTCGCTGATTTTGTACCCGGCCTGAGCCGTGGCGCCGTCGCTCGCCTGTCGATCGCGCGCGCGGCACGATGGGCGTATCGATTGATACAACGGTGAGGCACACGTGGGACAGGCACAGACGAACGAAGCACAGCGACAACAGCGGAACGGGATTTTGCGCGGCCGCGTGGTCGCGCTCGATCTGGCCGACCCGACCGCGCCCCGGTGCCGCGTTGCCGTCGGCGATCCTGACACCGACGGCGAAGGGTTGACGACGAACTGGCTTCCGTGGAAAGCCACGCGTGCGGGCAAGGTCCGCACATGGAGTGCACCGAGCATCGGCGAGCCGGTGGTGATCGACTGCCCGGGCGGTGATCCGTCGCAAGGCGTTGTGTCCGGCGCCGAGTATGCCGACGACTATCCCGCGCCGAGCACGAGCCCGAGCGAGCACATGATCGTGTTCGCCGACGGCGGCCGGATCGTCTATGACGACGCGAGCCACGCGCTCACGGTTGCTTTGCCGGAAGGTGCCACGATCCATTTCGCCGCGCCCGCGTCCGTGCTGATCGAAACCAAGGCCGCGACGGTCAAGGCGGAAACTGTCACGCTCGACGCACCGCAGACGACATGCAAAGGCGCACTCACGGTCGAAGGGCCGTTCACGTTCCTGAGCGGCGCGACCGGCGAAGCCGGTGAGGGCGGTTCGGGTCCTGTTATGCAGATCCACGGCTCGGCCCATTTCACGGACGACGTAAAGGCTGGCGACATCAGCCTCAGATTCCACCCGCACCAAGCGAAGGGCGAATTCGCGCTCGTGTCGCCGCCGCTCGCGGGGGCGTGATGATCGGCATGAACGCACAGACCGGGCGATACGTTGAAGGTGTGGATCACCTGCGACAGTCGATCGCGGTCATCTTTTCAACGCCGTTGCGCACGCGCGTGAAGCGGCGCCTGTTCGGCTCGGACCTGCCGGACCAGATCGACGCGCCCGGCAATCAGCGCGTACTCACGCAGGTGTATGCGGCCGTCGCAACCGCGTTGATGCGGTGGGAGCCTCGGTTGACGCTCACGCGTGTCTCGATTGATCAGGACGCGATCACGTCCGGCGAATTCGCGGCCGGAACGTTGCCGGTCATCGTGGAAGGCTATACGACGGTGCGCGGTGCTTCTGTTGACTTCCGAACGTCGGTTTCGGTCGAGGGCATCGGAGCATGAGTACGCCGATCGATCTGTCGCGCCTGCCCGCACCCGATGTTGTCGAGGAAATCGATTTTGAGGCAATGCTCGCGGAGCGTAAGGCCGGGTTGCTTTCGCTCGTACCGGACGACCGTCGCGCAGAAGTGGCGGCGGCGCTCGAACTGGAATCGGAACCGATCACGATCATGTTGCAAGAAAGCGTCTATCGCGAAATGTATCTGCGGCAACGCGTGAACGACGCAGCGCGTGCGGTCATGCTGGCGTTCGCGATGGACGGCGATCTTGATCAACTGGCCGCGCTGCTCGGTGTCAAGCGTCTGGAAATCACGCCCGCAGATCCGGAAGCCGGTACCCCGGCCGTGATGGAAGGCAACACCGATCTGCGTTACCGCACGCAGTTGGCACCGCAGGGCTATTCCGTCGCGGGTCCGGAGGGCGCATATCGTTCGCACGCGCTTGCGGCGCATGGCTCAGTGCTCGACGCATCGGCGACGAGCCCGGCGCCCGGTGAAGTGCTGGTGACGGTCTTGTCGCGCGACGGCGACGGCACGCCGTCCAAAGAGGTGATCGACGCCGTGACGGCGGCGCTTCGTGCGGACGACGTGCGCCCCCTCACTGACAAGGTGACGGTGCGTGGTGCAACGATCGTCGGTTACGAGGTCGATGCGGTGCTGTTCACATTCCCCGGGCCGGATTCGAGTGTCGTACTGAAAGAGGCTGCCGCGAAGCTCGCTGCCTACGTCTCTGAAACGCACCGTAACGGCCGTGAGGTCACGTTGTCCGGCATCTACGCTGCGTTGCACGTGAACGGCGTCGAGCGTGTGAAGCTGAACGCGCCGATTGCAGACGTCGAGATTTCCGCCACGCAGGCGCCGTACTGTCGGGCCGTCAAGATCACTCTGGGAGGCGTCTATGGCGGGTGATCTGCTGCCGCCGAATGCGTCGCCGCTCCTGCGTGCAATCGCGGCTGCGAATGCGCGGCTCGGCGAGGTGCCGGTGCCGATCCGCGACCTGATGAACCCGGACACGATTCGGCTCGATCTGCTGCCGTGGCTCGCGTGGCACTTGGGCGTTGTGACGTGGAAAGACGATTGGCCCGAGCGTATCAAGCGCGCCCGCGTGAAGGCCGCTATCCCGATCGCGCGGAAGAACGGCACGGCCGCGGCTGTCCGCGAAGTGGTCGAAAGTTTCGGCGGGAACATCGTCATGCGCGAATGGTTCGAGCACGAACCGGCGGGCACGCCGTACACCTTTGACATGGTGATGACGGTCGCGGCACAGGACGGCAACCCACCGACCGCATCGTATATCGCCGACATTCTCGCGGAAGTGGATCGCGCGAAGCCTGTCCGCGCCCACTACACCTTCACGCAGGGGTTCGCTCTTAGCGGCTCGATCGGTGTCGGCGCTGGCGGACAGGCCGCGCTCTATCGTCGTCTGACGTTGACGGAACAATGAACATGGCAGGGAATTTCATTCGAGTAACCGATGCCGGACGCGCTGCGCTGGTGGCGCAAGGCAACACGGGGACGAACGAGCATCGCGTGACCGAAATCGGTCTGTGTACCGGCGCATTCGTGTTCGATCCGGCGATGACGGTCATGCCGAACGAGCGCAAGCGCGTGAACACGTTCGGCGGCAAGAACGTTGCGAAAGACACGATCCACGTCACGATTCAGGACACGACGAGCGATCAATACTCGTTGTACGGGTACGGGCTCTATCTCGAAAGCGGCGTGCTGGCGGCCGTGTACGTGCAGAGTACCCCGATCATGGAGAAGTCGCCCGCCGCTTACCTGATGCTGGCGTCCGACATGCAGTTTGTGTCGATCGATGCGACGAAACTCGTTTTCGGCGACGCGTCGTTCCTGAATCCGCCTGCATCGGAAACGGTGCAGGGCGTCATCGAACTGGCGACACAGGAGGAGGTCAACGAAGGCAAAGATGCGCTGCGCTCACTCACGCCAAAGACCGCCGCCGCATGGTATGCGCCCCTCATTCGCCCGAAGCTGACCGGCCCGGTTAGCGTCACGTCGGCGCCGAGCGATCAGGACGCGCAGCTCGCCGTCGCCGCTGCGTCCGGTGCGCTCAACCGCGATGCGAAAATTCGCTTTCACGGCACGTTTGCGGCGGGCACGGTGGACACCAATGCGCGGTTCGTCGCGTCGATCCGTTCCGGATATGACGCCGGAACGTGGGGCCGTGAATATCTGGATTTCTGGATCAATCGCACGCCGAACGATGCGAATAGCGACGCCAATCAGATCCGCGCGATGCGGATCACGTACGGCGGCCGGGTCGTCGTCGGCAATCGGGACGACGACGGCGCGACGAAATTGCAGGTCGCGGGTGATGGCACGTTCTCCGGCGGCATCACCTCGTCGGGTCTAGACGCTGGCGGCGCCAATATCCGACTACGGAACGGCCGCGATGTGCTGCTGCGCAACGATGGTTCGAATTTCTATTTTCTGCTGACCAACACAAGCGATCCGAGCGCATCGTGGAACGCCTTTCGACCGTTCACGATCAACGTCGCTACGGGTGCCGTGATGCTGGACGATAGCGGCGTTGGGACATTCGTCGGCGGACAGTTGAACGTCAAGGGCATGCTCAACGTCAGCAATGGCGGCAATGAGGGGCGCGCCATCATCGGCCCGAGCGGCGGGTACTTCTTTGGTAGCGCTTCTGAGGCGGGGTTTTACCTCCCATCGAACGGCGCGATGTTCGCGCTCAACTTCACGCGCAAAAATCTGCACGTCAACGGCAAAGACGTGTGGCACGCCGGGAATTTGCCGAACCCGGCGCAGACGACCGGCTTCACGATGTCCGGGCAGATTCTTGCGGCCGAAGGCACCGTGGACAAACCCGGCATTTCGTTTGTCAACGACGGCGCACCGGACACCGGCTTTTTTCATATTGCCGATGGTGTGTTTGCGGTCGCGAACAACGCGAAGGAAACGATGCGGTTTGTCGCAGGCGCGACGAATCGTGTGTTGATCGGCGGAACGCCCGATGACTTCTACAGCGCACTGCAAGTCGGCGGTGCCGCGTCATTCACGGGTGCGGCACCTGGGAACGGACTTGCCGCAATGGGTTCTGGCGTGTTGCTCGGGAACAATGGCGGGGGCACGATCGTTTTCAAGTCCGCAACGTCAGCGGCGGACATGAAGGTATGGGACTTCAAAGCAGGCGACGGCATTTTTCAAGGCCGGGCTGTTACCGATGGATGGACTTCTGGCGTCCCGTGGATCAACGTCGTTCGGCAGGCCAATAGCAACGTGATCCAGAGCATTGCACTCGCGCCCAATAGCGGCCGGGTGGTGATGGGGCCGACGGCCGATGACGGTTCGAACACGGCGCAGGTGTCCGGCAGCGTGCGCGCGGCAAACTACTTCATCAACAGTCAGGGCGTAGGCGACGCGGGGCTGATCGGCATCTACAAGGGAGCCAACGGACCGAACATCGGTATCTACGGCAGTTCCACGATCGGCGCGGGCGCGCTCACGTTCAGCGCAGGCGGGACCGAACGCGCGCGCGTTACCCCAAGCGGGAAACTCGTCGTCGGTGCGACTGGCGAGGACGGCAGTAGCGCGGTAGTGCAGGCGAATGGCCCGATCAAGGCGTCGAGCGGTGTTGGTGCGCTTGTCGCATCGAACGGTTCTGGCGCGGGGCAAACGTCGATCATCATGCGTCGTGAAGGCGGTGCGACCGATCAGAGGCAGTGGGAATTCCTGCATGCCCCGGACGGCGTGCTTTCCATTCGTACGGTGAACGACGCGTATTCCGCATCACAGAACGCGCTTTCGGTCACGCGCGGAAATGGGTCTGCCGTCGGGAACATGACGCTTATGCAGAACGGCGGGCGCGTGCTGGTCGGCGGCGCTGTTGACGATGGCTCAATTCTCAACGCGGCGGGTCTTGTACGTGGACTTGGATTCGCTGTCGATGGCGGATCGTCGTGGGCGACCGTCTATTTCAAGAACAGCACGAAGACACGCTTCGCCATTGGCAAAACGGACACCGACGATTTCGCAATGACTGCGTGGGCCGACGACGGCACGACACAGTCAAAAGTGCTGGACGTTTCCCGTGGTTCGCAGGTTGTCTCGCTCGCAAAGCGTCCGACATGGGCGGGCGGGCTAATCCCGTTCGACAACGGCAATTTCGACCCAAACGCGAAGGTGAACAAGGCCGGTGACACGATGACGAACGATCTTCGTGTCAAGCAACCGAACACGACTGATGCCAAGGGCATCGTTCTCGTGCGCGCAGATGGTACGGCGCAAGCGTGGCTTCACGGCACGATGTCGGGCGGCGGCTATTCGGCATGGGCAACCATGAAAGCGGACGGCTCGTGGCAGGCAAACCCGATCACGGTATGGAACAGCGACAACCGGGTCGAGTTCGGGTCGGCCACGTACTTCAATGCGGCTCCTGAATTCCGCGATCGGCCCCGCGTAACGCGTGCGGGCTGGCAGGCCGATATCGGCCTTCGAAACAACCGACCGGGTTTCGACTCGTGGACGTACATGCGCGCCCGCGACGGCGGCGGTGTCGAATTCATCAACAACGCATACAACTCCACGACGCTCTCGATAGACGATTGGGGAACGCTGTACCTGAGGGGCGCGCAGATTCTCCAGACAGACGGGAATCTGAATCTGACTTGGCGCGGCCGATTCTTGAGCGCTGAGATTGACGATATCTGGGGAAACATCAATGCACGAGCCAGTGCGGGCGCGCGCGTGCAGTGGGATTCCGGCGTGAACAATTTCGGCACCGTGGATCGCCTTGGCGGCGCACTACCTGCGCCGTGGGTCATGTGCGGCCTGAGCGGTCCCGGCAACGGTACGGCCAATGCAATCGTGGTCTACGGCGTACTTCTGAGAAACCAATGACGAACAAATTCATGCTCACCGTTGAGCAAGCGGCGTTCATTCTGTCGAAGAAATTCCCGCAGCTTGTCCGCTGCAAAGATTATTGGCCCGCGCACCCGGTCGATGAGAAGTCCCTCGAACAAACGAAATCGGCATGGGTGCCGATCTGGGAGCCGCGCGATATTCCGCAGCCGACACCGGACGATCTGTTGAATTGGTGGCCGGAATTCCAGGCGGAATTCGAAGTGATCGACGCCGCCGCGCGTGTGCGTCGCGAGCGCGACGCGCTGCTGTTGCAGGTCGATCCGCTGGTCGAGCGTGCGGCCGACTCTGGCGACGCTGATCTAGAAACCGCACTTCGGAAGTACCGCGCCGCGCTGCGTGATGTTCCGCAGCAGGCCGGATTCCCCCTGAACGTCGTATGGCCGGTTGCGCCTATTTGAGCCGGACAGTTGTCGAAGTACTTATTGAACCTCAATCGGAGATTCCAGCAATGACCCTGAAGAAAGCAATCACCGTCGAACAGTCGGGCGCCCCTGCAAGCATTCACCGCATCGACTCGGTGACGATCAATTTCACCGCCAACAGTACGTCCGTACAGATGTCCAGCTTCTACGACGATGCAGCGCGGCGGGCAAACCGCACGCCGCTCGCAAATTCGATGCTGAGTGTCGAGGGCGTGCCGAAAGCCGGTAAAGACCCGAAGGCGTATGTGGAAGCCGCGCTGGTTTCACCGGTTCCGGAAGGCGAGGACGGCGACGCAACGTTGAAGCAATACGCAACGAACCGTTACGCATTTTCGGGCGCCGAAATCATCGCCGACTGACGCGCAACGCCGATACGTGGTCCAGATCCGGGCCGCGTCAATTCGAAATCAAGGGAGTAAAACAATCATGGCGCAGGACTATCACCACGGCGTATCCGTCGTCGAAGATAACACCGGCGTCCGTCCGATCACGACGATCTCGACGGCCGTTATTGGTGTCGTCTGCACCGGCGACGATGCCGACCCGGTCACGTTTCCGCTGAACAAGCCGGTGCTGCTCACGAACGTCCAAGCGGCGCTCGGCAAGGCTGGCCGCAAGGGCACGTTGTACAAGACGCTCGATGCGATCCAGAAACAGACCCGCCCGTTCACCGTCGTCGTGCGCGTTCTGCAAGGCAAGGATTCGGCGGAAACCACGTCCAATATCGTCGGCACCGTGAACGCCGACGGGACGAAAACCGGGCTCAAGGCGCTCGAATCGGCGCCGTCCGTCGTGCAGGTGAAGCCGCGGATTCTGGCCGTGCCCGGGCTCGATACGCAACCGGTCGCGAATGCCTTGGCGTCCACGGGGCAACTGCTGCGCGCGATGGCGTACGTCGCAGCGCGCAACGAAACGGGCGAACTGGTCGCCACTCCGGAAGAGGCCGTGGCCTACCGGAAGAAATTCGGTCAACGCGAAGTGATGGTGATCTGGCCGGACTTCGTTGCGTGGGACGACGCCACGTCGAAAGAGGTCGAAGTGCCCGCCGTTGCATATGCAGTCGGCCTACGCGCAAAGATCGATCAGCAGATCGGCTGGCACAAGACACTCTCCAACGTCGCGGTGAATGGCGTCGAGGGGATCAGCAAGCCCGTTTCGTGGGATCTGCAAAACCCGGCAACCGATGCCGGTTTGATGAACGAGAATCAGGTCACGACGCTGATCAATCGGAGCGGTTTCCGATTCTGGGGCTCGCGCACGGCGTCCGACGATCCGCTGTTCGCGTTCGAGAACTATGTGCGCACGGCACAGGTTCTGGCCGACACGGTGGCCGAAGCACAGATGGTCGTGATCGACGGTGTGATGGTCCCGGCGCTGCCGCGCGACGTGATCGAGGGCATCAACGCAAAAATGCGTGAGCTGGTGACGAAGGGGCGATTGATCGGTGGCTCGGCGTGGTTCGACGCGGAACAGAACGGCGTCGTTGCACTGAAAGACGGCAAGGCGAGGATCAATTACGACTACACGCCGACGCCGCCGCTGGAAAACCTCACGCTGATCCAGAAGATCACCGATCAGTATCTGGCCGATTTCGCGTCGCAGGTGAACGCGTAACGCACCCGCCTGGACAAGTGGTCCGGGTCAGACATAGGGAAGGGAGGATAGAAAAATGGGAATGCCGTCCAAACTGAAACACTTCAACGTGTTTCTCAACGGCGTGTCGTACATCGGCCAGACGCAGGAACTGACGCTGCCGAAGCTCGCGCGCAAGATGGAGGAATGGCGCGGCGGCGGCATGGTGGCGCCGGTGAAATACGATTTTGGGCCGGAGGCGATGGAACTGGAGTGGTCGCTCGGCGGGATCGACAAGAACATGCTGAATCAGTGGGGCACGCCGTCGGTTGATGGCGTGATGCTGCGATTTGCTGGGGCGTACAAAAACGACAGTGACGATGAGTGGACCGC
Organism: Burkholderia pyrrocinia; assembly: GCF_003330765.1. Lineage (NCBI taxonomy): Bacteria > Pseudomonadati > Pseudomonadota > Betaproteobacteria > Burkholderiales > Burkholderiaceae > Burkholderia > Burkholderia pyrrocinia. The sequence continues at coordinate 1,441,651 of NZ_CP024903.1, read as the reverse complement.
CGTCGAAATTGTTGCACGCGGCCGTTACTCCGAAGTCGATTTCGGTAACGCGAAAGCGGGCGACGACACCACGACCAAGGCAACGATGGCACTGGCGTACTACAAGCTTTCCATCAACGGCGACACCGTGATCGAAATCGACGCCCAAAACTTTATCGAACTCGTGGGCGGCAAGGATGCGCTCACGCAGGTCCGCAAGATCATCGGCGTTTAACCCGAATGCGCGGCGTGTCCGCGCGCTGACATTCACCACATCGAGAAACGAAAATGAAAGAACTCAACACCGAAAACACCCATACGCTCGACCAACCGATTCGTCAGGGCGACAACGAAATCAAGGCGATCACGCTGCGCAAGCCGGGTTCCGGCGAACTACGCGGCGTGTCGCTGTCCGATCTCGTGAATCTCGACGTATCGGCGCTGCACAAGGTGCTGCCGCGTATCTCCACTCCGACGCTGACCGAGGCCGATGTTTCAAAGTTGGACCCGGCCGATCTGCTGCAACTGGCCGGGATCGTCAGCGGTTTTTTTATGACGAAAGCCATGCGAGCAAACATGGGCTCCCCGGCATAGTCGAGGATGCAATGGCAGACGTGGCGCTGGTATTCAACTGGACGCCCGTCGTCATGGATGCAATGTCTGTTTCTGAACTGATGGATTGGCGCGAGCGGGCGCGGGTGCGGTACGAACGGAATGAATAACGAACTGAAACTGCGTGTCGTGTTCGATATGGTCGATCGCCTGACGCGCCCGCTTCGCCAAACGCTGGCCGGTAGCAAAAGCCTGTCACGCGCGCTCGCCGACACCAAGAAGCAGCTATCGGAACTGCAAAAACAACAGAAGACCGTCGACGCGGTGAAGGCCGTCCGTACGGAAATGGGTCAGACCGCCACGAAGCTGAAGGCGGCGCAAGAAAAGTTCGCCGGGCTGCAAGCGCAGATCCGGGCGACTGAAAATCCCACAGTGCGGATGCAGAACGCCATGCGGCGAGCATCGAGCGCCGTCGTCACGCTCACGCAGCATCAGGAAAGGCAGCGAACCCGGCTCGGCGAACTGAACACGCGCATGCAGCAAGCCGGGCGGGGCGCTCAAACGCTGGCGGCATACGAGAAATCGTTGCAATCCAGCATTGCGAAAACGAACGAGACAATCGCGGATCAGGGGCACCGCCTGCAAGCGGTGCATGCGCGCCGTGCCGCGCTCTCGCCTGCGCGCGATCGGTATCAAGCCGCGCGCGGTGCAGCGTCCGAAATGGCGGTCGGCGGATACGCCACGCGCGCCGTCGGCGGCCGCGTGCTCGGCGGTGTCGGTGCGCTGCTCGATGAGTCGAAGCACTCGAAGCTCGAAGAAGTGAAGATTCAAGCGCTCGGCGCGGGCGACCACGATACGAAGAAAGCGATCGATTTCGCGCGCAAACACAAGTCCTACGGCGTCAGCACGACTGAAAACCTCACGCTGATGCGGGACGCGATGACGATCCTGAACGACGAGCATCACGCGGAAATGATCCTGCCGACGCTTTCGAAAATGAAGTTCGCGAACGATGCGCTGTTCGGTGCCGAACAAGGCGGGGAGAACGAACAGAAATTCATCAACATGTTGAAGGCGATCGAACAGCGCGGCGGCACGAACGACGCCGCGACGTTCAATCGCGAAGCGAACATGGTGCAGAAGGTCATCACGGCGACCGGCGGGCGCGTAGGTGGTGATCAGTGGCAGGAGTTCATCAAGACGGGCGGCACGGCCGCCAAGCTGATGCGTCCCGATGCGTTCTATTACCAGATGGAACCGCTTATTCAGGAAATGGGCGGGGACACCGTGGGTAGTGCGGTCATGTCCGGCTATCAGAACCTGATCGAAGGGCGTACGACCGTGCGCGCGACGCGAAAACTCATGTCGCTCGGCCTGCTCGATAAAAAGAAGGTCGAGTGGAACAAGAAAACCGGGCTCGTGAAGGCGTTCGCCGATGGCGCGCTGCTGAACACCGATCAGTTCAAATCGTCGCCGTTCGAGTGGATGGAACAGACCCTGCTCCCGATGTTTGAGAAGAAGGGCATCACGAAGGAACGCGACGTTCTCAGCGCGATCAGTTCGATTTTCACGAACCGTCGCGCGTCCAACTTGTTTGCCACGATGTTCCTGCAACGCAAGGCGATTCATAAGAGCGTGGCACTGAACGAGCACGCTTACGATATCGATCAGGGGTTCAACGTCGGCCAGACGCTGCCGCAAGGCAAGGAAATCGACGCGTTGTCGAAGAAGGCGATTCTAGAGGAACAGCTAGGGTCGAAAATCTTGCCGCTGTATAACCGCGGACTCGAACTGACGGCCAGTCTGATCGAGGGCGTGAGCGGGTGGACCCAGCGGAACGCAGGCACGGCGCGCGCACTGGCGATCGGTCTGGCTGCGCTCGGCGCGGTGCTCGTGACGGGCGGCACGCTGACGATCGGGCTCGCAGCGATTATCGGGCCGCTGGCGCTGACCCGCTACGGCATGGCAATGCTCGGTGTCCAGGGTGGAATGTTGCGCGGCACGTTGGGCATGTTGGGCGGCGCTTTCCGCACGTTCGGTGGTGCGATTTTCGCGGTCGGCCGCCTGCTGCTGATGAACCCGATCGGGCTTGCGATTACGGCCGTCGTTGCCGTGATCGCCGGGGCGGCGTATCTGATCTATCGATACTGGAAACCGATCTCTGCCTTCTTCGCGAAGGTGTGGGGCGGTATCAAGCGGACGGTGCAGACCGTCGGCGGGTGGATTGTCGATTACCTGATGAATTGGACTGTGGTCGGCTTCATTGTCGATCACTGGAGCGATTTGAAGGCAATCACGCTGGCAATCTGGGCGCTCATCAAATCCGGTGTGCTGAGTGCGGCGCAGGCCGTCGCGGACTTCTTCATGAACTGGACGATCGTCGGCGCGATCGTGCGCCATTGGGACGACATCAAGGCGGCGACCGGCGCGGCGTGGGACTGGATCAAGGAAAAGGCGCTCGGGGTCGGTGGTGTGATTCTCGATTTCTTCATGAACTGGACCCTGCTCGGTGTGGTGATTCGGCATTGGGACAGCATCACGAATTACATGTCGGGGCTCGCGACTCGCTTTATCGAAATCGGCGGCAACATCGTGGATGGACTGGTCAATGGCATCACGAACGGCATGAACACGGTTCGGACGGCCCTGCACAACGTCGGCGAAAGCGCGATTGGCTGGTTCAAGGAAAAGCTCGGCATCCATAGCCCGAGCCGTGTTTTCGCAGCACTCGGCGGTTTCATCGGGCAGGGTGCGGCGCAGGGGATCGAGGGCGAGCGGGCGAGTGTAGCCGGGGCCGCTGCGCGGCTTGCCGGGGCCGCCTCGCTCACGTTCGGCGCGCTGACGGCGACCGCTGCACCGACGCCGATGGACATGCGACCGCTGATCGACGCACGGCCGCCGCTGTCGGCCGCGAGCGCGACGCCGTCGGCCGCCATGGATAGCGGAGTGCGGAACTACTACATCACGATCAAGGTAGAGAACGGTGACAACGTGAACGAATTCGAAGCGGCAGTGCGCCGCGTGATTGAACAGGTCGAGCGTGAGGATCGACGCCGCGTCAGTTCGCGCCTTTCGGACTGAGGCCGCTATGTTGCTTTCTCTCGGACAGTTCGTTTTCGGCACGCTCACCGCGCCGTTCAGTGAAATGCAGCGTCGACGCACGTGGAAGTTTGCGAGCAATTCGCGCGTGGGTGCGCGAGACGCTCGCCAGTTCACCGGGCCGGGCGATGACACGTTCACCATGCAAGGCATGATCGCAACGGGCGTGCTCGGCACGCCTATCTCGATGGACTTGATTTCCGAAATGGCGAACACGGGTGATGCATATGTGCTCGTGGACGGGCGCGGCATCGTCTACGGCGCGTATGTAATAGACGAGCTACACGAAACGCACTCGTATTTCACGATCCTCGGTGCGCCGCTGAAAATCGAATTCACGCTGACAGTCACGCGTGTGGACGATCGCTCGCTCGCGGCGTCAGTTGACGGTGGCGTCGCGACGAGCGAGCCGACCAATGGATCGCTCGACAAGGCACCGGCCGGTGCGACGCCGCCATACGTCAAGCCGAAGAAGCCGAAAGCGAAGAAGGGATAGGGCGATGGCGGACTTCGTTGAATCGCTCAAGCTCCCGACCCGGCGACTCGTCCCGGCCGCCGATTACCGCATTACGCTCGACGGGCGCGACCTGTCGCGCACGATTGCGCCGTATCTCGTCTATCTCACGTTGAGCGAGTCGCGCGCAGACGAGGCCGATTCGCTCAATCTCGTGTTGGACGACTCGCGCGGCGATCTCGAACTGCCGAAGCGCGGGGCCGAATTGAAGCTGTCGATCGGGTGGACGGGCGAAACGCTCGTGGACAAAGGCACGTTCACGATCGATGAATTCGAGTTCCACGGCGCACCTGATCAAGTCACGGTCAGCGCGCGTTCGGCGTCGATGACGGATGCCATGCACGAGCGTCGTGATAAAAGCTGGCACGGCCAGACGATCGGCGATATCGTCAAATCGATCGCCGCCCGGCACAAGCTGACGCCCGCGCTCGGCGATGCGCTCGCGAAGATCAGGATCGCGCATATCGACCAGACGAGCGAAAGCGACATGTCGTTTTTGACCCGGCTCGCGAAGCGGTACGACGCGGTGATGACGGTCAAGGATGGGCGGCTGCTGTTCATGCCGATCGGCGCGGGCACGAGTGCGAGCGGTAAGCCGCTGCCGACGCTCGAGATCCGGAAGGCGAAGGGCGATTCGTACCGCTATCACGTCTCACAACGCGAAAGCTATACGTCCGTGCGTGCACGTTGGCATACGTCGAAGAAGGGCAAGCAAGAGTCCGTGATCGTCGGTGGCGAAAACAACCGCAGCACGAAGCTGTTGCCGGAAATCTACGGCTCTCGCGCTGATGCAGAGGCGGCGGCCAAGGCTGAATTCGCGCGCACGCAGCGCGGGCAGGCAACGTTCGATATGACGCTCGCGCTCGGCCGGGCCGACGTGTACCCGGAAATGACCGTGAACGCGAAGGGCTTCAAACCGGATATCGATTCGACGCCGTGGCTCGTCAAGCGCGTTGTGTCGCGGATGGACGGCAACGGCGGTTTTACGTCGTCGCTCGAAATGGAGATGCGCGACGATCCGACGACGAGTCGGCACCGAACACACTTCCGTAAGGGAGGGAAATAAAAGCAAGTTGATCGCGTTGCAAATGCCCTCCGTGCCTTGTCCCGAGCGAGGCGGTCAGGTTCTATACTTGACTGGTAACACAATCATCAAAGGAAGCATGTCTCTAATCCGTTCGGGGAAAACCATGAGCTACTACGGCATTTCGATGATTAAGTTGGATCAGGCAGGAGTTGAGGTGGAGGAGGCGAAAGTCCATAAGTTCTGCAGGAACGATCCGGCGGACCCAATCTGTGGACTGGACGGAGGAAAAACTATGGCCTATCACGAGGTTGCCAATCTGATCGTAGGCGGTGACACCGTGTTCGTCATCGTGCCTGACGATGCCGGATTGTACGGAGTTACGCATATGGTGCGAGTGAAGCCGGGGCAACATGAGTATCTGCAGAGCTTTGGGGCGGATGGCGCAGCGTCCAGCGCATTGATGGCGCTTCCGACATACAAGTGAGGTTCACCGTCACATCAATCAAACAACGGGGATGGTCATGGGGATCGCAACAAGATCGGTCAACAAGTGACATCCACGGGAGTCCACGATGAACCTAGAAAAGCCCGCAAATGCGGGTTTTTCGTTTAATGGGACCAGATCAGATGTGCAGAATGCGGACCGCGAGGAACCAGAGAAGCCATTGCACGATCACGGCACCGACAAGGTACACCAGCACGGTATGCGCCGGTCGCCGCCTCGAAAACAGATAGAAACCAAGCACCGCAAACAGGATCGGCGGTCCAAACAGGTACACGAACAGTTCGATCGTGGAACCTGTCGATGCGCGGCATGCGTCTACACCTCCACCACAAGTCCCGGCGGGTGGTGTACACCAATGCTCGATCACCGTGCATAGACGAGTATCAACCGCAGACCATGCGATCACGCTGACGAGTCCAGCAATCGCAAATCCGATCGTTCCCAATAGACGCCGCATTATTTGATTTCCCAAAAAAGGATTTGCTTCGAATTCCGAAGGTCTGACCAACCTAGATGAGTGCCAGGGAGGAACGATTGGAAGCCAATCACCCGGCTAAAAGTCGCAACCGCATCGGGGGCGCTGCTTACGGTCAGGCGCGAACCGTTCCACAGATCGATGTGCCCGCCGCTGGCGTTCGCAGCGGCCTCACCGTCACGCGACCAGTAGCGCGAAAACTGAATAATCCCCGTACGTCCCTTCACCTTCGATTCCCAATCGGCCCCGGTGATGTTTTCCGCTTTCGGCAATCCGGCGAAGGGTTGAAGTTGCAACCATTCCCCGAGTTCATCTGCACGCGTCGCAGTCGGCTTGCCGTCGAGGATGATTCGGCCGATGGTCGGCGAGCCGGACATGGGCTTAACCGTTTTCTGCGAAAACGACTTCATGCCAACGCCGACGCGGTGCAGGGTCACGCTCAAGCGAATGGCGCACTGGTTCGTGTAATCCGGGTTGTCGTACGGGTCGCCGGAAGGGTAGGCGTCCCAAAGCTCTTTGAACGTTAGCGCCTTCACGGGTATCTCTTTCTGTGAGCCCGTTTTGGTGTTCGTGTCGATCTTGGTCGGTTTCGTGTGCGGCATCGATCATTCCCCTTGGTGCTTGGCGATCGCGTCGTCGCCCCAATGAACGGTGTAGGTGCCGGGATCGTCCCCGGTGTAGACCCGCGGCAATGTCCCGCTCGCGTCCAGGCGGCCGAAATGTACGCGGCCGTCGGCGGTTTCGATGTAGTACGGCAAGCCTTCTACCTGATGCTCAGTCGCCTTCACCTGCTCATCGAACGCGCCTTTCTTGACTGACGCAACGCCGCCCGTGGCGGTCAGGCTCGATATCACTTTGCCGTGCCCCTCGATCATGTCGTCGCACCACGATTCGCCGCCGAGCCCGGCAATGATCTTGGGCGGCTTCGGGCATCCGCACAGCACGATGTCCTGATCGAGCGCCGACTCGCCCGCCATGCTCATGCGGTACGGGCCGCCTGACTTCGCAATAACCCCTGTCGTTTTGCAGGCCGCGCAGAAGGCCGGGCCGCCGATCAGCGCGACCTGATGCCCGTACATGGTGATGGGCGGCCCGCTATGCGGCAGGACGTTCCCGCCGCTCGACAAGGTATCCCCGACGACTGCGATTTTTCGCAACATGCTTGTGCCCCTCGAAATATGTGGCCTCGGCGCCTAGCGCGTCGGCCTCTCTCAGTTTTGTTCGGACGATTCGACGGGGATTCTACCAATCCGGATCGACCGAGGGTCGCAACAGCCGCGTGTAACAGCGTCCGGCGCGGTCGGCTTCGTCCACCGCAGACCACCACATAGAAAGCAGGACAACGGCGCAGGGGAACACCACAACCGTTCCGTCGTTGTCGTTCCACCCGAATTCGCTGTTCCAGAAGGCCGAGAAATACCCGCCCGTCGGCATGGCGATGCCGCGCGGCTCGAAGTACAGGCGCGTGCGTACCATCGCGCGAAAGTCCGCGTCGTAGCGCCGAATCCCGCCGTCGAAGGTCATGATCGCGGCGCGCTCTTCGAAGAACTCCAACACGTTTTCGTCGTCGTCGCGCTGCATGATGCTCGAAAACGAATGCTGTATGGATATACAGTATTTCGGGCGCGTCAGCCGGTGTCAACATCCGGATCAGGGCGCCCGGGGGCCGATATAGCCGTTGGGCGCCGTTTATGGGGGAACGTAGGCAGGTGGCCCGATGCCGGTCCATAGTGGACCGGAGCGCCACGCACGCGGCAGATCCGGCACGAGCGTGCGCCACTTGGCGAGCACGGCCGTGAACGTGCCTTCGCTCTTGGCGCGACGGATTTTGTCGACCACGTTCCACCCGCGAATGTAGTGCGTGAGGCTGCGTTGGCTCGACAGGTAATGCGGGGCGTGGACGCCGACCCATGCAAGCATTTCATCGGGTGGCACGTCGGGGGCGTTCGGGTCCGGCTCGATGTTCGCGCGTACTGGCGACGGCGCGTCGGCGCGCTCGCCGGGCGTCGCCGTCTCATGTGCTGCACGGTTGGATTCGAGCGCCAGCAGGCGCAGGACTTCGATGCGATGCCACGGGATCGGCGAGCGACCGGCGACGTAGTTCCGGACGGTGCGGGAGCAACAGCGGAGCGTCTGCGCGATTCGAGCGATGGACAGGCCGTCAGTGAGCGCGAGAAAATCGGTCAGCGCGCCGTGACGGCGGTCGGCGGCATTCATAGGCGTTGCGGGAATCGAAACTGTGTAAGGAATTGTAAGTATGTTTACAAACAGTTTCATTCAACCTGACAGAAGTACCGGTTTTGTTAGCAGCCTGACTTTACATAACATGAATTATCGAATATTTTGTTGTAAGAGCAAAGTTGTAATGTCCGCTTTTGGCTACATGGAAATGTCCGCTTTCGGGCCGCGTAAGCTGACCGGCCGCCGAAAATCCAGCGCTGGAGCCTTCGATGGCTGCAACGGAACGGATCACGATAACGATGCGAGAACTCGACCGACTCAAGGTGATCCAGTCGGTGGTCGAGACGAACCTGAAACCGGGCCGTGCAGCAGAACGGCTGGGCCTGAGCGTTCGCCAACTGTCTCGGCAAGATTGATCATCAGGATGGTTGCCGCCGTTCCCGATTCTTCATACTCTTAGAGATCCCTCCTGCTTGGAGCCCCGAAATGGTAGACGTCAGATTAAACGTGCCGATGGTCGATCAGAGCGGCGTGAAGAAAACCAAATCAGGTTCCAAAACGCTGGAAAACGCGTGCTGGTATGCAGCAGCGTGCATGGTTTCGTACTTCCACCGCCCTGGACCGCGCCCGGGCATTCCGGCGTTATGGCGGGCGGACAACGGACTCCCCCCGGCAAGGATCGCGGACTTATGCGCCGTTGAAGGACTCGTGCCGCTTGATCAGCCTACGGTAATTACGCCCGAGTGGCTCGCCGCAGTACTAACGAAGTCCGGTCCGATCTGGGCTGCGGGCCATTTTCTGAATAGGCCTGGTCAGCCTGAAATTGGTCATGTAATCGTCATCACGGGCATCCAGCAGCGCGTCGTTCATTACAACGACCCAGAGGGGCCTCCCCCGCGCACGATGCTTTTGGGCACGCTTGACGCCGGAAGGTGGACACCCGATGGGCTGCTGGTGAAAGATCGGCGCCGCTATTGAATTCGTTGTAGAGCCAACCACTCATTGCCCCCTTTCACTAGCCTCACCATCCGCGAAAGTCGCTTCGGCGACGCCCAGCGCCGGTATCCGTAGCGCGTCGGCCGGCGTGTGTTCGCGCCGCTCGACTTTTATCGGGACACCATTTGAGGCCGGATAATCGTCTCCTGGATCCTGGCGCTGCCGACCGGGCAATTTCGATCATCCGCGACCGCTACACCGATTTCGTCCCGACCCCGGCCCGCGAGAGGCTCCGGGAATGCCACGCATCCAACCGGTCAAGGAAACGGATCCGCAAGCTAATGACGGCCCCTGCAAAGGCGTTCGAGCGCCGCACACGACCCGCGCTTGCCAGAACCCGGAACCTGTCGCGCTGCGAATGGTCTATTCCTTTATCGCCCTTTTCAGGGGGAGATATCAAATGGCTGCCATGCAATCCGCGGCCACGCCCCTTTCCGACGAGGAAGCCCGGCGCCAGTTGCGCCGCGCAGTCATAGCCAGCACGGTTGGCACCACGATCGAATGGTATGACTTTTTCCTCTACAGCACGGTTACCGGGCTGGTCTTCGCGAAGCTTTACTTCCCTCAATCCCACCCGCTCGTCGGCACGCTGCAGGCGTTCCTGATTTACGCCGTCGGCTTTGTCGCGCGGCCGGTCGGCGCGGCCATCTTCGGCCATTACGGCGATCGCATCGGACGCAAGGCCACGCTGATCGTGACCCTGCTGCTGATGGGGCTCGCGACGTTCGCCGTCGCGTTCGTTCCAACCTATGCGACGATCGGCATCTGGGGTGCCGTTTTGCTCACGGTGCTGCGCTTCATCCAGGGCGTTGGCGTCGGCGGCGAATGGGGCGGCTCGGTCCTGATGTCGATGGAATGGGCGCGCACCAACTCGCATCGCGGCTTCGTCGCGTCGTGGCCGCAGTTCGGCGTGCCGGCCGGATTGTTTCTTGCCAACCTCGCCGTGCTGGCCGTGAGCTGGATTTCCGGCAGCAGTTTCCTCGCGTGGGGTTGGCGCGTGCCGTTCCTCCTCAGCATCGTGCTGGTCGCGATCGGGCTCTATATCCGCTTGAATATTCTCGAGACGCCGATCTTCGCGAAGCTGCTGGCCGAGCGCCGGATCGAAAAGACGCCGATGCTCGAGGTGTTGCGCAAGCAGCCGAAGGATATCGTGCTGTCGGCGTTTGCGCGGATGGCCGAACAGGCGCCGTTCTATATCTTCACGGCGTTCGTGTTCACATACGGGATCACGACGCTGGGCGTGACGCGAAACCTGCTGCTGACGGCCGTGCTGGCTGCTTCCGTGGTCGAATTCTTCACCATCCCGCTGTTCGGGCACGTGTCCGACTTGATCGGGCGGCGACGCATGTACATGATCGGCGCGGCTGCCGTCGGTGTGTTCGGATTCCTCTACTTCGCGATGGTCGATAGCCGGAACCCGATGTGGATCTTCGCGGCCATCGTGCTGTCGCTGGTTCCGCATTCGATGATGTACGGGCCGCAGGCCGCACTGATCGCCGAGTCGTTTACCGGGCGGTTGCGATATAGCGGTGCGTCGATGGGCTATCAGCTCGCGTCGGTCATTGCCGGGGGGCCGGCGCCGTTGATCGCGACGGCACTGTTCGCGTACTACCACTCGGGGTATGCGATCGCGGTGTACGTGCTGGTGTGTGCGGTGCTCAGTCTGGTCGCCGCGTCGAAACTCGGTGATTACACGAACAAGGATATTTCGCGGGAATACGACGACGCGCGGACTTTGGGGGATCATGGGCACGCGCCGCCGCTGACGTGACGGAGTGGTTGGGGGTGGTTGCGTTTCTGCCCCCCGCTCACTTCTTGTTCTCCGCACGAGTGGCACCCAGCGCTTCGAGCAGCGGCCGAAGTGCGTCGAGTTCCGCCCCGAAGCCGGCCCAGTCTCCGGCCTTCATCCGCTCGATCGCGCGGTCGTAGTGGGCAAGCGCCTCGCGAGCGCGCGCATCCGCCGCGCCGCGAGCCGGCGCCGCCACCGGCCCCGTCTCCTTGAAGAGCGCCGCCAGCGCCTCGCTCAGGTTTTCCTCCATCACGACGCGGTCGCCATAAGCGGCGATCACCCGCTTCAGCTCGGGCAACTGGCCCGACGCCGCGCGCAGATAGAGCGGCGACACGTAGAGGATCGAATTCTCGATCGGCACGACCACGAGATGGCCGCGAATGACGCGCGAGCCCATCTGGTTCCACAGCGAGATCTGCTGCGAGATTTCCGTGCTTTGCTGGATGCGGGCCTCGATCTGGAACGGCCCGTAGACCAGCTTGTCCTTCGGGAACGTGTAGACGATCAGCTTGCCGTACCCGGGCGAATCGCAACGCGCGGCCAGCCACGCGATCATGTTCTCGCGCTGGCTCGGCACCATCGGCAGCATCAGCACGAACCCGGCCTGCGTATCCCCCGGCAATCTCATGAGCGTGTAGTACGGCGCCATCCGCGTGTTGGCAGCGTCTCCGCCGTCGATATCGCCCAGCGCCCGGGGGAACTGCCAGAGGTCCTCGCGGTTGTAGAAAACTTCCGGCGCATCCATGTGGTACGCGCGGTAGAGGTTCGCCTGGATCAGAAACAGATCTTCGGGGTAGCGGATATGCTGCTGAAGGTCCTGCGGCATCGCGTCGAGCGGTTTGAACATGCCGGGGAAGATGCGCGCGTAGGTCCGCACGAGCGGATCGGCCGGATCGCTGACATAGAGGTCGACCGTGCCGTTGTACGCATCGACCACCACCTTGACCGCGTTGCGGATGTAGTTGGATCCATCGCCGACTCCCGGCGGCGCATACGGAAACCAGCGGCTGGTCGTATAGGCATCCTGCATCCAGAACAGGCGTCCGTTGCTTGCCACGACGTACGGGTCGTGGTCGAGCGCGAGGAACGGCGCGATCGTGCGTATCCGGTCCCGGATGTTGCGGTGAAACAGGATCCTGCTCTCGTTCGTGATGTAGTGGGTCAGGAGGATGTTTGGATCGCCGAACTGCCACGCGAAGAGGCTGCGACGCGCGGCGCCGCCGATGGCGACACCGTCGCGCCCGCTGTAAGCCGTATAGACGTTGCTGTCGCCCTTCGGGTAGTCGAATTCGGGCACGCTGCCCTTCACGATCACATAACCCAGCTCGCCTTCTCCGAAGTAAATGCGCGGTTCCCGGATCGCCGGCCCGCCGTTCGCGGCAGGCGGAATATCGCGCAGGTAGAGCGACGGCAAGCCTTCCGTGGATTTCTCGGTGACCGGCGACATCACGACGCCATTGCCGTGGGTGAACAGCAGATGCAGGTTCACCCAGGTTCGGGCGTTCTCCGGAAGCATCGTCTGCTCCAGTTCGCGTGCCGACAGCATCACCTGCCGGTACCCGGAGTCGAGCCGGTAGCGGTCGATATCCACCGAGAAAAACTTGTAGTAAGTCCGGATCTCCTGCAACTGCGCGTAGGTATCCATCAGCGGCTGCACATCCCACAGGCGGATGTTGTCGATGGTCGCACGATTGGCCTGCAGCGACGCGAGAGTCAGGTCCTGCCCGGCCGAGAACGGCTTGACCTCGATCTGCGCGAGACCGTAGGCCTGCCTCGTCAGCGCGATGTTGTGCTGGATATAAGGCGTCTCGAGCTGCAGTTCGCTCGGTTTGACGTAGAAGCGCTGGAACAGCGCGGGATAGATGAGGCCGAGCGCGAACGAACAGCCGAACACCAGCAGCGCCGCAGCGGCAGGCAGCCGATAGCCGGGCCGGCGCATGTTGACCAGCATCGCGACGGCCGACGCGATGGCGAGGCCCACGAGCAGCCACAGCACCGGCAGCATCACGTGGATATCCGTATAGCCGGCGCCGACCACGACACCGTTGTTGTCGTAGAGCAGCAGGAAGCGTTCGAGCCACCACGACCAGGCTTTCAGCAGGAAGAACAGCGCCAGCAGCGCCGAACCGTGAGCGGCCGCGGCGAACGAAATCCCCTTCTGCGGCCGGAGCATGATGTCGCCGCGCAGCCAGTAGACGCCGCCTGCGGCGATCGCGCAGCAGAGGACGAGTTCGAGCAGCCCGTTCTTCAGCGCGATCCACACGGGCAGCGAGAACAGATAGAAGCCGATGTCCTTGCCGAAGATCGGATCGCGCGCGCCGAACGGCACCTGATGCAGAAAGCGAAGCGCGAGGTCCCAGCTCGACATCGCGCCGCCGGCGATCGCCAGCCCGAGGAGAACCGCGCCGCCGGCGATGACCGCCCGCCATGGAATCCGCGACGCGACCTGCCCCGCCAGCGCACGGATGGCCTCCTCCGCGCGCGTCGACGAGATGTCTTCCACTTGCCAGATATCGACGGGACTTGCATAGCGATGCGCGAGCAACCCCGATGCGCCGATGGCGGCCGCCGACACCGCGAACACGGCGACGAACAGCAGCACCCTCGCGGACAGGATCGTCCAGAAAACGCCGACATAACCGATCGACGAGAACCAGAGCCAGTCGACCAGGATACCGGTGATGCGCCCGATGACGATCAGGCAGACGATGACGACCGCAGCCGTGATCGCATAGCGTCTCAGGCGCGAGACGGACATCGCTTGCGAGCGCATCGAGGCTCCTTTGCCGGGCCACGACGTGTGGCCGGCTGCGGCCGGACCGGCATGCATCGTCGATCCGTCAGGATCGCGGCCGGACGCTATCCCAATGCTACGCCCGTTGCCGGCACGTGGCCACACAACGGCGTGCGCGCGGTCACGCGGCGCGAGCAAACGGCTTTGGGGCGCGTTTGCGCGCCGTCCGGGCAGCGCTCACAATGATCGTTCAGGCGGCTTGCCGCGCCGTGACGGACGGACGGACGAACAGACGGAGGGCGACATGGACGATCCCTATGATCTTCAACGCTTTGTCGACGCACAGGATGCGGTGTATGCGCAGGTATGTGTCGAGTTGAGGAACGGGCTCAAGCGAAGTCACTGGATGTGGTTCGTGTTCCCGCAAATCGAAGGGCTGGGAGACAGCGCGATGGCACAACGGTACGCGATCTCGACGCTGGCCGAAGCCGTCGCGTATCTTCAGCATCCGCTGCTCGGCGAGCGGCTGCGTGAATGCACGCGGCTCGTCAACAACGTCGAGGGCCGCTCGATCAAGACGATTTTCGGTTATCCGGATGACCTGAAATTCCGGTCGTCGGTCACGTTGTTCGCGCATGCGACGTCGGACAACGCAGTGTTCGTGGAAGCGCTTGAAAAGTATTTCGGCGGCGAAGCCGATCACCGGACGCTGGAGCGAATCTAGGCCGGGTCGGCGACGGCTGGCCGGGCCCGATCGGACGAGCGGCAGGATACACGCGTCGATCGCCTGTACTCGATGACGGCGTTCGGGTCCGACCGGACGTCACATCGGCAACACAAATGCCTACACCTTCCCCGCCAAATGAAACCGCGACGCCGGATGCCACAACCGCACCGACGTCGCGACATCCTCACCGACCCACGTGCGGCGCCTGAGCAACAGGCACGGCTCGCCGATTTCCATCACGAGGTGCCGGCGCACCTGCGCGTCGGGCTTCTGCGCATAGATCCGGAACTCGGCGCGCTGGATCGGCGCAAGCCTCACCATGTAATGATTCGGCGTCTCGACCGTGAAATCCTGTTCCAGATACGCGGGAAACAACGCCGGATTGACGTACCGATCCTCAAACTGGATCGGTTCCCCTTCCTCGTAATGCACGATGCGCGAATGGAACACGGGCCCGGAACGGAGCCCGAGCGCCTCGATCGCCTCCTGATCGTCGCTGCTTTCGATCAGCAACACGCGCGCGCTGTGCCGATGGCCGCGCTCCGCAATCTCGTCCGCGATGTTGCGGATTTCCAGCACCGTCGATTCGTAATGCCGCCGTTCGACGAACGTACCGGCGCCCTGGATGCGGGTCAGTACGCGCTCGGCGGTCAGCTCGCGCAGCGCGCGCGACACCGTCATCCGCGCGACGCCGAACTCCTTGACCAGTTCTGCTTCGGTCGGAATCGCGCCGCCGGGCTTCCAGTCGCCGTTCGCGATCCGCTCGACGACGTAGCGCTTGATCTGCTGGTAGGCCGGCAACGCGCGCGCCGGCACACCGTCGCCCGGTGCACTCGCCGGCCGGCCGGCAAGTTGTTGTTCCGTTTCGTTCATGCGCCCTCGACCGAATGAATGATGGATCGCCCGCTGGCCGTCGCGTCGCTCGACGGCCGGTCTTCCGTCGTCACTTCACGGGCGGCGGCACGCCCGCGACAATGCCGGTGGCGATCGCGATGTCGTCCGCCAGCGGCCTGTCGTCCTGGTAGGCCGGCACGCGTTCGCGCACATATCGCCACAGCGCATCGGTGGGCGCGGCCCGCGACGCATCGCCCGCCTGCAGATCGTACGCCTGCGCGGCGGCCAGCAGTTCGATCGCCAGCACGCGCGTCGCATTCTCGATGATGTCGAGCGCCTTCAGCGCCGCCGGCGTCGCATGGCACAGATGATCTTCCTGCAAGCCCGACGTGATGCCGCCGTCGAGGCTCGCCGGCCCCGCGAGCCGCTGGTTCTGCGCGACGAGCGCGACAGCCGTGTACTGCGCGATCATGAAGCCCGAACAGGTGCCGCCCGGCGCCGCGAGAAACGCCGGCAGCCTGCTCACGAGCGGATTGACGAGCCGGTCGAGACGCCGCTCGGCGATCGCCGCGACCTGGGCCATCGCCGTCGCGAGGCTGTCCATTGCAAGCGCGATGCCCGCGCCGACCGCATGCGCCTGCGAATGGACGACCGGTGCGTCGCGCGTGCCGGCCACGATCGGATTGTCGGTGACCGACGCCAGTTCGCGATCGACCACCTCCGCCGTCACGTCGAACACATCGCGCGCCGCGCCGTGCACGTGCGGTACCGTGCGCAGACTGAGCGGATCCTGCGTATGCCGGCCGCTCGCCGCGTCGAGCATTCCGCTGTCGGCGAGCAGCGCACGCAGACGCGCGCCGACGTGCCCGATGCCGGGCGAAATCCGCAACGCGAGCGATGCCGGGTCGAATGCGGCGAGCTGCCCGCCGAGATTCTCGAAACTCATTGCCGCGACCCAGTCGGCCCAGTCGAGCAGCCGTTCCGCGCGGGCCAGCGCGAGTGCGGCCAGCCCGGTGACACACGGCGTGCCGTTGACGAGGCTCAGCCCTTCTTTCGCGCCGAGCACCAGCGGCTCACGGCCGATGCGACGCAGCGCGTCGTCGCCGCGAATACGCTCGCCGCGATGGCGCGCATGGCCATGACCGATGCAGACGAGCGCGACGTGCGCCATGTGGGTCAAATAACCGACCGAGCCGTGCGCCGGCACCTCCGGCAGGCAATCGTGCTCGAGCAGCGCGACCAACTGCTCGACGACGTCGGCGCGCACGCCCGAATGCCCGTGCGCGTAGTTGTTGATCGCCGCCGCGACGATCGCGCGCGTTTCCGCCGCGCCGAGCGGTGCGCCCACGCCGACCGCGTGGCTCATCAGGATGTTGCGCGACAGCGTGCTCTGCTGCTCCGGCGACACGATCACGTCGCACAGCGCGCCGACGCCCGTATTGACGCCATAGGCGCGGATGCCGCGTGCGACGATTTCATCGACGAGCTCGCGCGCCGCGACGACGCGCATGCGCGCATCGTCGGACAGCGCGAGCGGCTCGCCGGCCGCCACCGCCGCGATTTGCCGCCAGCCGAGCGGCTGTGCCGAACGGAATACGGTCATGGCGGCCTCAGTTCGCGGTGCGGTCGTGATGACTCGACACGAACTGCCGGAAACGCTCGGAGCACTGGCCGGCGAACAGATCGCCGGGCGTGCCGTCCGCATCGACCTCGCCCTGATGCAGGAACATCACGCGATTCGACACGTGCCGCGCGAAACCCATCTCGTGCGTGACGACCAGCATCGTGCGCCCTTCTTCCGCGAGCGAGCGCATCACGCGCAGCACCTCGCCGACCAGTTCCGGATCGAGCGCCGAGGTCGGTTCGTCGAACAGCATGACCTTCGGATGCATCGCGAGCGCGCGGGCGATCGCGACGCGCTGCTGCTGGCCGCCCGACAGGTGTGCCGGATAGTAACCGCGCTTGTCCGCGAGGCCGACGCGCGCGAGCAGCGCCTCGGCTTCCTCGACCGCTTCCGCGCGGCTGCGCTTCTGAACGCGCAGCGGGCCTTCGACGAGGTTGTCGAGCACCGTCATGTGCGACCACAAGTTGAAGTTCTGGAACACCATCCCGAGTTGCGAGCGGATCCGGTCGACCTGCCGCTGGTCGCCCGGATGCAGCTTGCCGTCGCGCGCGCGCTTCATCTTCAGTTCCTCGCCGGCGAGCGCGACGGAGCCGTCGTCAGGCGTCTCGAGCAGGTTCAGGCAGCGCAGAAAGGTGCTCTTGCCCGAGCCGCTCGCGCCGAGGATCGAGATGACGTCGCCCTCGTGCGCATCGAGCGAAATGCCCTTCAGCACATGGTGATCGCCGAACGACTTGTGGATGTTCCTGACCGACAGGGCAACGGGAGCAGCGGTGTTCATCGGATTCTCCTGGAAGGATGGATGCGCTCAGGACGCGACGCGCCGGGCATTGCGCGCCGCCGCGCCGGGCGCGCCGGTCGGCTTCGGCGCGCGCAGGTGGCCCGACAGCCGCCATTCGAGCGCGCCGAGCACGCGCACGACGATGAAGTTCAGGCCCAGGTAGATCAGGGCCGCGCACACGAACACCTCGGTCGTCCGGTAAGTCTGCTGGATGATCTGCTGTGCGACGCCCGTCACTTCCCACACCGTGACGAGGCTGGCCAGCGCGGTCGACTTGACGAGCAGCACGGCTTCGGTCGAATACGCGGGCAGGCACTGGCGCAACGCGATCGGGCCGATCACGCGCCGAAGCAGCGCGAAGCCCGACAGGCCGATCGAATAGCCGGCCTCGATCTGCCCGACCGGAACGGCCATCAGCCCGCCGCGCAGGATCTCGGCCGTATAGCCGGCCGTGCACAGCGCGAGCGACAACACCGCGCACACGTACGGTTCACGCAGAAGCGGCCAGATGAAGCTCTCGCGGATCACGCCGAACTGGCCGAGCCCGTAGTACACGAGGAACATCTGGATCAGCAGCGGCGAGCCGCGAAACACGAGGATGTATGCACGTGCGAAGCGGTTCGGCAGCCAGTGCGGCGACACCCGCATCGTGACGATCACGAGCGACAGCAGGCCGCCGAGCACGAGCGACGCGAAGAACAGGCCGAGCGTGGTCGGCACGGCCGCGAGCAGCTGGCGCAGCGTGTCGATGAGGAAGGCGAAATCGATGGACATGCGTGCTCTCCGTCAGTTGCGCGCGAAATTGCGGCGGAACGAGCGGCCGACGATCGCTTCCGCCCGGTTGAACACGCGGTTCGATATGCCCGTCATCAGCAGATACAGCGCGCCGCCCGCGACGAAGAACACGAAGTACTGGTGCGTCGAGTTCGCGGCGATCTGGCTCGTGCGCAGCAGTTCGGCGAGCCCGGTGACCGAGATCAGCGCCGAGTCCTTGAGGCTCAGTTGCCATACGTTGCCGATGCCGGGCAGCGCGAAGCGCAGGACCTGCGGAATCAGGATGCGGCGCAGCACCATGCTGCGCGGCATGCCGATCGAGCGCGCCGCTTCAAGCTCGCCCTTCGATACAGCCAGCACGGCCGCGCGGTAGACCTCCGCCTGATACGCGCCTGAGATCATCCCGACCGCCAGCGCGCCGATCACGAACGGCGGCACGCCGATGAAGCCTTCCGCGCCGAACCACTGGCCGATGGTCGTGACGAGCGTCGAGCCGCCGAAATAGAACAGGTAGATGACGAGCAGTTCGGGCACGCCGCGAAACACCGTCGTGTAGAGGTCGCCTAGCAGGCGGGCGCTGCGGTGGCGCGACAGTTTCGCGCCCGCGATGATTGCGCCGAGCACGGCGCCGACCGCGAGCGCGGCGAGCGTCAGCGCGACCGTCATCAGCGCGGCGAGCAGCAGCACGCCGCCCCAGCCTTCGGTTCCGAAGCCCAGCATTTCAAGGATCGCCATGCATGCCTCCCGGCAAGCGTTGAGTGGATCGGCAGGATGCGCGCCGCCGCGCGTCGTTGCGTCGCCGCGTCGCCGCGCCGATTACGCGGCGGCGGTCGAACGCGCGCTTACGGCGTGACGTCGGTCTTGAACCACTTGTCGGCGAGCTTCTTCACGGTACCGTCCGCGAGCGCGGCGCCGATCGCCGCATCGAACTTCGTCTTCAGGTCGGCATCCTGCTTGCGGAACGCGAGGCCTTCGCCCGGCCCCCAGATCGGGCCGCCGAGCTTCGGGCCCGCGAGCACGATCGACGCGGTTTCCTTCTTCGCCGTGTTCGCCGCGTAGTACGTGACGTCGTCGAACGAAGCGTCGATGCGCCCGGCGACGAGGTCGAGATCGCGTTCCGGCGACGTCTTGTACACGCGGATCGACGCGATGTCCTTGAAGCTGTCGTTGATGAATTTCGTATAGACGGTGCCCGACTGGATGCCGATCGTCTTGCCCTTCAACTGCTTGCGCAGCGTGTCGACGGTCGGCTTGTCGGCGTTCGCGTCGCCGGTCAACTTGACCATCGGCGCACCGGACCCGGCCTTGGGCAGGATCTTCGTATCGGTAACGGCGAACGTCGCGGGCGTGGCCGCATACGGGCGCGAGAACAGCAGGATCTTCTCGCGCTCCGGCGTGATCGAGATCGCATCCATCAGGACATCGAACTTGCCGGCCTGCAGGCCAGGAATCATCCCGTCCCAGTCCTGCGCGACCATGTTGCACTGCACCTTGATCCGGTCGCATACATTCGCGAGCAGTTCCGGTTCGAAGCCGCCGAGCTTGCCGCCCGGCAGCGTGAGGTTCCACGGCGCGTAACCGCCTTCGAGCGCCACCGTCACCGTCTTCCATTCCTTCGCCTGCACCGGCGCGGCGAGCGTTGCCGCAGCCGCCGCGATGACGCCGATCGTCCTGATAGCCCAATTCATGCGCTTGCCGTTCACGAGATTTCTCCTTGCGTTGAAGTTCGTCATCCCTTCGGTCATGCAAGCGGCCTCAGGAATTTGTCTATACAAGCATGCAAGAAGAAAAATGGAGCGACAAGCGTTGATCAAAAAAAACCGGGTAAACGCGGGAAATCCCCTAATAACGGGCTTCCGGCGCGCATCGTTGCGGGGAATTCAGGCACGAATTTGGTGCAATCTGTGTGACTCGATCGCAAGGATGACTAGACAAATTTGGAATTCGATCGCGCGGGCGCCTGCCCTTCGACCTCTATCGAGCGACTTTCGGCATCACCTGCGAGCCGTTCGTTCAGCACGCGCGCGTCCGCTTGTCGGTCCAGCGACAGGCACACGTCGCTCAGCGCATCGACATGCGCACTATCGAGCGCCATGCCCGCCAGCGCACGATATTTCGCCAACAGCGCCGCGTCCGACAGCGGATTGCGCGGATCGCCGAGCGCGATCGGCACGTGACGCGATTCCCGCCCGCCATCCGCGCGATGCAGGATCACCGTCGGCTCGTCGAGATCGCCGAGCGCCGGATCGACGTCGACCGCGATGCGCGCGAGCAGCGCGGTCACGCGCGGATCGGTGCGCCGCTCCGCGCGATAAACGCCGATCCCCGTGTCGCCGAACGCGAGCGCCGCCGCAACCGCGTACGGCAGGCTCATCTGCGCGGACGACAGCGTCGACAGGTCCCGACCGCCGCACATCCGGGCAACGAACGCGCTCGCGCGCACGACCACCCGCTCGATCTCGCCGGCCTCGAAAGTGCGACCGTCCGCGAGCTGCAGCGCCGCATCGACGGCCGCATGTGCGCTGCGGCACGATGCGTGCGGCTTGATCGAGCAGCGCATCAGCTTCCAATGCGCGCCGAGGCCGTCGGTCAATGCGTCGGACGCATGCGATTGCGCGGCGAATGTGTTGAAAAAGCCGCCCCACACGTCGTCGAACACGCGGGCGGGGCCGCTCACGCCTTCTCGCGCAAGCAGCGCCGCGAGCACGCCGCCTTCCGCCGCGCGCCCGGCGTGCAACCGCTTGGTCTGCGATCCGTCGTGGATGAAGCCCCACAGGCCGCCCGCGAAACTCGCCGCATGGCCCAGCGCGTCGCGCGTGCGCGTGGCGTCGAGCCCGAGCACGC
Organism: Burkholderia pyrrocinia; assembly: GCF_003330765.1. Taxonomy (NCBI): domain Bacteria; kingdom Pseudomonadati; phylum Pseudomonadota; class Betaproteobacteria; order Burkholderiales; family Burkholderiaceae; genus Burkholderia; species Burkholderia pyrrocinia. Next base: position 1,420,219 of record NZ_CP024903.1, on the reverse strand, counting down.
GTGCGCTCGCGGCCGCCGCACCGAACACGCCGCAACTGAGCGTCGAATGCCAGCCCGCACCGTTGTGAACCGAGTAGCCGCCTGCCGCCTCGAGCACGCGCCGGCCGACGTCGTAGCCGAGCCCGATCGCCGCCACGCATTCGCGGCCCGTCACGGGATGGCCCGCGCACGACAGCGCGGCGAGCACGGCCGGCAGCACGACCGCGCCCGAATGATCGCAGCCGCCGGAATCGTCGAGCTCGAGCGCGTGCGCGGCGATTCCGTTGACGAACGCCGCATCGCGCGCACCGGCGGTCCGTCGCGTGCCCCATAGCGATGCGCCGCCATGCGAGACGGCGCCCGTCAGCGCACGGGCACTGCGCGTCTCGACGGCCGACACGCCCGCCAGCGCGGCACCGAACGTGTCGAGCACATGACGCTTGGCCTTCGCAACGACGTCGTCCGGCAATGCGTCGGCGGGCGTCCGCGCGACGAACGCCGCGAGCCGCGTTGCGCGCGCTTCCGTATCCATCGTCATCGCGCCGACTCCTCCGCCACGCAGCGCGCGAACACGTCGACCGGATGGCCCGGGGCATTGACGGGTGCCTGCGCACGCCACCAGTGCGCGATGTCGCGCCCCGTCGCGAACCACGCGTCGCCCGTGCCGCGCAGGTGCGCGAGCAACGCGCGCAGCAGATCGATCCGCCCTGCCGTGCCGATGATCTCGGGATGCAGGCGCAGCACGCAGCACAGCCCGAAGCGTCGAAACCCGTCGACGTCGCGCCGCCAGTTGTCGAGCACGTCGCGGTACGCCGCGATGCGCGGCTGGCCGGCCGGCACGGGCGGCGACAGGTTGAACGCGAAGTACGGTTCGTCGTCGAGTTCATCGTGCAGCGGCAGTTCGACGAGCCGCGCGCCGTTCGCACCGACGTCACCGCGCGGATGCACGTACGGCAGATCATCACCGCGCCACGATGACGACCACGTGAAGCCTTCCGCGACGAGACAATCCGCGAAACCGTCGGCCCAGTTGCCGGTGAACGAGCGAAAGCCTTCCACGTCGCGGCCGATCGCATCCGCGAGCGCCGCGCGCCCGGCGCGGCACGCGTCGACCTGCGCGGCGAGCGGCAACGCATCGAAGTCCTCGCAGCGATAGCCGCTCACGCCCAACTCGTGGCCGGCCGCCGCAATCGTGCGCACCGCGGCCCCATGTGTTTCGGCGACGACGCCGGGCACGAACCAGCTCGTCGGCACGCCGAATGCGTCGAATGCCGCAAGCAGCCGATCGACGCCGCGCGTCGCGCCGTAACGCCACACCGATAGCGACTTCTCGCGGCCGACGATGCGCGGCTCGCGCGTCTGGATGCCATGAATGTCGTTGAAGTCGACCGTGATCGCGACCGCGTATCGCGCACCGCCTGGCCATGAAGGAGTTGTCTTCACATGCTGCTCCGTTGCGTTGATTCCGCGTCTCGCATGGCCTGCGCGAGCCACCAGTCGGCCACTTCGCGGCAGCGGGCGAACCATACGCCATCCTGCGCGCACATGTGACCGAGCCACGCCTCGAGCAGCGCGATGCGCCCCGGCTTGCCGCAGACCTTCGGATGCAGCAGCGTCGTCAGGCACAACCCTTCGCGGTATACGCCGTCGAATTCGCGCGTCCAGTTGTCGAGCGTCGCGTCGTAACCGGCAATCCGGTCGAGCCCGGCCGGGTAGTCGGGGTTGCGGTGATACGCGAGCGACGCGTAGTCGTCGGTCTCCCAGCGGCCGGGAATCTCGACAAGCGGCGGCTCGCCGTCCTCGCCGCGCAGCAGGTAGGGCCGGTCGTCGCCGCGCATCGAGCTCGAATAGCGCACGCCCGCTTCGCGCAGCACGGCCACCGTCGCCTCGCTCCAGTCGCCGGACGGCGTGCGGAACCCGACCGGCCGCACGCCGAGCATGCGCGCGAAGACATCGGCCGACTGCGCCATGATCTCGCGCTGCCGGTCGGGCTCGAGCGTCCAGAACGCTTCGTGCCGGTAGCCGTGATAGCCGATCTCGTGGCCGCGCTCGACAATCGCCGCGCATTGCGCGGGCCAGGTCTGCGCGACCCATGCGGGCACGAAGAACGTCGCCGGCAGGTCGAACGCTGCGAGCATGTCGAGCAACCGGCCGAGCGCGCGCCACGGCCCGTAGCTGCCGAGCGTGAAATACGCGGGGTTGCGCCAGATCGACCCGTTCAGCATCGCGTCGCCGGTCGGGCCGTCGAGATCGAACGCGAGCGCGACGCACGCGCGCTTCGCGTCCGGCCAGCGGGGAGCGAGATCCGCCATCGCGCGCTCAGTGCGTGCCGTTGACCATCGCCTTCGCCACCGCGTGCTCCTGCAGCCCCCATTTCGCGAGAATCTTGTGATACGAGCCGTCGGCGATCATCTGGTTGAGCGCCGTCGTCAGCGCGCTGCTCAGCGCGGTGTTGCTCTTCGCGACGCCGATCCCCGTGTATTGCGACAGGAACGGCTTGCCGACCGGCGCATACGCGTTCTGCTCGAGGGTGTTCTGGTACGGCAGCGTCTCGCCGCCCTGCACCGCCGCGTCGATACGGTTCTGGCGCAACTGCATCCGCGCGTCCGACGAGCCGTCGGTGCCGACCACGACGATCGCCGGCTTGCCGGCCTTCACGCAATTCTCCGCGCTCCACGCGGTCGTGTTGTCCGGGAACGACGTGCGTCGGCTCGACCCGACGCGCTTGCCGCACAGCGCGCCCATCTGCGCGAACTCGCCGGCGCGCGCCTTCAGCGTGTAGAACTGCGGGCCTGTCTCGATGTAGTCGACGAACGTCACCGCATCGCGGCGCGTCGGCAGGTCGGTCATGCCGGACAGGATCATGTCGACGCGTTGCGTCGCGACCGCACTCATCATCTGGTCGAAGCTCGTTTCGACCCAGTTCAGTTTCGCGCCCATCTTCGCGGCGAGCGCCTCGCCGAGATCGACGTCGAAGCCCGCGAGCTTGTCGGTCGCCGGGTCCTTGTATTCGAACGGCGGATAGTTCGGCACGATCGCGACGTTCAGCGTGCGTTTCGCGCTCGCGGATTGTGCGACGGCAAACGATGCATGAAGCGCGAGTGCGCCGAATGCGACAGCGGCCAGCGTGCGGGTCAGGACGGATGCTTTCATCAGTGTCTCCGAGAAACCCCGGCCTTCAGGCCGGAGAGGAAAGGAGACGGTTTTGACGTTGCTTCCGTGCTCCTGTTGACGGCCACGTACGTGCCGATGGTAGGGTGCGAGGCATGGATGTCAAACGTGCCTACCGATTCCGGTTCTACCCGACGCCCGAGCAGGCTGTGATGCTTGCCTGGACGTTTGGATGTGCGCGCTTTGTATATAACCAAATGCTGCGCCAACGCACGGAGGCGTGGCATCAGCGGCAGGAACGCATGGGGTATCACGAGACCTCCGCGGCGTTGACGGCGCTCAAGAAGACTGACGGGTACGCGTGGCTGAACGAAGTCAGTTCGGTGCGGGTGCAGCAGGCGCTATGCCATTTGCAAAGTGCGTTCGCCAACTTCTTTGCGAAGCGGGCGAAGTACCCGAACTTCAGGCGCAAGGATGGCCCGCAGTCGGCCGAATACACCGCGAGCGCTTTCAAGTGGGACGGCGTGACCCTCAAGCTGGCAAAGATGGCTGAGCCGCTGGCGATCCGCTGGGCGCGCACGATCCCGAAATTTGCGAAGGTGACAACCGTCACGGTGTCGAAAGACCCAGCCGGCCGATACCACGTATCGATGCTGTGCGACGACGTCGTGAACGCACGCCCGGTCGCCGACGGAAAGATCGGCATCGATCTCGGGTTGACACATTTCGCCATTCTTTCGACTGGCGAGAAGATTGCCGCGCCGAATACGTTCCGCAAGAACGAGGCGAAGCTCGCCAAGTTGCAACGGCGGCTGGCGAAGAAGCAAAAGGGCTCGGCCAATCGTCGGAAGGCCAGGCTCAAGGTCGCACGCATGCATGCCAGGACGGCAGATGCCCGCAGGGACTTCCTGCACAAACTGTCGACCCGGTTGATCAACGAAAACCAAGTGATCGCCATCGAAAGCCTGTCCGTCAGCCACATGCAGAAGAATCGAAAGCTCGCGAAGTCGATCGGCGACGCAAGCTGGTCGGAGTTCATTCGACAACTTGAGTACAAAGCGCAGTGGTATGGGCGCAAGCTGATCGGCATCGACCGCTGGTATCCCTCCAGCAAACGATGCAGTGACTGCGGGCATACCGTCGCCAGGATGCCGTTGAATGTCCGTGCATGGGACTGCCCTGAATGCGGGGCGATCCACGACCGCGATATCAACGCTGCGTGCAATGTGTTGGCCGCCGGGCTGGCGGTGTCAGCCCATGGAGAAAGTGTAAGTCCCATGTCTCTTTGAGATGATGTCGGGTTGCATTCTGCGAAGTGGGAATCTTCTTCCTTTAGGGAGAGGAGCAGTCAAGGGATGTCGCCTTGTCGTGGTGGAGTAATGGGGTGCTGCGCCGGTCTCGTTGACGGCTCGATCGATCGGGCGCTGCGGGTCGGGGCGCCCGGCCCGTTCAAGCAATCACGGCGGAGATGAAGTCGCGCGTGCGCGCGTGCGTCGGCGCGGACAGCACCTGGTCGGGCGGCCCGCTCTCGACGATCCGGCCGCCGTCCATGAACACGACGCGGTCGGCCACCTCGCGCGCGAACCCGAGTTCATGCGTGACGACGATCATCGTCATCCCGCTCTTCGCGAGATCGCGCATCACGGCCAGCACTTCACCGACGAGTTCCGGGTCAAGCGCCGATGTCGGCTCGTCGAACAGGATCAGTTGCGGCTGCATCGCGAGCGCCCGCGCGATCGCGACGCGCTGCTGCTGGCCGCCCGACAGCTCGACCGGAAACGCGTCGCACTTGTGCGCGAGCCCGACGCGCGCGAGCAGCGCGCGCGCGTCCTCCTCCGCTTGCACGCGGCGGCGCTTGAGCACCTGCACGGGGCCTTCGATCACGTTCTCGAGCGCGGTCTTGTGCGGAAACAGGTTGAAGCGCTGGAACACCATGCTCGTCGCCAGTCGCTGGCGCGCGACCTGGCGCTCCGACAGTTCGTGGAGCCGGTTGCCGGCGCGCCGGTAGCCGGCCAGTTCGCCGTTGACCCACAGCGCGCCGGCGCTGATCGTCTCGAGCTGGTTGATGCAGCGCAGGAACGTGCTCTTGCCCGAGCCCGACGGCCCGATGATGCACAGCACTTCGCCCTGCGTGACGTCGAGCGTGATGCCATGCAGCGCCTGGAAATCGCCGTACGACTTGCGCACGTCGACCGCGCGAACGACCGCGTTCGTCATGACGTTCTCCCGAAGGTTGAGGGTCGTGTCGTTCATTTGCGGCCCGCCGCCCGGCCTGCGCCGCGCGCGAAGCGCCGTTCGACGCGCGCCTGCGCGAGCGACAGCACGGTGACGATCGCGAGATACCAGATGCCGGCGACGATCAGCAACTCGATCACGCGGGCGTTCGCGTAGTAGATGTTCTGCGCGTTGTGCAGCATCTCCGCGTACTGAACGACGCTCGCGAGCGACGTCAGCTTGACCATGCCGATCAGTTCGTTGCCGATCGGCGGCACGATCACGCGCATCGCCTGCGGCAGGATGATCCGGCGCAGCGCCTGCAGGCGCGCCATGCCGATCGATTTCGCGGCCTCGTACTGGCCGGTGTCGACCGACAGCAGCCCCGCGCGCACGACTTCCGACGTATACGCGCCCTGGTTGATGCCGAGTCCGAGCACCGCCGCGAGGAACGGCGTCATCACGTCGACGGTCCGGAATTCGGCGATACCCGGGATGCCGAGCGTCGGAAACACCAGCGCGAGGTTGAACCACAGCAGCAGCTGCAGGATCACCGGCGTACCGCGGAACAGCCAGATGTAGCCCTGTGCCATCGCGCCGAGCACCGGGTTCGACGACAGCCGCATCACCGCGGTGACGACGCCGAGCACGACACCGAGCGTCATCGCGAGGACGGTCATCACGATCGTGTTGCCGAGCCCGGTCAGGATCGAGTGCGCGGTCAGGAACTGGCCGACGACGCGCCATTCGATCTGTCCGCGTGCGAACGCGGCGGCCACATAGGCGATCGCGGCAATGATCGCGATCGACGCGACATAGCGGCCCCAGTAGCGCCGGCGCACGCGCACGAGGCCGGCGGTATCGTCTGCCGCGGCGCTGGCCGGCCCGGGTGCGCCGTCGAGACGGTGCGAATCGGATGCGCTCAGCATGACGGCCCCCGGTAGTCGGCCGCCCACGCAGCCTGGCGTTCGATCGCGTCGCTCAGGCGGCCGATCTGCTCGCGCACGCGCGCGGGCGACGTGCCGCCCGCACCGCCGCGGGCGGCGACGGCCGCGTCGAGCGTCAGATGCGCGCGCACCGCCGGCGCGAGGCGCGTGTCGACGGCCTGCAGCTGTTCCGCGCTCGCGTCGGCCAGCTCGATACCGTCCCGCTCGCACGCGCGCACGAGCGCGCCGGTGATCTCGTGCGCTTCGCTGAACGGCACGCCCGTCAGCGCGAGCCAGTCCGCGACCTCGGTCGCGAGCGTGAAGCCGAGCGGCGCCTGGCGACGCATCTCGTCGACATTCACGCGCATCGTGCGGATCATCCCCGCCATCGCGGGCAGCACGAGTTCGAGCGTGTCGATCGCATCGAACGCGGCGATCTTATCTTCCGCGAGATCGCGGTTGTATGCGAGCGGCAGCGACTTCAGCGTCGCGAGCAGGCCCGTCAGGTTGCCGATCAGGCGCCCGGCCTTGCCGCGCGTGAGTTCCGCGATGTCCGGATTCTTCTTCTGCGGCATGATCGAGCTGCCCGTCGCATAGCCGTCGTCGAGTTCCACCCAGCGGAATTGCCGCGACGTCCACAGGATTACTTCTTCCGACAGGCGGGACAGGTTCACGGCCAGCATGCTCGTGACGAACGTGAATTCGGCAACGTGATCGCGTGCGGCCACGGCGTCGATCGAGTTCTCGCACGGCGCGTCGTAACCGAGCTCCTGCGCGGACAGCTCGGGCCGCACGCAGATCGCCGAACCGGCGAGCGCGGCCGCGCCGAGCGGCGAGCGCGCGGTGCGGCGGTCCCAGTCGACCAGACGGTCGGCGTCGCGATACAGCGACTGCGCGTGCGCGAGCAACTGATGGCCGAACACGATCGGCTGCGCGGGCTGCAGGTGGGTGAATCCGGCGGTCACCGTGTCCACGTGCCGGCTCGCCTGGCCGACCAGCGCGTCCTGCAGGTCGAGCACGGCGCGCACGAGCTGGCGCGCCTTGTCGCGCAGGTACAGGCGCAGGTCGTTCGCCGCCTGATCGTTGCGCGAGCGCCCGGCGCGCAGCTTGCCGCCGAGCGCCGGCAGCCGCTGCGTGAGCACGCGCTCGAGGAAGGTGTGCACGTCCTCGTCGGCGAGCGACGGCGCGATCGCGCCGGCCGCGTAGTCGCGCGCGATGCCGTCCATCGCGGCCAGCAGTTGCGCGAGTTCGTCGTCGTTCACGATGCCGGCACGATTCAATTCGCGTGCATGCGCGCGGGAACCGGCCAGATCGTACGGCACGAGGCGGAAGAAACTCGGATCGGAGCGGGACAGGTTCAGGAGCGCGTCGGACGGTTTCGACTGGAAGCGGCCGCCCCACAGGCGTTCGATCGGTTCGGTAAGGCTCATTGCGGTCGACCTCGACTCGGTTGGATTGCCCCCACTGTAGGCATTCAATTTTTTTTGTTGTAGCGAGAAATTGAATCCGCTTAAATGAAATTTTTCTCAGCACCGTCGCCTCCGATGCGCAACCGCCTGCCACCGCTGAACCCGCTACGCGCATTCGAAGCCGCCGCCCGGCGCGGCAGCGTGTCTGCCGCCGCTGACGAACTGCACGTGACCGCGAGCGCAGTCAGCCACCAGATCCGCATTCTCGAAAGCACGCTCGGTATCGCGCTTTTCGTCCGATCAAAGGCCCGCGTGAAGCTCACGCCCGAAGGCGAGGCCCTGCTGGAACCGGTCGGCACCGCGTTCGACATGATCGCGAACGCCACCGTCAGGCTCGATTCGCCGGTCGCCGTCGGCGATCTCGTCGTGTCGACGCCGCTGTCGCTGACGTCGCGCTGGCTCGCCCGGCATATCGGCGATTTTCTCGAGCGCTATCCGGGTATTCACCTGAAAGTGATTCCGTCGAACGACGATCGCGAGATCTATTCGCCGGACGTCGACGTCTGCATTCGCTACGGGGAAGGCAACTGGCGCAACCGGCACGTCGAGTTGCTCGAGCATCCGGCGCTGTTCCCGGTCGTGAGCCCGGCGTTGATGAACGGGCCCGATGCGATCCGCAAGGTGCAGGATCTCGCGGGACGCACGCTGTTCTGCGAGCATGCGGGCTCGTGGATGCGCTGGCTGGCGGAAGCGAATGCCGACAAGTTGCCGGGCATCCGCATCCTCGAAATCGGCAACGCGCACATCGGCGTCGAAGCCGCGGTGCACGGGCAAGGCGTTGCGCTCGGCGACAGCCTGTCCGTGCGCGACGACCTGATCGACGGCACGCTCGTGCGGCCGTTCAGCGCAACGGTACCTTCACGTCATGCGTACTATCTCGTCACGCGTCATGAGCTGACCGAAACGCCACTCGTGACCGCATTCACGTCGTGGCTGCGCGCATGCCTTGCGTGATGTGGCAGCGGCGTTTTCTCAGGAAACGAGACTCGCAAGTTCGTCCCACACCATGACGATGTTTTGCGACCGCCAGATCGGCCCCGGATCGATGTACTCGCCTGCAACCCGACCGTGCAGCGCCTCATAAAATGCGATCGCAGACTCGTTTCCCTTGACGACACTCAACGCGGCGCCCTGATACCGCAACGTTCGCAAATGCGTCGCGAGTTGTGCAAGCAGCTTGCGGCCGATGCCGCGACGCTTGAATTCGGGATCGACATACAGGAATTTGATCTCGCCACGGCCGTCGAATATCGATTCCGACGGCGCGCCAGCCGCCCCGATTCCGACGATCCTGTTGTCGATCTCGGCAATGAGTACAAGCTGGCTGTCATCGTTCGACGACAGCTTTTCCTGCCATTTTTTGCCGCGATAGTGTTCGTCGAGGACGGCATGCGCTTCCGCCGGTGCGAGATCCCGATAGGTATGCCTCCAGACCTTTACGTGAAAATCGGCGATCGTCTGCGCATCGTCCATATCGGCGGACCTGATGGATATTCCAGTCATTGAGGGCTCTCTCGCTCGGGCAGCTTCGCGCTCGTGGGCGCTGTGACAGCGGATTGTCATCGATCGGGGCAGCGATGTCGAATGACCGGTTGAATTCGCAGCCGGTAGCCACAGGTCGCGTTCGGAAAATGCGTGTGCAGACGCCCGGCGCCGCTCACGCGGTAAATTTTCCCGTTGCCTCCGGCCGTGCCGTCGATCCATACTCATTGCCAAGGCGAAAGCCACGGCGCCCGTACGGATCGAAACGGTCGAACCCGATGAAATGCAGCGGCGTCACACTGAAACCGAAACGCTTCGCCGACGCCGGGACGCACGCCCTCCTGCATCACTCGCTCCCCGCTCCCGACGCGCCGCGATTCTGCTCGATTCCGCAGAGAACCTTTCCTGTGCAACGCCTTAATCGACCGCCGCACGATCTCCAATAATGGCCGCTCGATCCGTCGGCCAGCGCGCCGGCGCGACCCGCCGGCCACCGGGCCGGGAAAACGATAAAAATTCCTATGCATTCCTACCAGTTTAACAAGCACGCCAGCGCTCGAGTCGCGGGGGCCGTCATTGCCACATGCCTGACCGGCTTCGCCCCAGGCATCGCGCACGCGCAGAGCAGCGTGACGCTGTACGGCCTGATCGACACGTCGATCACCTACGCGACCAACCAGCGCACGCACGGCGCCGGTTCACCGGGCAGCGGCAGTGTCGCGATGACGAGCGGCGCACTGAACGCGGCGCGCTGGGGGCTGCGCGGCCGCGAGGACCTCGGTGGCGGGATGGCCGCGGTCTTCACGCTCGAGAACGGTTTCTCGGGCACCACCGGCAAGCTGTCGCAGAAAGGCGTCGACCTGTTTGGCCGCCAGGCATGGATCGGCGTGAGTTCGAAGACGACCGGCACGCTCACGTTCGGCCGCCAGTACGACCTGATCCTCGATTTCGTGACGCCGCTCGGCGCGGCCGGCCCCGGCTGGGGCGGCAACCTCGCGGTCCATCCGTACGACAACGACGATTCGAACCGCAACCTCCGCATCAACAACGCGGTGAAATACACGAGCCCGACGTACCGCGGGCTGACGTTCGGCGCGATGTTCGGTTTCTCGAACGCGGCCGGCCAGTTCGCCAACAACGCGGCGTGGAGCGCGGGGCTGTCGTATGCGAACGGGCCGCTGAAGCTCGGCGCCGGCTACCTGAAGATCAGCCGCGACCGCAATTCGCCGAATCCTGACGGCGCGCTGAACACGGTCGACGGCTCGGCGACGATCACGGGCGGCAACCAGCAGATCTGGGCCACGGCCGGCCGTTATGCGTTCGGGCCGCATTCGGTCGGCGCCGCCTGGTCGCACTCGACCACCGACGGAGTGACGGGCGTGCTCCAGGGCGGCAACATCGCACCGCTGAAGGGCGAATCGCTGGTGTTCGACAACTTCACGGTCGACGGGCGCTTCTTCGTCACACGCGCCTTGAGCCTCGCGGCCGCGTACACGTACACGATGGGCCGCTTCGACACGAGCACGGGCCAGACGCGCCCGAAATGGAACCAGTTCGTCGCACAGGCCGACTACGCGCTGTCGAAGCGCACGGACGCGTATCTCGAAGGCGTCTACCAGAGCGTAAGCGGTGGCAACGGCAATCCCGCATTCAACGCGACAGTCTGGACGCTCACGCCTTCGGCGAACAACAACCAGGTCGTCGTCGCCCTGGGGCTGCGGCACAAGTTCTGACGACGCAGCGTTTCACTGCTTTACCGCTCCGCCGACTGAGTACGATACGCATTCCAAGCGTCGCTTGATCGTCGCAACCCACGCTGAACAGGCCGCGCCCGTGCGCGGCCTGTTCGCTGTGACATCGTGCATCGCGCGCCGCCAGCCCGAGCAAGAATGCGTCCCGGACTGTCGCGTCGGCGCAAAAAATGCGGAGAAACTGGTCACGCTGTGACATTTTTCCTAATCTATTTGCAGCGACGCCGTGATTCGGCGTTCCAATCGCAACAATCTTTCATATGGCGCACCACCGGCTTACGAACATGCATCACGCCGATGGAGCCGGTACTTTCGCGCCGTTGCGACCGGATACGTACGTGCAGATGGCACGCACCACGCTTTCAACGCAGTCAACCGCTGGAGACGAACGATGACCAAAACGAGCCGATTTGCGGTCCTGGCAACCCTCGCACTGCTGGCCGGTTGCCACCACGCGGCGAAAACACCCGAGAACGCCGGCATGGCGCCGACGCCCTCGAGCGAAGCCGTCGCAACGGTGACGGCCGACGATCTCAACAATCCGAACAGCCCGCTCGCGAAGCGCAGCATCTACTTCGATTTCGACCAGTACACCGTGAAGCCCGAATTCCAGTCGCTGCTGCAGGCGCACGCCGACTACCTGCGCAGCCATCCGGCGCGGCGCGTGCTGATCCAGGGCAACACCGACGAACGCGGGACGTCCGAATACAACCTCGCGCTGGGCCAACGCCGTTCGCAAGCCGTGTTGGGCGCGCTCGAAACGCTCGGCGTACAGGCCACGCAACTCGAGGCGGTCAGCCTCGGCAAGGAAAAGCCGGTCGCACTGGGCCACGACGAGGATTCGTGGGCGCAGAACCGCCGCGCCGATCTCGTCTATCGTTGACCGGATGCCGCCGCGACGGCGGCATCCGCGCAAAGAAAAGCATGGCAGGCCGCTGGCCGCAATCGCGGCCGTGCGGTGCGGTTCGGCTCGCCGGGTTCATGCGCGTCATCGGTCAGGCGCCCGATGGCGCACCGCGTCGCACTCCATGCCGGCGTTCGAGCCGCCGATGCAGCCAGTGCGACATCACGGCCGACGTCACGATCGCATCGAGCGTGGCGATCGCGTTGATGTCGCCGACTTTGTCGGCATTCATCAGATACGCGCAGAGCAGCACGTAACCGGTCATCGCACCGCCACCCACGACCATCCCCAGCAGCACGAACCAGCGCCGCCGGATGCGCGTGCCGATCGCCCCCATGATGCCGCCCGCCACCGTCGCGGGCAGGAAATAGCCGAACACGAACGACGCGAAGAAGATCAGCGGCACCATGCCGGCGCTGACTTTCAGGACATCCCATGACGGGCCGTCGATCAACGACCATGCGATCAGCATCACGCCCGGCCAGACGAGCGCCGCGACCAGCGGGCCGCCGATGGCGAACGACACGCAGCCGAGCACGACAGGGGCGGACGGACGCGACGATTTGCCCGGCGGGCGCTCGAGGGTAGCACTCATGTTTTTTGTAATCGGAATGGCGGCGTGCCGAAGTGTACCAAGCCGCCCCGCTGCGCATCCGATCCGGCACCATCGCGCGCGACGATACGCAAAAAGCATGGAATAACCGGCTCGCCCGAAACGTTTCGTCATCGCGCAGACGCGCGGTTCACACGCGAACCGACCTTTCCTGCGGCCTGCGCGCTGCAAGGAGATTGAAATGAAATCGGCAACGTTGGCCGCGGCGCTGATCGCGGCGCTGGTGCTTGTGCTGTCGGCGGGATGTACGTCGTCGGGCAGCGGCACTTCGCAAGGACCGGGCATGAGCCGGTACGGCGGCGGCTCGGGAGGCAGCGGAGGTGGCGGTGGCGGCGGAGGTGGCGGAGGTGGCGGCGGCTACTGAGCCGCCACGGGGTCGGGCGACGCATCGTGCGCGAGCGCCGGAAACCGGCCGCATCGCGCGCGACGCGCCGCCCTGCGGCACGGCTTAACGCATGGCCTTCACGTCGGCCGGCGTGACGCTTGCGGGCTGGCCGCCCCACGTCGCGCGCAGGTAGTTCGCGAGCTGCGCGAGCTCATCGTCGCTCAGCGTGTGCGCGAAGCCCGGCATCGGCTGCAGGTTCTCGAAGCCGGCAAACTTCTGCTCTTCGATGCCGTCGAGCATCGCGACCAGCAGGTTGCGCGGGTCGCCCTGGCGCACCGTCGAATTGCCGTTCATCGGCACCGCCACGTGCGGCTTGCCTTCGCCATTGAAGCCGTGACAGCCCGCGCAGACCGCGAGATACACCGAGCGGCCGGCCGCGAGCTGCGCGGCGTCGGCCGACACCGGCTTCACGGGCTGCGGCACGGGCGGCGTGTCGCCGACCAGGTACACGGACAACGCGCGCAGGTCGTCCTTCGTCATGGTCTGCGTGCTCAGGTGCACGACCGGATACATCTCGCCGAACGCCGAGCCTTGCGGCGCGATGCCGACGCCGAAGAACGTCTGCAGGTCGGTGCCCGTCCAGCCGCGCGCGGCAAGGCCCGCCGGCGTGATGTCCGGCGCGGCCACGCGGCCGAGCGCGGCGCCCGCGAGCGGCTTCGCGCTGTCGAGCTGGCCTGTAAACGTGCGCGGCGTGTGGCATTCCGCGCAGTGGCCGAGCGCGTTCGCGAGATAGCGGCCGCGCTGCCAGTCGGCGGACTGGCCGGTCGACGCGTCGGGCAGGCTGTCCTTCAGGAACACCATGTCCCAGAAGAACATCCCGAAGCGCAGGTTGTACGGGAACTTCAGCTCGTGCGCGCGGTTTTCCTGCGCGACGGGCTTGACCGTCATCAGGTACGCGTACATCGCGTCGGTGTCGGCACGCGTGAGCTGCCGGTACGACGTGTACGGCATCGACGGATACAGGCGCTTGGCCGGCGCCTTGCCGTCGTGCAGCGCGGCGTAGAAGTCGTCCGCGCTCCAGTTGCCAATCCCGTGATCCTTGTCGGGCGTGATGTTCGAGCCGTAGAACGTGCCGTACGGCGAATCGAGCTTCGCGCCGCCGGCGAACGGCGCGCCGTCCTTCGCGCTGTGGCACGCCGCGCAGTCGGCAGCCTTGACGAGGTAGCGGCCGCGCGCGACCGGGTCGGCCCCGGGCGCGCCGGAAGCCGCGGTCGAGGCCGGCGCGTCATGGCCGCCGCAGGCGGCGAGCAGCAGCGCGCAGGCGGCCGCGAGCGCGGGGAAGCCCGCGGCCCGCGCGACACGATGGGCGAATGTGCGTTTCATGCGGCGTCCTTCACGAGTCCCGGCGTCGTCAGCACCACGTCCTTCACGGCTTCGTAGTAGCGGACGTAGCCCGTGCAGCGGCAGATGTGCGCGTCGAGCGCCTCGGTGATCGTGCGTTCGACGTCGGCCTTCGCGACCGGCTGGCGCTTCAGCCGCTCGATCAGCACGGTCGCCGCATTGACGAAACCCGGCGTGCAGTAGCCGCACTGGAAGCTGAAGTGCTCGAGGAACTTCTGCTGGATCGGCGACAGCTCGACCACTTCGCCCGCGTCGTTGCGCTTCGCGTGGCCTTCGATCGTGCGGATCGAACGGCCGTGGAAGAAGTGCGCGCCGGTAATGCAGGTGCGCATTTCCTCGCTCGTGCCGTCCGGCTTGTCGACGATCACGACGCAGGCGTGGCAGATGCCCTGCCCGCAGCCGAGCCGCGAACCGGTGAGGCCGGCGTACTCGTGCAGGAACTCGATCATCATCAGCCCTTCGAGCACCTGCATCGGTCCGACGGACTTGCCGTTGATATTGACCGACAGCGGTTTCTGCTGGAACCGGACGAGCGGACGCTCGACGGCGGCCGGCGCAGCAGCCGGGGTCGAGGCCGGGGCGGCGGAAGCCACGGTCGGCGCGGAAGCGCCGGTTGCGGCCGCGCTGGCGCTCGCGGCCGACGCGGCGGTTTGGGCGGTCGTCATGCGAGCACCTCCTGAATCTTTTGCGGGGTCACCGGCAGGTCGGTGAAACGATGGCCGATCGCGTGCGCGATGCCGTTCACGATCGCGCCGACGACGGGAATCATCACCACTTCGGCGACACCCTTCGGCGGATCGGTCTCGGACAGCGGCGGCAGCACGTCGCCCGTCTGCGACCACACGGCGACGTCGGATGCGCGCGGCAGCTGGTAGCGGTTGAAGTTCCACGTGCCGTTGCCGGGGCCGTCCTCGTAGAGCGGCAGGTATTCATGCAACGCATGGCCGATGCCCATCGCGAGGCCGCCCTGAAGCTGGCCCGACACGAGCTGCGGCGAGATCTGGTTGCCGCACTCCATGATCGAGTGGTGCGTGATCAGTTCGACCTTGCCGGTCGCTTCGTGCACGGCCAGCTCGACGAGCGTGCCGACCGCCGTGTAGTACGTGACGGCCGCGTTGTTGCGGCTCGTCGGCGGGATGAACACGCGCTTGCGGTCCAGCACGCGGTAGCCGTTCGCGGTCGGCGGCAGCGTGCCGCGCATCGCGGTCGCGCCGGCCGGCGCGGCGGTGCCCGGCACCGGGCCGTTGTCGTCGCCCGTCTTCGGCGCGCCGACGCGCAACGACAGCCCGTCGATCGGCATGCGTTCGACCGTGCCGCCCACGTCGAACTCGGCGTCGGTCCATTGCCAGCGGTTGAACACGTGCACGACGGCGCCGGTCGGCAGGCCGAGTGCATGCGCCTGCTTCGCGAGCTGTTCGAACGTCAGCGGCTCGAGGCCGTCGGCGGTCAGCTTGCCGTCGACCCAGCGCGCGTCCTCGATGCGGATCGTGTACGGCGCGGCCTGGCCGCCGCCGAGGCCGCGCGTCCAGATCGACATCGCGGCCGGCCACAGCCCGTAGCGGAACACGGCGCGCGCGGCTTCGCGCGTGCTGTGCGTGAAGTAATACGCCGAATTCGTCGCGCTCGACGGCGACGCATAGTTCGGCGACCAGCGCGGGTTCGCGCTCAAGCGATCCTGGTCGGCCTGCGACATCAGGTACGGATCGCCGCTCGTCTCGACCGGCAGGTCCGGCCACTCGGTTACTGCAACGCGCACTTCGGTCGCCGGACGGCCGAGCCATTTCGCGACCGCGACGGCCTGCGACGTCGACATCCCGGTGCCGATCTCGGCCGCCGTGTGCTGCAACGACACCTTGCCGTGCTCGTCGAACTCGACCTTCGCGAACGACGCTTCCGCGCCCGTGCCGAAATCCTTCTGCACGCATGCGAAACCGACGCCATAGCGCTTGCCCGGGTTCGCCGCCTCGAATTCGGCCTTGCGCGCGACACGGCGCGTCCACAGCGGATGCTGCTTCGCGCGTTCCAGCACTTCGTCGACGCGCAGCGCGCCGGCGGGAATCGCGCCCTGCGTGTTCTTCATCCCCGAACGCAGCGCGTTGCGCAGCCGGAAATCGATCGGGTCGATGTTCAACTGCGCGGCGATCTCGTCGACCGCCATCTCGGTCGCGGCCATGCTCTGCAGCGTGCCGTAGCCGCGCGCGGAACCGGCGTCGATCGCGCGCGACGCGATCGCGACCGCGGCAAGGTCGCTCTTCGGGAAGTAGTAGATCGACTGCGCGGCCGTCGCGCCGACCATCGCCACCGACGGCGAGAAGTTCGAGCGCCCGCCGCCGTTCGCCTCGAAATCGCCCTTGAACGACTGCAGCAGGCCCGTGTTGCGGTCGACCGCGATCCGGTAATGCATCTTGAACGCGTGACGCTTCAGCGACGTCTGGAACTGCTCGTAGCGGTCGTTCGCGAAACGCACCGGGCGGCCGTCCGCGTACAGCGCGCAGACGAGCCCGTAGAACGGCACGTTGAAGTGATCCTTGGAACCGTAGCCGACCGTGTAGCACGGATGCACGAACAGCTTCTTCACCGGGAAGCGGCATTTCGCGACCATCGCGGCCGCGTTCTCGGCCACTTCGAGCGGCGACTGGGTCGGCACGACGAGGTGCAGCGACTGCGTCGCGGCGTCGTACCAGCAGTTCGCGTTGTCGGGCTCGAGCGCGGAAGTATCGACCGACTGCGTGTTGTACTCGCGGTCGAACACGAGCCAGTCGGCCGTCGGATGGTCGAGCTCGCTGGCGATCTGCCCCGCCAGGAACATGCCCTGCTCGTCGAGCTTGCCGTGCTCCTTGCCGTCCGGCCACACCGGCAGGTGCTTGCGCATCATGCTCGGGAAGATCGGCGCGTCCTTCAGGCTCGAATAGACGTCGTCGTCGTAGGCCGTCTTGCCGCCCACGCGCACGTAGCGGAAGGTCCCCCACGGATCGCGCTCGAGCGGGCCCGTGACCGCACCGTAGCGGATCACGTCGTCGCGGAACTTGAGCGCGTTCTTCGCGAAGCGGAAGCGCGCGAAGTCGTGGTAGATGAGGATCGCGACCGCATGGCCGAGATACGCGGGCGTCTTGCCGGCCGGCAACAGCATGTCGTCGCCGTAGAACGTCGGGAACGCGACGCCGTCGCGCACGAGATCGTCGGCCGTGACCACGCGGTCCGGTTTCAGGTCGTCGCCGAGCAGCGACAGGTCGAAGCCTTCGTAGGTGCGGTCGGCCTGCGTGACGCGCAGGATCAGCGCGTGCGACTGCTGCTGCGGCCAGTGCGGCATGTCGGCCGCGCGGACGTCGCGGGCGAACACTTTCGCGCCCGTGACCTTCGCGATGCCATCGATGCGGAATTGGGGGATGCCGGTGACGCTATCCCATTTGACGGGGGTGAGGAGTTTTTCTTCGAAGAGCGCCGCGAACGCGCGGCTGCCCAGGGGCGCGACATACACTGCGACGCCCGCCAGCACGCTGGCTTTCAGAAAACCCCGCCGTGACAGGCCGTGGTTTTTCATTGGGGGAACCTCCTGATGCGGCTCGGACGGCGATCGGGTGTCGCGACGTTCGGAGCGGCGCGCATTCTGGCATTGTTTTAGATATATCGCCTATAGTATTTCTCGCATGAAATACTTATTGAATTCCTTATAACGGGATTCAGCCGGGCTGCGGCGGCCGGTCGCAGCGTGCCGGATATCGTTCCGTTCGCAACGATGCTGCCTTCGCACCATCGAATGCGCAAGACTTTCACGGGCGTGGTTTACGACTACCGGCCGGCGCTGCGCCCGGTGCTGCCGGCCTGCCCGTGCATGCGTGCGGGCGCCCCGCACCACCCGTATTTCATGGTAATGTCGTGCGCATCCGGCGTGCCGGTGCTTCCGCCATGTGCCGTGCGAGCGCCGCCAGCCATCGCGACATCGTGTCGAGGTCAAAAACCATGGCAGTCAGGGCATCTCTCCTGCACTCCGTTCTCGCCACTCCTCCCTCCGGCAACCACCGCGTGACGGCCGCGCTGCGCCCGTCGATGCTCGTTACCCTGTTCGAAGACGTCCGCCCGATGGCGCTATCCGGGCTCGCGAGCGGCTTCGTCGCGGCCGTCGCGCTGATCCGGCTGCAGCAGCTCTGGTGCCTCGTGTGGCTCATCGTCGACATCGGCCTGCTCGCCGCGCGGCTCTTGGTCGCGCGTGCCTACGCGGTGCGACGCGACGCCGGCGACGACCACGCCGAATACTGGGCAATGCGCTATGCGCCCGTGTCGCTCGTCGCATGCTTCGTGCTCGGCCTCGGCGTGATGGGCTGCGTGCAAGCCGCGGATGTCGAGCTCGGTACGCTGTCGGTGATGGTCGCGGGCGGCGTGTTCGGCGGGATCGCGTCGCGCAATTCGGCGCTGCCGCGGCTCGCGATGACGCAGGTCGCACTCGGCGTGCTGCCGATCGGCGTCGGCGCGCTGCTGGCCCACCGCCCGGGCGCGTGGCTGCTGCTGCCGCCGCTCGCGATCTATCTCGCGGCCATGCGCACGGTCGTCCAGCGCCACTACCGCGTGCTCGTCGCGCTGATCGCCGCGCGCCAGCGCAACGCCGAACTCGTCGCACGCTTCGACGCCGCACTCACCTATATGCCGCACGGCCTGTGCATGATCGACGGCGAGAGCCGCGTGATCGTCGCGAACCGGCGCACCGCGCAGCTGTTCGGCTCGCCGCGCGAGATCATGCTCGATACGCCGCTGCCCGCCGTCATCGCGGCGCTCGGCGCGAACGCCGAGACCGATCCCGGCGGCGCCGGTCTCGCCGTGCAGTGCGATATCTGGCTGAACCGCGACGAACCCGGGCCGCTCGACATCACGCTCGCCGACGGACGCCAGCTCGAACTGACGCGCCACCGCGTGCCGGACGGCAACGCGGTGATCATCGTCGAGGACGTCACCGCGCGCCGCCAGACCGAGCAGCACATCCGGCACCTCGCGCGGCACGACGCGCTGACCGGTTTGCCGAACCGCCACGAGTTGCATGCCGAGCTCAGGCGGATGCTCGCGCGCCGGTCGCGCCTGCCGGGCCCCGCGCTCGCCGTCATGTATCTCGACCTCGACGGCTTCAAGGCGATCAACGACCGGTTCGGCCACCAGGCCGGCGACGAAGTGCTCACGCAGGTCGCCGAGCAGCTCGGCAAGACGCTGCCGCCCGGCGCGCTTGCCGCGCGCATCGGCGGCGACGAGTTCGTCGTCGCGATCGACGACACCACGATGCACGCGTGTTCGATCCTCGCCGCGCGGATCATCCGGCAGATCTCGGCGCCGTACACGCTGTCGCTCGGCGCGACCGTCAGCTTCGGGATCAGCATCGGCATCGCGCTCGACGACGGGCACGGTTCCCCCGACGAACTGATCCGGCAGGCCGACAGCGCGCTGTACGACGCGAAGTCGGCCGGCAAGGGGATCTACTGCTTCTATTCGAGCGGCAGCCGCCGGATGGCGCCGGCCACCGCGAGCTGACCCGACGCGTCGCGCGCCGGCCGCGCATCCGTCTTTCCCCTACCGGCCGCCTCCTCCCGACGATTCAATTCCGAAACGCTTTGCGTGTTCGCACGTGGCGCCGCGCGCTCGCATGTCACGTGACGTGTTCCGTAACATCGCCGTTCGCCACGCATCACGTTGGGCGCAGAAGCCCGCACGATCGGTGCCGCGCAGGGCTTTTCATCGCTGGCACTCTTATTGCTCCCTGTCAGGGAAACAGGTTGTCAGGGAGGCCCAACATGAATACCGTCGAAGTCCTCAGCCGCAGCGAAATCATCGACGAACTGGACGTGATCGACGGCGAGTCGCTGATCCGGCGGCTCGTTTCCGAGCGCCGCATGCCGGCCGCCCGCGAAGCCGCGTGCGTCGACAATCCGCCGCTGACGCTGTACGGCGCGTATCGCCAGGGTGTCGCCGATCACGGCACGCGGCGCGCGAATCCGTATCGCGCCGGCAGCCGTTTCTGGGCACTGTGGGAAGAAGGACGTCTCGAAGCTGAAACATCGGGCCGGTAAGCCGGCCGCGAGCGCCGACCCTGTCGCGGCAAGGGATCGGCGCGAAACATGACGCACGAATGCGGCCGGCCGGCGCGCCGGCATGCGTTCACCGATGCAACATCGCGCGGCCTCGCGTATCGGAACAACCGCTCGCCCATGCGCATCCACGCGCACGCCGGTTGACGGAGTTCGGCATCGCGCGCCCCCGGCGCGGCGCGCGGCCGCTGTTTCCCGATAAGATGGCGAATTCCGTTCATCGCACGATGCCGCCATGACCGCCTCCTCGTCACACCGAAATCCCATCCACTGCGAAATCGATCTCGACGCGCAAGGCAAGCACGCGGGCTACCTGCGGCTGCCGCATTCCGTGCACCGCTCGGCGTACGGCTGGCTGCCGATTCCGATCGCGTCGATCCGCAACGGCGACGGCCCGGTCGCGCTCGTGATGGCCGGCAACCACGGCGATGAATACGAAGGCCAGATCATCGTGTCGCAGTTGATGCGCGAGATCGAGCCTGAGATGGTCAGCGGGCAGTTGATCCTGCTGCCGATGGCGAATTTCCCGGCGGCGGATGCAGGGCTGCGCGTGTCGCCGCTCGACGAGGGCAACCTGAATCGCAGTTTCCCCGGCGATCCGGCGGGCACGCCGACGCAGATGATCGCCCACTACATCGAGCATGCGCTGCTGTCGCGCGCGCAGTACCTGGTCGACCTGCATTCGGGCGGCAGTTCGCTGCTTTACCACGGCGGCAACATGCTCGCGATCGATCCGCTCGACGCCGACGAAGCCGCGAAACTCAACGGGCTGCTGGTCGCATTCGGGTTGCAGAATGCGCTGCTGCATGCGCCGAATCCCGTGCACTCCGCGTCGGCCGCGCGCCGGCAAGGCGCGATCTCGATCGTGACCGAACTCGGCGGCGCGGGCATGGCCGATCCGTCGCTGATCCGGCTCGGCCGTCACGGGCTGCTGTACTACCTCGGCTATATCGGCCTGCTGCGCGGCGCGCTCGTGCCCGACGCGCCACCGACCGTCACGCGCTTCATGCGCGTCGACGGCGACCGCCATTTCGTCTACGCATACGAGCGCGGGTTGTATGAGCCGCTCGTCGAACTCGGCGACCAGGTGAAGGCCGGGCAGCCGGCCGCGTGGGTGCATTTCCCCGATACGCCGTTGCGCGAACCGGTGCTGCACCGGTTCAACGGCGACGGCGAAGTGGTGTGCAAGCGCGTGCCCGCGCAGGTGCGGCGCGGCGATTGCCTGTTCCAGCTCGCGGAGCCGACCGCGGCGCCGAGCATCGGCCTGAAGGCCTAATCCGGATTTCTCGCTTCCTCATGCTGTCTGCCTGTCGTGGCGGACGGCATGCGTGCGCCATTAACCAACTTGACAAATAAACCCTTTTGGTTAATATCGCAGATGGAAAAAGGAACGCCTCATTGCAAGCTGTCCCGGGTCAAGGCACTCGTCGAGACCGGCAACGTCCGCCTGACCGCGAGTGCCGTACTGGGCGCGCGGCAACTGGGTTTCACGGAAAGGGAGGCGATCGGGGTCGTGATGTCGCTGAGTGCCGTCGATTTCCACAAGAGCATGACGACCTACGCCGACCACACGATCTGGCAGGACGTCTATCAGACTCGTACCGTGCATGGCGACGTGTACCTGAAGCTGACGGTGATCGACGATGTGCTGATCGTGTCTTTCAAGGAGCGTTGAACATGAAGTGCCCTGCATGCGGTGCTGCCAAGCTGGTCCGCGACACGCGCGACATCCCCTATACCTACAAGGGTCGATCGACGGTCATCCGCGGCATCACGGGCGATTTCTGTCCGGCCTGCGGAGAGTCCGTGCTGGATCTCGACGAAGCGACCCGGCTCGGCGAGGCGGCAAGCGAATTCAACAAACAGGTGAACGCGAGTCTTGTCGATCCGAAGTTCATTCTGAAGGTCCGCAAGAAGCTGATGCTGGATCAACGCGAGGCGGCCGAACTCTTCGGCGGCGGCATCAATGCGTTCTCTCGCTACGAGACCGGCAAGACGAACCCGCCGCTGGCCCTGGTGAAGCTGCTCAAGATACTCGACCGTCATCCGTATCTGCTGGCCGAAGTGCGGGCAGCGTAGGTACGCGCCGTTCGACATCGCGCATGCTTGAAGCCCGAGCGTCGACACGTGCGCCCCCAACCCGGACACCCCACCCCACTCCCCCTGCAAGCCTTCTGACGTTCTTCACGAAATCCTTATCGAAATTGCTTCGTTCGCCTTCGCGCGCCGCCCCGCTAACGTAGTTGAAACGGCGGCGGCCCGCCGCGCGCGTCGCAGGATGCGCGCCGGCCGCCGTCATCACGACAACCGCGCCGCGATAACGGAATAGCGCCGACGGGCCGCGTGCCCGCGCCCGACAGCACGTCCGCATCGCGCGCCCTACGCGATGCCCATGGCCACGAACGACCGCCTCATCGATACGACACCGCTCGACGTCCGCGCACTGCCGCTGATCGACGCGCTGATCGACGAATACGCGACGCGCTACGATGCGTATCGCCCCGACAGCCGCGCGTCGGCGCGCGACGAACTCGCACGCTACCCGGCCGAGCAGTTCGCGCCGCCCGAAGGCGCGTTCGTGCTGCTGCTGCGCGACGGCGAAACGATCGGCGGCGGCGCGTTCAAGCGCTACGACGCGCAGACGGCCGAACTCAAACGCATCTGGACCCATGCCGACCTGCGCCGCCAGGGGCTCGCGCGGCGCATCGTCGAGGCGCTCGAGCTGCGCGCCGCGCAACAGGGCTATCGCCGCATCTACCTGACCACCGGTTTTCGCCAGCCCGAAGCGTGGGCGCTGTACGACCGCACCGGCTACACGCGGCTGTTCGATTCGTCGATCGACCCCGAAGCGTATTTCCACCTGCGGTTCGGCAAGGATCTCGCCGATCCGTCGCGCACGTCGACGCTTGCCGACCTGTGGGCGCCCGTGCCCGAACCGGTGTTGCCGCGCTGAGCGCACGGCTGTCCCGCTCCTCCCGTTTCCGCTTTCCTCGACAGGACGTTTTCATGCAACGAGCCGTACCGCTTTCTTCCCGTGCCGTGCGCACGCTGGCCGCCGCGCTGGTCGGCCTGACCGCTTTCGCCGCGGCCGCCGCGACCTTCGACCTGAGCCCCGAACAGCGCGGCCGCCCGCGCGGCGCGGCCGATGCGGCGGTCGAGCACGCGGTGCCCGCGTCGTTCAAATTCGCCGAACCCGGCACGCTGACGATCGGCATCGCGCCGAGCCTGCCGCCGATCAGCTCGTATGCGACCGACGCGCGCACGGTGATCGGCTTCGACGCCGATGTCGGCCAGCTCGTGTCCGACAGTCTCGGCCGCAAGCTGAAGATCGTCGCGCTCGCGTGGGCCGACTGGCCGCTCGCGCTCGAATCGGGGAAAGTCGACGCGGTGATCTCGAACGTCACCGTCACCGAAGAGCGCAAGCAGAAGTTCGATTTCTCGAGCTACCGCAAGGACCAGGTCGGCTTCTACGTGCGCAACGACAGCAAGATCCAGGCGATCCGCGAGCCGAAGGATGTCGCGGGGCTGCGCATCGTGACCGACGCCGGCACCAACCAGGAAAAGATCCTGCTCGCGTGGGACCGCGAGAACGTCGCGCACGGGCTGAAGCCCGTGCAGATCCAGTACTACGACGACCAGGCGATGCGCATCGTTGCCGTGCAGTCGGGCCGCGCCGATGTCGTGTTCAGCGTGAACTCGGTGCTCGCGTACCAGAGCGCGCAGCAAGGCAAGACGCGGCTCGTCGGCGCGATCAGCGGCGGCTGGCCGCGCACGGCCGACATCGCGATCGCGACGCGCCGGGGCAGCGGGCTCGCCGATCCGCTGACCGTCGCGCTGAACGGGCTGATCAGGAACGGCCGCTACCAGCAGGTGCTCGATCGCTGGAACCTCGCATCCGAAGCGATCGACCAGTCACGCACGAATCCGCCGGGGCTGCCGAAGAGCTGAGCGCCGCGGCCTGCCCACCCACCCTCCACGCCACCCGCAGGAACGCCGCTCACCATGTCTTATTCGCTTTCGTTGCTGGACAAGAGTCCGATCGCGGACGGCGCGAACGCCGCCGACGCGCTGCGCTTCACCACGACACTCGCGCAGCGCGCCGAACAACTCGGCTACGAACGCTTCTGGGTCGCCGAGCATCACGGCACGCCGGGCTTCGCGAGCTCGGCGCCGGAGATCGTCGTCGCGCACCTGCTCGCGCACACGTCGCGCATCCGCGTCGGCTCGGGCGGCGTGATGCTGCAGCACTACAGCCCGTTCAAGGTCGCCGAGTCGTTCAAGCTGCTGGCCGCGCTCGCGCCGGGCCGCGTCGATCTCGGCATCGGCAAGGCGCCTGGCGGATTGCCGCTGACCACGCGCGCGCTGCAGTGGTTCCACGACAAGGCGCGCAAGCCCGACTTCGCGGGCCAGCTCGCGGAGCTCGACGCGTTTCTCGGCTGGGGCGTCGCCGAAGATCATCCGCTCGCCGGCGCGGTCGCGATGCCGGTGCCGCCGCAACCGCCCGAACGCATCCTGCTCGGCGGCTCGCCGGACAGCGGCGCGCTTGCCGCGCGCAACGGCTGGCGCTTCTGCTACGCGGGGCATTTCAACGGCGACGACGCGAATCTCGAACGCTCGCTGGACGCGTACCGCAGCGCGGGCGGCACACGCCCGCTCGTCGCGCTGTACGCGGTGGCCGCGCCGACGCGCGACGAGGCCGAGCAACTGATCGGGCCGCTGAAGATCTTCAAGCTGCAGTTCGCGGGCGGCCAGAGTTTCAACCTCGCCAGCGCGCACGCGGCTGCCGAATTCGCGCGGCAAAGCGGCGCGTCCGACTACCGGATCGACGAGCTGCGCCCGACGGTGCTGGCCGATACGCCCGAGCGCGTGCACCGCGCGCTCGATGCGCTGAGCCGGCGGCTCGACGTCGACGCATTCGTGATCGATTCGCCGGTGACCGACTACGCGGCGCGGCTCGCATCGGCCGAATGGCTCGGCGGCGCGCTGTCGGCGACGCCATTGCATGCGGCCCTCGCGGCCGACCGCTCCCTTTCCCCTGACCAGAACGCGTGACGCTACCATGACGACCCGACGATCGATTCCCTTCGGCCTGATGCTGCAAGGCGCAGGCAGCCATATGAACGCCTGGCGGCACCCGAGCAACCCGCCGGACGCGAGCATCAACCTCGACTTCGCGATCGGCATCGCGCGCAAGGCGGAAGCCGCCGGCATCGCGTTCGCGTTCGTCGCGGACGGCCTCTACATCAACGAGAAGTCGATCCCGCACTTCCTGAACCGCTTCGAGCCGCTGACCGTGCTGTCGGCGCTCGCGGCCGCGACGAAGAAGATCGGGCTCGCGGGCACGATCTCGACGTCGTACAGCGAGCCGTTCACGGTCGCGCGCCAGCTCGCGTCGCTCGACACGATCAGCGGCGGGCGCGCAGGCTGGAACGTCGTGACGACGCCGCTCGAAGGCACCGCGAAGAATTTCGGCAAGGCGCATCCCGATCACGAACTGCGCTACGAGATCGCCGACGAATACCTCGACGTCGTGCAGGGCCTGTGGGACAGCTGGGACGACGACGCGTTCGTGCGCGACCGCGCGACCGGCCGCTTCTTCGATCGCGACAAGCTCCACACGCTCGATCACCACGGCCGTTTCTTCCAGGTCGCGGGCCCGCTCAACATCCAGCGCTCGCCGCAGGGGCAGCCGGTGATCTTCCAGGCCGGCTCGTCCGACACCGGCATCGGGCTCGCGGGCAAGTACGCGGACGCGGTGTTCACGCATTCGCCGTCGCTCGACGAGACGGCCGCATTCACGCGGCGCGTGAAGCAGAGCGCGATCGAGCACGGGCGGCAAGCCGGCGACGTGAAGATCTTCCCCGGTGTCGGTCCGATCGTCGGCCGCACGGCCGCCGAGGCGGAAGACAAATACCAGGTGATCCGCGACCTGCTGACAATCGACGAGGCGCTCGCGTATCTCGGCCGCTATTTCGATCACCACGATTTCACGCAGTACGCGCTCGACGCGCCGTTCCCGGAACTCGGCGACCTCGGCCGCAACAGCTTCCGCTCGACCACCGACCGGATCAAGGCCGACGCGAAGCAGAAAGGCCTGTCGCTGCGCGAGACGGCGCTCGCGGTCGCGACGCCGCGCCCGAACTTCATCGGCACGGCCGAGCATGTCGCCGACGAGTTGATCCGCTGGCACGACGCGGGCGCCGGCGACGGCTTCATCCTCGGCTTTCCGGTGCAGGCGCAGGGTGTCGACGATTTCGTCGAACTCGTGATTCCGGCGCTCGAGGCGCGCGGCCGCTACAGCCGCGACCTGCCCGGCGCCACGCTGCGCGACCACCTCGGCCTGCCGCGCAAGGCGAGCCGCCACGCGGCGCCCGGCGCCGCGCAGGAACCGGCGGCCGAAGCGCACGCCTGACGCCACCGCGCCGCCCGTGCGCGGCGCCCCCGACCGATTCGAGGACTTCCAACGACATGAGCGACACGACCCATCTCGGCGGCGCGCTGCCGCCGCTCTCTTCCCCCGGCGCGCGCGCGCCCGGCACGCGTTTCCGGATCGTGCCCGCGCGCCACCGGTCGCGCACGGCCGGCACCGTGCTTGCGGTCGTGCTGATCGCGATCGCGCTGCATTCGATCCTCGGCAACCCGCAATGGGGCTGGCCGGTGTTCGCCGAATGGTTCCTGTCGCCGCCGGTGCTGTCGGGGCTCGCGCGCACGCTGGTGCTGACGTTGCTCGGCGCGGTGTTCGGCTTCGTGCTCGGCGCGTTCGTCGCGCTGGCCCGGCTGTCGCGTTCGCGCCTGCTCGCCGCGAGCGCGTGGACCTTCGTGTGGCTGTTTCGCTCGATTCCGCTGATCGTGCTGCTGCTGATCCTGAACAACCTCGGCTACCTGTACGAGCACGTGCGGCTCGGCGTGCCGTTCACCGACATCGTGTGGTTCGAAGCGCCGACGACCGACCTGATCAGCCCGTTCCTCGCGGCCGTGCTCGGCCTCTCGCTGAACCACGCGGCGTTTTCCGCGGAGGTGATCCGCGGCGGCATTCTCGCGGTCGACCAGGGGCAGCTCGAAGCGGCCGCTGCGCTCGGGCTGCCGCGCGGCCGCCAGACCGCGCGGATCGTGCTGCCGCAGGCG
The DNA here is from genome assembly GCF_003330765.1 of Burkholderia pyrrocinia. Taxonomy (NCBI): domain Bacteria; kingdom Pseudomonadati; phylum Pseudomonadota; class Betaproteobacteria; order Burkholderiales; family Burkholderiaceae; genus Burkholderia; species Burkholderia pyrrocinia. The sequence continues at coordinate 1,392,854 of NZ_CP024903.1, read as the reverse complement.
ATGCGCGCGATCCTGCCGACCGCGTTCAACGACCTGATCTCGCTCGCGAAAGGCACGTCGATGGTGTACGTGCTCGCGATGCCGGAGCTGTTCTACACGGTGCAGGTGATTTATCGCCGCAATCTCGAAGTGATTCCGCTGCTGATGGTCGCCACCGTCTGGTACCTGATCATCCTGACCGTGCTGTCGGCGATCCAGGTGCAGGTCGAGCGGCACTATGCACGCGGCGCGCTGCGCAATCCGCCGCCATCCGCGCTTACTTTCGCGCTCGCGCGCATCGGCGCGCTGTGGCGGCGTGCGACGGCCCGCAACGCGGCGTCGATCGCGCAGGCCGAAGGCGATATCGATAGCGTTGCCGCCGCTACGCCGCGTGTGGGCGGCGAAGTCGCCGTACATGGCGTGTCGAAACAGTTCGGCACGCAGCGCGTACTCGACAACGTGTCGTTCGTCGCGCCGCGCGGCAGCGTGACCGCGATCGTCGGGCCGTCGGGCTCGGGCAAGTCGACGCTGCTGCGCACGATCAACCATCTCGAACGCGTCGACGACGGCTTCATCGACATCGACGGCGAACTGATCGGCTATCGCCGCGACGGCGACGTGCTCTACGAGCTGAAGGAGCGCGACGTGCTGAAGCGGCGCACGGCCGTCGGGATGGTGTTCCAGAACTTCAACCTGTTCCCGCACCTGACGGTGCTCGAGAACCTGATCGAGGCGCCGGTCGCCGTCGGCGGCGTGACGCGCGACGCCGCCGAGCGCACCGCCCGCACGCTGCTCGCGCGCGTCGGCCTCGCGGATAAAGCCGATGCATACCCGCGCCAGCTGTCAGGCGGCCAGCAGCAGCGCGTCGCGATTGCGCGGGCGCTCGCGCTGCGTCCGAAGGTGCTGCTGTTCGACGAGCCGACGTCGGCGCTCGATCCCGAGCTCGTCAACGAGGTGCTCGACGTGATCAAGGAACTCGCGCGCTCGGGCACGACGCTCGTGATCGTCACGCACGAGATCGGCTTCGCACGCGAAGTCGCGGACAACGTGCTGTTCATGGAGCGCGGGCGCATCGTCGAGGCCGGGCCGCCGGCCGTCGTGCTCGACGCGCCGTCGCATCCGCGCACGCGCGCATTTCTGTCGCGGGTGCTGTGATGCGCGCCCGCTCCGATAACCGAGGTGCGACCCGATGACCGATCGACGTCGCTTCATGACCGCCGCGCTGGTCGCGGCATCCGGCAGCCTGCCGTGGCGCATCGCGGATGCCGCCGCGGCGACTGCGGATCTCGACCCGCGCCAGGCCGGCCGCATTCGCGCGGCGCGCGACGACGCGGCGATCCGCGCGGCGACCGGCTACCGCTGGGTGCGCGACGGCGCGTTCACGGTCGCGATTTCACCGCACGCGCCGCCCGTGTCGACCTACGCGACCGACGCGCGCACCGTGGTCGGCGCCGATCCCGACTACGCACAGCTCGTCGCCGACGCGCTGGGCCGCACGCTCGCGCTGGTGCCGATCGCATGGGCCGACTGGCCGCTCGGGCTGACGTCCGGCAAGTACGACGCGGTGATCTCGAACGTCGGCGTGACCGAGCAGCGCAAGGAGAAATACGATTTCACGACCTACCGGCTCGGACTGCACGGCTTCTATGTGCGCACCGGCAGCCCGATCGCGAAGATCGCCGAGCCGAAGGACATCGCGGGACTGCGCATCATCACCGGCGCCGGAACGAGCCAGGAGCGCATCCTGCTCGAATGGAGCCGGCGCAATGTCGCGCTGGGGCTGAAGCCGACCGACTTGCTCTATTTCGACGACGACGCGACCGCGCGCGTCGCGCTGCTGTCGGGCCGCGCCGATGCGGAGCTGAACCCGAACGCGTCGCTCGCGTACGAGGCCGCGCGCAGCGGCAAGATCCGTCTTGTCGGCGTCGTCAATGCAGGCTGGCCGGCTCATGCCGATGTCGCGATCGCGACGCGTCGCGGCAGCGGGCTCGCGCCCGCGCTGACGCTCGCGACCAATACGCTGATCGGCAGCGGCCGCTACGGGCAGGCACTCGAGCGATGGGGATTGCAGAGCGAGGCGATCGCGCGGGCGGAGACCAATCCACCGGGGTTGCCGTCGTTCTGACGGGCGGCGACGTACCTCGCCGTCCAGGTCGCGCTCCGGCGAGAGCCGTCATGGGCAGCGCGGCGCTGTCACGGACGTGCCCGGCCGCCCCGCCGCCCGACAGCCGGCCTCTTGCCCACGCCGGCACCGCCAAGCGTTGCCGGTCCAGCTCTGCAATAGGCATCGTCGGATTCCCCTTCGAAAAGAACCACTCGCCGACTGAAAAAAGCCGCGTCTGCATTCTCGAACTTTGCCAGACGAAAGGTCTCGGCCTTTTCGAGATCCAGGGAAAAATTCACTGGAAAAAGCTCACCGACCGGCTTGAATCCGGTGGGTCGTTTGGCTAGCTTTTTGTGGATTTCCCATGCTTTTCCTAGACCAGTTCGTACTTGTCGAGCAGTTCGAGATTTCGCATCTCCTTGCGACGCCGCTCTTGTCGTGACTCCTCGGCCGGAATGATGTCGCGCTTTGCGGCCAGCGTCGCGTCGTAGCGCTCGATCTCCGCCACGAGCGTTACGAGTTCTTTAAGTTCCGCTTTGGCTCTTGTGAACATGTCTTTTCCCAATCACGTCCGAAAACCCGGCGACGGCGGAGCCATATCCGGCGTGGGTCAATGACGCAGCCCGAGCACGTCGAGATACGTATCGAGCGAGCGCTGCACTGATTCGGCGACCGGGCACGTGATGCCGCCGTAATCGCCGCTGACGCAGCGCTTTGTCGAGCGAGTCGTAGTAGGCAAGCCGATCCTCTTTGCGGATGATCGCCGGAGGATAGCCCGCCTTCATCAACTCGAAGTTGAGCAGCAGCCGTCCCGTCCGCCCGTTGCCATCAACGAACGGATGGATCTTCACGAATCGCGTGTGCAGTTCCGCCGCCCGCTCGACCGGATGCATGTCTCCGGCAGTCTCATACCAGTCGATTAGCGCGGCCATTTCGGCAGGCAGATGCATGAAGTCCGGCGGCGTCGTGCTCACGCCCGCGATCACCACGTTTTCGCGGCGATACCGGCCCGCTTCTTCAGCGTCGATGCCTTTCAACACGAGACTGTGAATATTGCGGATCTGCCATTCCGACAGAGCTTCCCCCTTCGACACGACGCCCTCGACGTAGAGAATCGCGTCGCGGTGGTTCGTTGCTTCGAAATGCTCGCGAAGGGACTTCCCGCCAACCGTGATGCCTTCGAGTACCACCTTGGTTTCGCGCAGCGTCAGTGTGTTCCCCTCGATCGCGTTCGAGTGATACGTCCATTCCAGCATCAGCTTCTCGCGCAGCGAAGCTACCGAGTTCGGCGGCAGCGGACGCGCCGCGTCGAGCGTCGCCTTGTTGGCGTCGATCGTGTTCAGCAGCGCTGCAGTTTGGTTCGGCATTTGCGTCTCAAGGCAAGGTTCACTATTCGTCAGTACATATCCCCAATGGGGATAGTCAAGCAGGCTTTCGCTTTTCCAGTTTATCGGCTTGCACGGTGATTACTTGATCAACTGCATCCCTGCGACCTTGGCGGCCGCGACGTCGAAAGTAGCTGTGTACTCGCACTCGGCTACATGGCCGGAACGCTCGATCAGGCAGTCTGAAAAATCCGCCTTTGAAGATGCCGCGTACACGCGAAGCGCCTTTCGCACCGTGTCAGCACCTTCAACGACCAGTTCCTTGGTGCCGATCATCGAGTCGATGATGTCCTTCATCTGCTCGCGCTCGACGCCATAGCATCGCCCGAGTACCCACACAACTTCGACCAGCGCGACCTGCGAAACGTACCCCGGTCGTTCGGCCGACAGGGAATCCATCAGCGCCGTCGCCTTCGTCGACTGCCCGGCGTCGTCCTGCGCGAAATAACGGACCAGCACGTTCGTATCCAGTCCGATCATCGCGCGGATGCCCCCTGCTCGGCGATCGCCCGGTTCATGTCCTCGATCGACACCGGTTTCGCCGGCTTCTTGACGATGCCCTTGAGGGACGCAAGCGACCGCGTGGCCGGATAGACCTCATACCGGCCCGTCGCCTCGTTGAAGCTGAATTCGATCCGGTCGCCGGACTGCAAGCCAAGCCGATTGCGCACGTCCACAGGGATCGTGACCTGGCCCTTTGAAGTGATAGTTGCTGCTGTCATGGTGACACCTCCGACATTCCTTACTTTAAGGTAAGGCAAATGGAATTGCAAGGGCACGAGCAGGCGCGTGACACACGAGCGACTACACGCTGGATGGCACACGTCACTCGCCGAGATCAATCGCGGCGACAGCCTCGCGCTGATCGCGTTCGGACACGTCCAAGTATGGCGAGACATGATCGAGGTGAGCGTGGCCCAAAAGGTAGCCTTCGAATGATTCCTCGACACATATTTCGCACACGAAATAAGCTGCGCACTATATTTCGCATACGAAATAAATTCCTGGAACGACGACGACCATGACTGCCCAACCCATCGAGTTCTCCGCCATCGACGGCTATCCGCTGCGCGGCACGCTGTGGTCGCCGGATGCGGCGCCGCGCGCACTGGTGCTGATCCATCCGGCGACGGCCGTGCCTGAGCGGCTATATGCGGGCTTCGCGCGCTTCCTGACCGAACGCGGCTTCGCGGCGCTGACCTACAACTATCGCGGCATCGGCGCATCGCGGCCTCCGCGCCTGGGCACGCTGCAGGCTCGCATGCGCGACTGGATCGAGCTCGACGTGGGCGCCGCGACCACGTGGGCACGGCAGGCGTACGACGGGCTGCCGCTGCTGGCGGTCGGCCATAGCGTCGGCGGGCACGCGATCGGGCTGTCCGCCGGCACGACGCATCTGCGCGCGGCCGTGCTCGTCGCCGCGCACGCGGGCAGCACACGGCTGATCGCGCAGCCGGCCGAGCGCCTGAAGGTGCGGCTGATCCTGCGCGTGCTGGGCCCGCTGATGTCCGCGCTGCTCGGCTACGTGCCCGGCAAGCGGCTCGGGCTCGGCGAGGATTTGCCGGCCGGCGTGTTCCGCGAATGGAGCCGCTGGACGACGCTGCCGCGCTATTTCTTCGACGATCCAACGCTCGGTGCGGCCGAGCGCTTCTCGAAACAGCAACTGCCGATCCTCGCACTCGGCTTCGACGACGATCCGTGGGCGAACCCGGCCGCGATCGACCTGCTGGTAAGCTACCTGACCCGCGCGGCGGTAGAACGCCGCCAGATCGATCCGCATGCGGCGGGCAGCGGCCCGGTCGGGCACATGGGCTTCTTCCGTGGCCGGGCCGGCACCGTGCTGTGGCCCGATGTAGCCAACTGGCTCGCGCAGGCGCTCGACACGCCACGCGGCGCGAGCCGTCCCTCCCTTTCCATTGCAGCCGGGAACCCAGCTTGAGCGAAGACCGACGACTGTTTTTCATGTTGAACATCGGCCAGCGGCGCGTGCAGCGCTGGATCGACCGCAAGGCAGAGACCGAGACGCGCGCGAGCGCCGCGCAGGCCGGCGCGCTGTTCTGTCTCGCGAAGCAGGATGGCGCGCTGATCGGCGAGGTCGGCGCCGCGCTGCAGCTTGCGCCGTCCGCGATGACGGGGCTCGCCGACCGGATGGCGAAGGCGGGCCTGGTCACGCGTCACGCCGATTCGGACGACGGCCGCGCAACGCGCCTGTACCTGACCGATGAAGGGCACGCGGCGCTCAAGTGTGCACGCGTGCTGCTGCGCGAATTGAACGGCAAGCTGTGCGACGGATTTTCCGACGAAGAACTCGATGTCGTCGCACGCTGGCTGCACGCATTGCAGGAGCGGTTTCCGTCGGAACGCTGAACAACGGGCGTCAAGCGAAAACGATAGCGATTCCTCTTTCCGTTTCGATTTTCGCTGCTCGCCACGGCAAATTTTTCCCGCGAATTTGCGCTCGCTCGGCAACGCTTTCCGGCTACGCTCTGTTACAAAAAATTGCCTGCCGCGCCGCATTCGAATCATCTACATTGCAATCCACTTCTCTGCATTCTTGGCCTGCCCGAACCGGCTTCCGCGCCGGGCGGCATCAACGACACATCCGTCACAAGCAATAAAAATGAATAGGAGTCTTGACCGAAGTGCTGGCGGTATCCAGCGCACGCGGATTGCGATGGCTGAAGCGGCATCCTGAACGACACGTCCCGGCGGCACGCATCGTGCGCGTCTCCGCGGCGCTCCGACCCGCGCGGCCTGTGCCGCCGCGCATCGGCTCGCGCTGCCTCGTTCCGCCGCACCATCGCGGCCGCACGCCAACGAGGAGCAGTCCATGCGACGCACTATCGTGTCCCACCCGCTTTTCACCTTCCTGCCCGCCGCGATGGCACTGGCCTGTGCCGCCGCGCACGCCGATCCCGTGCTCGTGTCCGGCCCCAGTCCATACGCCGCCTGCACCATCGGCGGACCCGGCACCGTCTATGTGAATGCGGAGGTCGAACCCTGGCTCGCGGTCAATCCGGCGAACCCGTCGAACATGATCGGCGTGTGGCAGCAGGACCGCTGGTCGAACGGCGGCGCACACGGCCATGTCGCGGGCTACACGTTCGACGGCGGCGCCACCTGGGCGCGAACGACGCAGCCGTTCAGCGCGTGCGCGCCGGGCGGGCTGTCGTACGAACGCGCGTCGGATCCGTGGGTATCGATCGGGCCGGACGGCACCGCGTACTCGGTCGCGATCACGTTCAACCAGTCGAACAACAGCAACGCGGTTGCGGCATCGATATCGAACGATGGCGGGCAGACCTGGAGCAGTCCCGCGTTGTTGATCGCGAACAACGAACCGACGACGCAGTTCTTCAACGACAAGGAATCGGTGACGGCGAATCCGGTGAAGGCCGGCACCGCGTACGCCGTATGGGACCGCCTCGAACTGCCGAACGGCAACCCGTACGCGAACCTGCACACGCAGGCGTTCCGCGGGCCGACGCTGTTCTCGAAGACGGTCGACGGCGGCAAGACGTGGAGCACCGCGAAGGTCATCGTCCACGTGCCTTCGCGCCAGCAGACGATCGGCAACCAGATCGTCGTCGATCCGAAGAGCGGCACGCTCTACGATTTCTTCGACCTGATCCAGCCGCCGTTCAGCAAGGCAGCCGGCAAGGTCGCGTTCATCAAGTCGACCGACGACGGCGCGACGTGGACGAAACCGCAGGTGATCGCGGGATTGCAGACGGTCGGCGTGACGGATCCGAACACCGGCGAACCCGTGCGCACCGGCGACATCATTCCGGAGCCCGCGATCGATCCCGCGTCGGGCCAGCTTTACGTCGTGTGGCAGGACAGCCGCTTCAACGGCGGCAAGTACGACGAGATCGCCCTGTCGACGTCGAAGGACGGCGGCGCGAGCTGGAGCGCACCGCTGCAGGTCAACACGCCAACGGGTCGACCGGCCTTCAATCCGTCGGTGCGCGTCGACAACACAGGCGCCGTGATGGTCACCCACTACGACTTCCGTGACCTGCTGGCCGGGAACACGACGACGCTGCCGACCGGCTTCTGGCGCAAGATCTCGCTCGACGGCGGCGCGACCTTCGGCAACGAGCGGCGCGTCGGCGGGCCGTTCGACATGAAGCTCGCGCCGAACGCGGAAGGCTTCTTCATCGGCGACTACCAGGGCCTCGACGTCCGCCCGTCGTCGTCGTTCCATCCGTTCTTCATCCAGACCAGCGCGGGTAACCTGACGAACCGCACGGACGTGTTCTTCGCGCCGTGACGCGAACCTGACCGCAACGCCGCCACGCGACGTCATCCGTCGCGCGGCGGCCTGCCGCGGCTTCAGGCGCCGCCCGCCGCTCCCGCCACCCTTTCCCCCATCCGACAGAAACCCGACGAGATCCTGCCATCCGGCTTGGATTTTGCAATGATATAACATATCATTTCGCGTGCTCGTCCGCCTGACGCCGTTCCACTGTGGGCGGCCGAGCCTCGCCGAGCCATGTTCCAACGGGTCACTGCGCGCCGCAAACGCAACAATATATCGTATCCAGCCGTGACCCGCATCGCTCGTTATCCGATCCGATTCCAACCGATTCACCGACCATGCGCGACCTTCCTCGTCTACCGCTTCGCCCGCTTTCGCCCCTTTCGCTGATGCTGTTCGCCGCCGTCGCGCACGCGCAGACCGATGCGCCCGCCGCGAGCGGCACGCCTTCGGCCACCCCGCTCGCACCGATCTTCGTGACCGCGAACCCGCTCGGCGACGCCGAACTGATCGCGCCGACCGTCCAGCTTTCCGGCGACGCGCTGACGCGCCGCCAGGCCGATTCGCTCGGCGAAACGCTCAACGGGCTGCCCGGCGTGTCGACCACGACCTACGGGCCGATGGTTGGCCGTCCAATCATCCGCGGGATGGACGGCGACCGGATCCGGCTGCTGCAGAACGGCGTCGCGGCCTACGACGCGTCGTCGCTGTCGTACGACCATGCGGTGCCGCAGGACCCGCTGTCGATCGAACGCGTCGAGATCGTGCGCGGCCCGGCCGCGTTGCTGTACGGCGGCAACGCGGTGGGCGGCGTCGTCAACACGATCGACAACCGGATTCCGCGCGAAGCGATCGAAGGCGTGACGGGTGCGCTCGACGCGCGCTACGGCGGCGCGAATTCCGTGCGCGCCGGCGCCGCGCAAGTCGAAGGCGGCAACGGCCGCTTTGCGTTCCACGTCGACGCGTTCGACCGCGAAACGAGCAAGCTGCGGATTCCCGGCTACGCGCGCAGCAGCGCGCAACGTGCGATCGACGGCCCCGACACGCCGCAGCCGGTCGGCAGCGTACCGAACAGCGACGGCCGCGTGCACGGCGGCGCGGTGGGCGCGTCGTACACCTGGGCCGACGGTTTCGCGGGCCTGTCGTACAGCGGCTACGAATCGAACTACGGCTCCGTCGCCGAGAGCGACGTGCGCCTGCGGATGCACCAGGAACGCCTCGCGCTCGCGTCCGAGGTGCGCAACCTGAGCGGGCCGTTCACGAAGCTGAAATTCGACTTCGCGTACACCGACTACCGCCACAAGGAAGTCGACAACGGCGAGACGGCGACCACCTTCCGCAACCGCGGCTACGAGGCGCGCATCGAGGCGCGGCATCGCAAGATCGGCCCGTTCGAAGGCGCGATCGGCGTGCAGTTCGGCCAGAACACGTTCTCCGCGCTCGGCGACGAGATGCTCGTGCCGTCCACGCGCACGAACAGCGTCGCGCTGTTCGGGCTCGAGGAATGGCAGGTCGTCCCGGCGCTGAAGCTGAGCCTCGGCGGCCGCTTCGAGCACGTGAAGGTCAATCCCGATCCGGCCGGCGTCGAGAAATTCGCAGGCGCGCAGCCGCGCGATTTCAACGCGGGCAGCCTGTCGGCCGGCGCGCTGTTCTCGCTGACGCCCGTGTGGTCGGTGGCGGCGAACGTCGCATACACCGAACGCGCGCCGACCTTCTACGAGCTGTATTCGAACGGCCCGCACGATGCGACCGGCCAGTTCCTGATCGGCAACCCGAACGCATCGAAGGAAAAGGCCGTGTCGACCGACCTGTCGCTGCGCTATGCGAGCGGCCCGAACCGCGGCAGCGTCGGCGTGTTCTACAACCGCTTCTCGAACTACCTGACCGAGTACAACACGGGCCGCGTCGTGAACGATGACGGCGAGCCCGTCGCGCCCGGCGCCGACGGCTCGCTCAACGAGGCGATCTATCGCGGCGTGCGCGCCGAGTTCTACGGTGTCGAGCTGGACGGCAAGTGGCGCGCGTTCTCGCGGCGCGGCCATACAGTCGACCTGGAACTGACGGCCGACTACACGCACGCGCGCAACGCTGACACGGGCCAGCCGCTGCCGCGCATCGCGCCGTTGCGCGCGACGCTCGCGGCCGACTACGGCTACGGCCCGTTCGGCGCGCGCGCGCAGGTCACGCACGCGTGGTCGCAGCACCGCGTGCCCGACAACGACTTTTCGACGGACGGCTACACGTCGCTCGGCGTGATGCTGACGTACAAGTTCCGCTTTGGCGCGACGCACTGGCTCGCATACCTGCGCGGCGACAACCTGACGAACCAGGAAATCCGCTACGCGACCTCGGTCGTGCGCGGCTTCGCGCCGGAAAGCGGTCGCAGCGTGATGGCCGGGTTGCGCACGACGTTCTGACCCTCTCGTGGCTCGCGGCGCCCGCCGCGGGCCTGTCCGGCGCGACGACATCCAGCGCCAATTTCCGTTTATCCGCCTTTGTCGCCAATCGCATGGCGCACGTACAAGGAAATTCCGTTATTCGCCAACAAATAAGAAATAAATCATCATACAAATACAAACAAAAAGACAATTTTTATTTCACCAATAAAACCGGTTTCAAATTCTGCGTATAAACGTTTGAATCACAGATGATCTGGATTTTTTGACCGGGATCAAAAAACGCCCGTCCGACAAGGCCGACAGCCCTATAAAAACTAATATCAGGGTATTCGAAGGCTAAAGAATCATCCGGTATACCCGTTAATGCCGGCACCAGCCCGTATCTGGTCGAACAATAAATTCCATTTGCCAACCACACGCGCAGAGGCACAACGTGAAAATTGCCAGAATGAGCATCAGGACAAAACTCCTTGGCGGCTTCGGCCTGCTCGCCGCCGTCGTCGTGATCGTGTCGGGAATGGCGCTCAAGGCGCTGTCCGATACGAACGCCGAGTTTTCCCGCTACATGAACGGCATCAACGCGCGGGCGAACCTGTCCGCGCAAATCCGCACCGCGGTCGACCGGCGCGCGATCGCCGCACGCAATCTCGTGCTCGTAACCCAACCGTCCGACATCGACCTCGAACTGGCCGAAGTGAACCAGGCGCACAAGGACGTCCAGGACCATCTCGCGAAGCTCAAGGAGATGATGGCGAACGCGAACGACACGTCCGATCGCGCGCGCGAACTGGTGGCCGAGATCGTGCGCATCGAAACCAGCTACGGGCCGGTCGCGCTGCGCATCGTCGGGCTCGCGCAGACCGGCAAGAAGGACGAGGCGATCGCCGACATCGACGACCATTGCCGCCCGCTGCTCGCGCAACTGGTGCGTGCGACCGACGCGTACGCGACCTACACGCATGAACGCGAACGCGCGATCGCGCAGGAATTCGCGGACCGCTACGCGACCGAGCGCAACCTGCTGGCCGGCATCTGCCTGATCGCCGTCGCGATCGCGGCCTGCGGCGGCCTGTGGCTGACGCGCAAGATCACGGTGCCGATCGGCTCGGCCGTGGACGTCGCGCGCACGGTGGCGAACGGCGATCTCGGCAGCCGCATCCAGGTGAGCGGAAACGACGAGACGCGCGACCTGCTCGAAGCGCTGCGAACGATGAACGAGCGGCTGATCGGCATCGTCGGCCGCGTGCGCGATTCGTCGAACAGCATCGCGCATGCAGTCGGCGAGATCGCGTCGGGCAACCTTGACCTGAGCCAGCGCACCGAGGAACAGGCCGCATCGTTGCAGGAAACCGCGGCGACGATGGAGGAATTCACGTCGACGGTGCGGCTGAACGCGGAAAACGCGCAACAGGCGAGCACGCTCGCCTCGAATGCGTCGGATGTCGCGCAGCGCGGCAGCTCGGTGGTCGGCCGCGTGGTCGACACGATGACGGAGATCGGCCACAGCTCGTCGAAGATCGCCGACATCACCGGCATCATCGAAGGCATCGCGTTCCAGACCAACATCCTCGCGCTGAACGCGGCCGTCGAAGCGGCGCGCGCGGGCGAACAGGGCCGCGGCTTCGCGGTCGTCGCGAGCGAGGTGCGCAGCCTCGCGCAGCGCTCGTCGACGGCTGCGAAGGAAATCAAGGAACTGATCTCCGCGTCGGTGCAGACGATCCAGGACGGCTCGGCGCTGGCGGGCGAAGCCGGCAAGACAATGTCCGACGTCACGCAGGCCGTCGCGCGCGTGACGGACATCATGGGCGAGATCGCGGCCGCGTCGGCCGAGCAGAGCCGCGGCATCGACCAGGTGAACCTGACGATCACGCAGATGGACGAGACAACGCAGCAGAACGCGGCGCTCGTCGAGCAGGCCGCGGCCGCGTCGAAGTCGCTCGAGGCGCAGGGCCGGGAGCTGTCCGAAACGGTCGCCGCGTTCCGGATGCCGTCCGGCACACACGCGACGTCGCCGGGCGCGCACGCGCATTCGGCCGACACGCGTCACTGGCAACCGGCCACCGCGTAACGGGGACGATGCCGCGCACGCTGCTCCGGTTGTCCGCCTGCGCGCAAGTTTCGATCCCGCCCGCGCATCGCGCTGCCACGCCGATGGCATGGTCATCGCGCCGCATTCGCGCCCGCGTCGCTCGCCGATCCAGACTTTTAAAACGAACCAATGACGAGTATGCTAAAAAAAGCACTCCCCGCTCGGACGGCGAATCGCGTGCCCTGACTCCCGTCCGATCGCATTGCGGCCCCATCGCGTCGCGCGCAGCGCGCCGATGGCGGCGTCTGCTTCGCGCCCTGGCCGCACGAACCTTTCCCCCAATAATCGTCAGGAGAGCTGGTGAGCCGTCTCGTCGTCGTATCCAATCGCATCGCAGATCCCCGTAAAGCCGCGGCCGGTGGCCTCGCCGTCGCCGTGAAGGACAGCCTGCAGGAAACCGGCGGCGTCTGGTTCGGCTGGAGCGGCAGGCTGCGCGGCGACGACGATCAGCCCACGCATGGCGACGAGGTGCAGATCCAGAACGTCGGCGGCATCCAGCTCGCGACGATCGACCTCGATCCGCAAGATTACGACGCGTACTACCTCGGCTATTCGAACAACGTGCTGTGGCCGGTGTTTCACTACCGGCTCGATCTCGCGCAGTTCGACCGGCGCTTCGCCGACGGTTACCGGCGCGTGAACCAGTTGTTCGCGCGCAAGCTGAGCACGCTGCTGCGGCCCGACGACGTCGTCTGGGTGCACGACTATCAACTGATTCCGCTCGCCGCCGAGTTGCGCGCGATGGGCTGCACGAATCCGATCGGCTTCTTCCTGCACATCCCGATGCCGCCGCCGCTGATCATGGCCGCGATCCCGGAACACGAATGGCTGATGCGCTCGCTGTTCGCATACGACCTCGTCGGCTTCCAGACCGAATCCGACCTGCTGCACTTCGAGCATTACGTCGAAGCGGAAGCCGGCGCCGCGCGGCTGCCGGACGGCCGCCTGCGTGCGTTCGGCCGCACGCTGTCGGCCGGCGCGTTTCCGATCGGCATCAACGTCGACGAGTTCGAGTCGCTCGCCCGCGATCGCGACGGCATCGACATGTTCGACCGGATGCGCGATGAATATTCGCGCCGCCAGTTGCTCGTCGGCGTCGATCGGCTCGACTACACGAAGGGGCTGCCGCAGCGCGTGCATGCGTTCCGCCAGTTGCTCGAACAGTATCCGGAGAACCGCGACCGCGCGACGCTGATCCAGATCGCCGCGCCGAGCCGCGAGGATCTCGGCGCATACGACGACCTGCGGCGCGAGATGGACAGCCTGTGCGGCGCGATCAACGGCGACTACGGCGAACTCGAGTGGATGCCGATGCGCTACATTCACCGCACCGTCGCGCGCAAGCGCTTGCCGGGCCTCTATCGCGCGAGCCGCGTCGCGCTCGTCACGCCGCTGCGCGACGGGATGAACCTCGTCGCGAAGGAATTCCTCGCCGCGCAGGATGCGGCCGATCCGGGCGTGCTCGTGCTGTCGCGTTTCGCGGGCGCGGCCGAGCAGCTGAAGTCGGCGCTGCTCGTCAATCCGTACGACACGCAAGGCACCGCGCAGGCCATCCAGCGCGCGCTCACGATGCCGCTCGACGAACGCCGCCAGCGTCACTCCGCGCTGATGGAGGTCGTGCGCAAGACCGACGTGCACTGGTGGCGCACGCGCTTTCTCGACGCGCTCGCCGAAGCGGCCGAAGTCGCGGCCGCGACCGAATCCTGACGCGCGCTCACGCATCCGTCACCGCGCATTCGAGCGTCACGCCGTTCACATCGCACACGTCGACCGAGATCGGGATGCCCGCGCGCATGCTCTCGGTCAGCACGCAATACGCATCGAACTGATCGAGCACGCGCGTCGCCGCCGGGAGATCGGCCCACGTCTTGCCGATCGACAGCCGCACGGCCATCGCACCCACACGCACCCTGCCCGCTTCGTTCTGCACCATGTCGACATCGATATGCGCGGCGACCGGCTGCGGATCGACGTGCTGCTTTTCCAGCGCGAACAGCAGGCTCGCCGCGAGACAGCTCGCGACTGCCGCGGCAAGCAGCCGAATGGGATTCGGCCCGCGTCCTTCGCCGAGCGGCGGTGGTTCGTCGGTGAGCACCGGCGACAGCGTCGTGCCGGCAAATGCGACTTCGAAGCAGAAACGCGCCTGCTGCGCGACATCGACCGATACGTGCGCCTCGCTCATGGCGACTCCGTGGCAGGAAAGAGGGAAAGAAATCTCGGCGCGTCATCGCATCGACACGCACCGGCGGCCGGCTTGCGGCGCGTTCAGCGCTCGGGTTCGCGCGGCGGGCCGTACGCGACGAAATCGCGCTCGACCGCGGATGCCTGCTCCGGCTCGGTCGCATCGCCACGCGGTCCGGCTTCGTCATCAGTTGCCGCTGCCGTTGCCGACGACGGTTCGATGCGCCCGTCGATCAACGCCTGCAGCGCAGCGCGTTCGAGCACCTCGCATTGCAGCAACCGTCGCGCGATGCGTTCGAGCGCATCGCGGCGCTCGCCGAGCGTCGCCGCGACACGCGCATGTGCGTCGGCGAGCAGCGTGCGCACCTCGTCGTCGATCATCCGCGCGGTGTGTTCGCTGCAGCGGCCATCGCCCGCGTGCCATGCGCCAGGCATGCCCTGGCGCGCATCGCCATCGTCGAACGTCGCGAGCCCGATCTTCTCGCTCATTCCGTACTGCATGACCATGTGGCGCGCCATCGCGGTCGCGCGTTCGAGATCGTTTTGCGCGCCGGTCGACACGTCGCCGAACACGAGCTCCTCCGCAACCCGCCCGCCGAGCAGCGCGTCGATCCGGTCGAGTAGCTCGCTCCTGCGCAGCACGTAGCGATCCTCGGTCGGCACCTGCTGCGTATAGCCGAGCGCTGCGACGCCGCGCGGAATGATCGACACCTTCTTCACCGGATCGCAATGCGTGCGGCTTTCGGCGACGAGCGCATGGCCGGCTTCGTGATACGCGATGGTCAGCTTCTCCTGTTCGTTCATCACGCGGCTCTTGCGTTCGAGGCCCGTCAATGCGCGGTCGATCGCCTCGTCGAAGTCGGCCATGCCGATCGCCGGCTTGCCGAGTTCGGCCGCATGCAGCGCGGCCTCGTTGACGACGTTCGCGAGATCGGCGCCGACGAAGCCCGGCGTGCGCGACGCGAGTTCGCCGAGGTCGACGTCGGGTGCGAGCTTCACATGCTTCACGTGCACGCCGAAGATCTGCCGGCGGCCGTTCACGTCGGGCCGGTCGATCGCGATGTGGCGATCGAAGCGGCCCGGCCGCAGCAGCGCGGGATCGAGGATCTCGGGCCGGTTCGTCGCGGCCATGATGATCACGCCCGAGCCGGCCTGGAAGCCGTCCATCTCGACGAGCAGCTGGTTGAGCGTCTGCTCGCGTTCGTCGTTGCCCGACATCGGGCCGACGCCGCGCACCTTGCCGAGCGCATCGAGCTCGTCGACGAACACGATGCACGGCGCCTTCTGCTGCGCCTGCTCGAACAGGTCGCGCACGCGCGCCGCCCCCACGCCGACGAACATCTCGACGAACGCCGAGCCGCTGATCGAGAAGAACGGGACGGCGGCCTCGCCGGCCACCGCGCGCGCGAGCAGCGTCTTGCCCGTGCCCGGCGCGCCGACCACGAGCACGCCCTTCGGGATCTTGCCGCCGAGCCGCTGATAGCGGTCGGGGTTGCGCAAGAACGCGACGAGCTGCTGCAGTTCGGCCTTGGCTTCGTCGATGCCCGCGATATCGTCGAACGTGATGCCGGTTTCCTGCTGCACGTACACGCGCGCGCGGCTCTTGCCCATCCCGGTGAAGTCCTGCAGCCCGCCGCGCTTGCGCAGCATCATGTTCCACACGAACACGAACAGCACGAGCGGCAGCAGCCACGATGCGAGCGACGCGATCCAGCTCGTGTCGGGCGTGCCGTGATAGCGGATGCCGGCGGCGGTCAGCGTGTCGGTCAGGTGTTCGTCGGTCACGCGGTTGGTCGTGAAGCGCCATGGTGCGCCGGCCTGCTGCACGACCGCGGCTTCGGACGCCGGCAGCATCGTGCCGGCCTGCGGCATCTTCAGCGTGCCCGAGATCGACGCGGGGCCGACCTCGAGATCGTCGACCAGCCGCGCGGCGACGAGCCGGTGGAAATCGCTGTACGCGATCGACGCCGACGACGGGTGCAGCATCAGCAACTGCGCGGCGAACAGCACGAAGAAGCCCGCCGCGATCAGCAATCCCGGGTAGTCGAATTTCTTGTCCATGGCATCGGGCCGGCCATACGCGCTGCGCGGCACGCGCTCACGCAGGCACGCGCGCGCAGTCGGCGCGCAGCATCGGCGGCCATGCGCAAGCGGCATTCATCCGCGCCATCGTCGCCTCGCTTTATCGCCTCGTTTCGTCGCTTCAATGATGCCGCGACGACGCCGTCTGCCGGCGCCGCCGGGCGATCCTCGCCCGGGCGGCACGCCGCGACGTGCCGCCCCTGAATCCAGTCTAGCTCGCGCGCGGGCGTCGCGCATCGCCCGCCGCGCGATCCGAATCGTCCGACAAACGCCTTTCATCGACGCCCCGGGCCGCGTTATAGTCGCGTTCGTGACATTTTTGTGACAGTCGCGTCGCATCCGCTTGTGCGCGACGCCGGCCGTTGCTTTCCGTCACGCGTCGCGGCAGCCTGTGCGACGCCGCCGCGCATCGAACGACAGCCAACCCGCCCATTCGAGGAGCACACGACGTGAACGACACCCCCGATCGCCCCGACGACCTTCCCGCCGATCCCGACCGCCGCCGTGTGCTCGGCGGCCTCGCCGCGCTCGGTGCGGGTGTCGCGCTCGGCGGCTGCGAAACCACGGCGGACAACGCACCGCGCTCCGCCGCCGACCTGCGCGTCGATGAAGCGTTGCGCCGGAACGTGCGCCACATCGTCGTGATCTACGCGGAAAACCGCAGCTTCGCGAACCTGTACGGCGATTTCCCGGGCGTGCGCCACCCGCTGAGCGAGGTGCGGCCCGAGCATGCGCAGCAGCTCGATCGCGACGGCAAGACGCCGCTGCCCGTGCTGCCGAAGATCTGGGGCGGGCTCGTGCCGCAGGCGCAGGAAGTGGGCGGCAAGCGCTACGCGATCGCCGAGCACGACATCGACAAGCTGCCGAACGCGCCGTTCCGGATCGCCGACGCGCAGGGCAAGCCGCTGCCGAACGGCGTGATCACGCGCGACCTGTGGCACCGCTTCTACCAGAACCAGATGCAGATCGCCGCCGGCCGCAACGACCAGTTCGCCGCGTGGGCCGATTCGGGCGGCCTCGTGATGGGCCATTACCGCAATTCGGCCGACACGCTGCGGCTGTGGAATCTCGCGCGGCAATACACGCTGTGCGACAACTTCTTCATGGCGGCCTTCGGCGGTTCGTGGCTCAACCACATGTTCCTGATTTCGGCGCAGGCGCCGCTGTATCCGGACCCGCACCAGCATCCGCACGCGGCCAAGCTGCTGTCGAAGGTCGAAGGCGACGATCCGGCCGGCACACGCCTCGCGCTCGCCGCCGATTCGCCGGCGTCCGCGCTCGACGGCCCGCCGAAGTTCGCGGGCGACGGCCCGCTGACGCCCGACGGCTACGGCGTGAACACGATGGCGCCGCCGTACCAGCCGAGCTACGTGCCACCGCCCGAGCACGGCAACGCCGCCTTTGCGGATCCGGACGACCATCGCGTGCTGCCGCCGCAGGGCTACGCGACGATCGGCGACCGCCTGTCGGAAAAGAACGTCGACTGGGCGTGGTACAGCGGCGCGTGGCAGTATGCGCTCGCGCATCGCGACACGGGCACCGTGCCCGACTTCCAGTACCACCACCAGCCGTTCAACTACTTCCGCAACTACGCGCCGGACACCGACGCGCGCCAGCGGCACCTGCGCGACGCGGGGCTCGGCGACGATCCGTCGACGAACCGTTTCATCGCCGATATCGATGCGGGCCGCCTGCCGGCCGTCACGTTCTACAAGCCGCAGGGCAACCTGAACATGCATGCGGGCTACGCGGACATCGAATCGGGCGACCGCCATATTGCGACCGTGATCGACCATATCCGGCGCGGGCCGCAATGGGCGAACACCGTGATCGTGATGACGCACGACGAGAACGGCGGCTGGTGGGATCACGTCGCGCCGCCGGTCGGCGACCGCTGGGGCCCCGGCTCGCGGATTCCGGCGCTCGTGATCTCGCCGTTCGCGAAGAAGGGCTTCGTCGATCACACGCTGTATGACACGAACTCGATCCTGCGCTTCATCAGCCGCGTGCACGGGCTCGCGCCGCTCGACGGCGTGGTCGCGCGCAACAAGGCGTTCGCCGCGCGGGGCGAGACGCCGCCGGGCGATCTCACGAACGCGCTCGACCTCGACCTCGGCTGACGGCCTGTTGACCGCTTGAAGCAACGACGCCCCGGGTTATGCGATTGCCCGGGGCGTCGTTCGTTTCCGGCTACGTTACGCGGCGCTGCGCCATGAGTCGCTTGCCGTGTGCGCGGCGTGACGGCCGGCCTGCCGGCCGAAGAACGTCGCGTCGGCCAGTGACAGCCCCGAGCTGTACCCGGCGCCCCAGCGCGGCAGCCCGCACGTCGTGCGGCCGGCCGCATAGAGCCCCGGCACCGGCGCGCGCGCCGCGTCGAGCACCTGCCCGGTCGGCAGCGTGTCGAGCCCGCCGAGCGTGAAGTGCGGATAGAACGCGTAGTCGATCCGGCAATCGAGCGCGACGAACGGCGGCTCGATCAGCGGCTGCAGCCACTTCTTCGCCTTGTGGAACAGCGGATCGGCGCCTTCGGCCGCATGGCGGTTGTAGACGTCGACGGTCGCCGTCAGCGTGCCGGCCGGCATCTGCAGATCGCGTTCGACCTCCTCCCATGTTTCGCCAGCCGCCGCGATGCCGATCCGCGCGATCGCGGGCGGCTCCTGGTAGGTCGCCTGGTCGACCAGCAGGTAGATCCGGTCGTCGGCCTGGTGGAACGCATGATGGCCCGTGCGGCCGTGATAACCGTCCTCGTTGATGAAACGCTGCCCGCGCGCATTCACGAAAATCCCCTTGATCAGCGATTCGGGCGCATAGAACGGCAGGCTGACGAATCCCTGGTCCATGTGGATCGCCGCGCCGCCCGCGCTCTGGCCGAGCAGGATGCCCGAACCGTCGTCGCCGGGGCTGCCGATCGGTTCGTCGGAGCGCAGGAACTGCGGCGCATGCCGGCGCACCATGTCGCGGTTCATCGCAAAACCGCCCGCGCACAGGATCACCGCACGATGCGCACGCACGAACACCGTCTCGCCATACGCGCGCAGCACGACGCCGCGCACGGCGCCCTCATCGTCGACGATCAGCGCCAGCGCGCGCGTGTCGTAGCGCGTCGCGACGCCGAGCGCCACCACCCGTTCGGCCAGCACGCGCATCAGCATCTGGCCGCCGCCCCAGCCCGGCCATTGCGGCGTGTGGCCGCGCGGGCACGGCTTCGCAGCCTCGCTGAACGGCCAGGCTTCCTCGCTGCCCGACCAGATCAGGCAATCGTCGGTTTCCGGTTCGACGATCCGCTCGGCGACGAACGTGTTCTTGTACGTAAGGCCCTGTGCGACGAGCCAGTCGTGGTGCGCGAGGCTCTCGTTCGCGTAGAGGCGCACTTTCGCCTCGTCGGCATCGCGGCCGCCCGCGAGCATCAGGTAGCGGTACAGATCCTCGGTGTCGTCGCGAAAGCCGGCCTGCCGCTGCGCGGGCGTGCCGCCGCTGCCGCCGAGGTAGATCTCGCCGCCCGACAGCGCGCTCGTGCCGCCGTAGCTCGATGCGCGCTCGACGATCAGCGTGTCGGCGCCGGCGCGCGCGGCTTCGATCGCCGCGCAGGCGCCGGCTGCGCCGAAGCCGACGATCACGACGTCGTGTTCGGCGTCCCAGCGATGCACGTCGCGGGTGTTCAGGGGGCGGGTCAGGGAATGATCGGATGACATGGGGAATGGGTCAGCGTGAAGGAAATCTGCGGGAAGCGATGGTCGTGGCGCTGGCCTGCCGGGCACGCGGCCTGACGCGAAGGTCGCCGCGTTGCCGATACGGGCACACGGCGGTGCGAAGGCAAGCCGCACGCCGTGTCGTGCGCGGTGGAAGTCGAACAACGTGAAACCCGGATCGACAGCGCTATCTGGCCGACCCGCAACGATTGCGCCGTGGCCTCGGCGAAAGCGCTTCATGCGCTGTCGCGCCGCGACGGCTTTCGGCCTGCGCGACGCGCGGCCGCGCCGGCGTCACATGCCGCGCAACGCGGCGAAACCGAAGTGCGATGGGTCGATCGGCACGCAACCGGTCGGCAGGCCGCTCGGGTCGACCGAGCGGCATTGCAGGATGCCGGCCGCATACGGCGGCGACGGGACCTGATCGGCTCCGTATCGCGCCATCGCCATGGCAGCGAACGTGCCCATCGCCAATACGCACAGCTTGCGAGTCGTCAGTCTCATGATCGTCGTCCCCTCCGGTTGGCCGCTGATGCGGTTCGTATCCGGCGCGCATCGCATGCAGCACCGGATGACTGCACGGTAGCCAGCGCCCGGCCGCCAGCCATCGTCCATTCCGACTAGGGGCAAACGCTGAGCGGAGGCCGCACGGCATACCGCATCGCACCATCGCGACCAACGGATTCGCACGCGTGGCGCAAACGCGGCACATCCCGGGCCTTTCGCGACCGGCCGCGCCAATCGTCAGACGCATGCCGCGCATCGGCCGCTGCGTCGCACCATCGCGCGGCGCACGGCGGCCGGCCCCGGTGTTTTCCCCGAGCCTCGCCCTGCTCCGTATGGATGATGAGTCTCGATCGGTCCGATGCGAACCTGCGCATCGACGTCGCAATGCCGCCGCGTCCGCACTCTCGCGGCGCGGCCGACTCTTTCCGTTCTTCCACGGGAGCCATGCATGACCGATCCGAATCCCCGCCACGCGCTGTACGAACTCGCGTGCCGCTACGCGCAAACTGTCGACCGGCGCGACTGGCCGCGGCTCACCGCCCTCTTCACGATCGATGCCACCCTTGCCGGCCCCGGCTTCCGCTTTGACGACCGCGATGCGATCGTCGCGGGCATGCGCGTGATCGAGCGCTACGAAGCGACCCAGCATCACGTGCACAACCAACTGGTCACGCTCGACGGCGGCGAGGCCGACGTCGAGACCTACGGCATCGCGTGCCACGTCTACGTGCGCGACGGCGTGAAGCGCAAGCTCGACTGGGGGCTGCGCTATCGCGACCGCTGCGTGTTCGACGGCGGCACGTGGCGCTTCGCCGCGCGCACGCTGCACGTCGACTGGGCGCAAGACCTGCCGCTGGAGGGCTGACCGATGCGCACGTCCCTTCCCCTCGCAGGCCGCACCGCGCTCGTGACGGGCGGCGCCGGCGGCATCGGCGCAGCCTGCGCGCATGCGCTCGTCGCCGACGGCGCGGCCGTCGTGCTGATGGGCCGCCGCCGCGACGCGCTCGAACGCGCCCGGCGGCAACTGACCGACGCGGTGCCCGGCAGCCGCGTCGCGATCCACGCAGGCGACGCGTGCGACGAAACCGACCTGCAGGCCGCGCTCGATTGCGCGTGGACAATCGACGGCCGCCTCGACATCGTCGTGCCGACGGTCGGCGGCGCCGGATTCCGGCCGCTGCTGATGCACGACGCCGACACCTTCCGCGCGGAAATCGACCTGAACCTGCACAGCGCGTTCGCCGCGATCCGCCATGCGGCACCGCGGCTGGCCGACAGCGGCGGCGGCGCGATCGTCTGCATCTCGTCGACCGCCGCGCGAATCAATTTCCGCTGGCTGACCGCGTACTGCACCGCGAAGGCCGCGCTCGAAGCGCTGGTGCGCGGCGCGGCCGAGGAACTGGCCGGCGCGAAGATCCGCGTGAACGCGGTGCGCCCGGGCCTCACGCGCTCCGAGGCGACCGCGCCGATGTTCGACAACCGCGCGCTGGTCGACGGCTTTCTCGAACAGATCCCGCTCGGCACGCTCGGCGAACCCGAAGCCATCGCGCATGCGGTGCGCTATCTCGCGGGGCCCGAGTCGGGCTGGGTGACCGGCCAGAGCTTCGCGGTCGACGGCGGCCACGAGCTGCGCACCAACCCGCGCGTCGACGACACGATCGCGCAGATCTACGGCACGGCCGCGCTCGACGCGATCAAGGCCGGCCGCGCACCGGGCGCCGCATGAGCGCTCGCCTTCCTTCAACGTCACAGGAATTGGACCGACCATGATTTCATTCACCGGCAAGACCGTGCTGGTCACCGGCGGCGGCGCGGGCATCGGCCGTGCGTGCGCGGAAGCGTTCGGCGCGGCCGGCGCGCGCGTCGCCGTGGCCGAAATCGACGCGGCCCGCGCGCAGGACGTACGGCAGGCGCTCGAAGCGGCGGGCGTCGATGCGCTCGTCGGCACCGTGGACGTCACGCGTCGCGACGAGGTCAATGCGTTCGCGCGGACGGTCGACGCGCGCTTCGGCGGCCTCGACGTGCTCGTCAACAACGTCGGCGATTTCCTGCAGATCGCGAAGCCGTTCGACGATTACACCGACGACGACATCGCACGGCTGTTCGACGTGAACCTGCGCCAGGTGTTCATCGTCACGCGCGCGATGCTGCCGTTGCTGCGCAAGCGTGGCGCGGGCAGCAGCATCGTCGGCGTGTCGTCGATCGAGGGTTTCCGCGCGATTCCGAACTGCACCGTGTACGCGTCGTTCAAGGCCGCGCTGACCGGCTTCACGAAAAGCCTCGCACTCGAACTCGGGCCGGCCGGCATCCGCGTGAACCAGATCGCGCCCGAAACGACCGAGACGCCGCAGGTGCCCGTCAGCATGATGGTCGCGGCCGAACACCATGACCACATCCCGCGCTGGATTCCGCTCGGACGCTTCGGTGCGGCCGGCGACGTCGCAGGCGCCGCGCTGTTCCTCGCGAGCCCGCTCGCCGCGTGGGTCACCGGCACGACGCTGCACGTCGACGGCGGCGCGCTCGCGGCGGCCGGCTGGTATCGCGACCCGAACGGCTTCTGGACCAACCTGCCCGTCGTCACGGGCAACGGCTTCAATTTCTGAGTCTGAGCGAAGGCCGCCCGCATCCGCGGCATCACCCGTTCATTTCACGCGGCGCGCCTGCGCCGCTACGGAGACACCATGAAGATCCTGATCGTCGGCGGCACCGGCCTCATCGGCGGCCACGCCGCGCTGCACCTGCACGCGCAGGGCAACTCCATCACGCTCGCCGCGCGCAAGCCGCCCGCGGCCGGCAGCGCGCTCGCGCAGTTCGACGTGCTGCTGCGCGACTACGTGGCCGGCACCTTCACGCGCGACGATCTCGCGTCGTTCGACGCGGTCGTGTTCGCGGCCGGCAACGACATCCGCCACCTGCCGCCCGGCACCGACGAAGCCGCGCACTGGGAACGCGCGAACGTCGACGCGGTGCCGCGCTTCTTCGCGCTCGCGCGCGACGCGGGCGTGAAGCGCGCGGTGCTGGTCGGCAGCTTCTATCCGCAGGTCGCGCCGGCGCTCGTCGACACGGTGCCGTACGTGCGCTCGCGCCATCTCGCCGACGAACGCGTGCGCGCGCTCGCAACGCCGTCGTTCGCGGTGTGCAGCGTCAATGCGCCGTTCGTCGTCGGGTCGGTGCCGGGGCTGCGCAACGAGATGTTCGCCGCGTACACGGGCTATGCGCAGGGCCAGTTCGCGGGGCTGCCCGTGTTCGGTCCGGCCGGCGGCAGCAACTTCATCTCGACGCAATCGCTGTCGGAAGCGATCTGGGGTGCGCTGCAGCGCGGCGAAGCCGGCAAGGCGTACCTCGTCGGCGACGAAAACCTCAGCTTCGCCGACTACTTCGCGGCATTCTTCCGCGCGGCCGGCAATCCGCAGCACGTGCCGTCGCTCGACCAGGAGCATCCGCTCCTGCCCGACATCGCGATCTACACGGGGCGCGGCAACGTCGTGTCGTACGAGCCCGACCCTGCCGATAGCGCGCTGCTGCGCTACCGGCGCGGCGACGTGCAGCGCGCGGTCGACGAAGTCGTCGCGCATTGCCGCGCGCAGTAAGCGAACCACGCACGCGTGGCGCGGATGCAAAAACGTCCCGCCACCGGCGATCGCTGCCGGTGGCGGGACGTCAAGGTCGATGCGTCGATGCGTCGATGCGTCGATGCGTCGATGCGGATCGTCAGGTGCCGATGCGTTGCTCGATCTTCTTCATCGTGTCGGTCATCTCGGCCGGCAAGCCCAGCTTCAGCGTGTCGAACAGCGCCGCATGCAGCTTCAGTTCGTCGCGCCATTCGTCGGCGTTCATCGACATCACCGTATCGAACTGCTCGCGCGTGAAATCGAGCCCGTCCCAGTGCAGGTCGTCATACGCGGGTGACACGCCGAACGCATGCTCGCCGCCGCCGCCGGTGCCTTCGAGACGATCGAGCATCCACTTCAGCACGCGCATGTTCTCGCCGAAGCCCGGCCATACGAACTTGCCGTTCGCATCCTTGCGGAACCAGTTCACGCAGTAGATCTTCGGCAATGCGGCGCCCGCGCCTTCGAGCTGCTTGCCGATCTGCAGCCAGTGCGCGAAATAATCGCTCACGTTGTAGCCGCAGAACGGCAGCATCGCGAACGGATCGCGCCGCACGATGCCCTGCTGGCCGACCGCCGCGGCGGTCGTCTCCGAGCCCATCGTCGCGGCCATGTACACGCCTTCGACCCAGTCGCGCGCCTCGGTCACGAGCGGCACGGTCGTCGAGCGGCGGCCGCCGAAGATGAACGCATCGATCGGCACGCCCGCCGGGTTCTCCCAGTCACCGTCGATCGACGGGCACTGCGCGGCCGGCGCCGTGAAGCGCGAGTTCGGATGCGCGGCCTTGCGGCCGGTTTCCTTGGCCGTTTCCGGCGTCCACGGCTTGCCCTGCCAGTCGGTCAGCTTCGCGGGCGGCGTATCGGTCAGCCCTTCCCACCACACGTCGCCGTCTTCCGTCAGCGCGACGTTCGTGAAGATCACGTTTTCGGTCAGCGTGGAGATCGCGTTCGGGTTGGTCTTCACGCCGGTGCCCGGCGCGACGCCGAAGAAGCCGGCTTCCGGGTTGATCGCATACAGGCGGCCGTCGCGGCCCGGCTTCAGCCACGCGATGTCGTCGCCGATCGTCGTGACCTTCCAGCCGTTGAAGCCCTGCGGCGGAATCAGCATCGCGAAGTTGGTCTTGCCGCACGCGGACGGGAACGCGGCCGCGACGTGATACTTCTTGCCGGCCGGCGACGTCACGCCGAGGATCAGCATGTGCTCGGCGAGCCAGCCCTGGTCGCGGCCCATCGTCGACGCGATGCGCAGCGCGAAGCACTTCTTGCCGAGCAGCGCGTTGCCGCCGTAGCCCGAACCGAAGCTCCAGATCTCGCGCGTCTCGGGGAAATGCACGATGTACTTGACCGGGTTGCACGGCCACGGCACGTCTTGCTGGCCCGCTTCGAGCGGATGGCCGACGCTGTGCACGCACGGCACGAAATTGCCGTCCTCGCCGAGCACGTCGTACACGTCGCGGCCCATGCGCGTCATGATCCGCATGTTCACCGCGACGTACGGGCTGTCGGACAACTCGACGCCGACGTGTGCGATCGGCGAGCCGAGCGGGCCCATCGAAAACGGCACGACATACAGCGTGCGGCCGCGCATCGAACCGCGGAACAGGCCGTTGAGCGTCTCGCGCATTTCGGCGGGCTCGACCCAGTTGTTGGTCGGGCCGACGTCGTCGCGCGATGCCGCGCAGATGAACGTGCGATCCTCGACGCGCGCGACGTCCGACGGATCGGATTGGGCGAGATACGAGTTCGGGCGCTTCGCCGGGTTCAGGCGCGTGAGCGTGCCCTGGTCGACCATCGCCTGGCACAGCGCGTCGTTTTCTTCCTGCGACCCGTCACACCACACGACACGCTCGGGCTCCGTGAGCGCCGCGATGCGCGACACCCAGTCGATCAGCTTGCGATGTTTGACGAAAGCCGGCGGAGCGATCAGCGGGCCGTGTGTTGCTGCGGCCAAAGTGTTTTGCGACATGAGGATGTCTCCAGATTATTGGGCGGGGATGGGAGATGCGGGGTGAGCCCGCCAGATGGGGAATGCGATTGGAGCGCAGGGGGCAGCGGCGCGCAGGACGAGACGCGCGAGCGGAGCGCGCGTCGATGCCGCCATGCGTGCGAGAGAAGGTGAAGTCTCGTCAGAGGGTGCGAACGCGAGTTTCGCCATACAAGCAACCTGCCATACAACTCCATGCCGGCCAGCATACCATCGCCGTTATTCGGGGGACGTTGCGTTGCAACAAGAAACAACTGTGACGACGCGCCGGCACGCCCGTTGCAGGCGGGTCTTTTTTACAGCGCCATTGCACGCGCTTCCGGGACGAAACGGCCGGGACGGCCGCCCGGCAAGGATTTCGCGCGAACGGCAAGTTCGGCCCGCCGCTCTCGCGTGCCGCCAACGCGAACGCGAGCCGCGCGGATTCACGTTTTCGCTACTCAGGCAAACCCTGAATTAGGTTGCGTACACAAACATCGGGCTCGAATGCTTGATGCATGCCCCTGCTCAAAACGGCGCGCCCGGCAATCCGGGGTAATACGCGCCTGCCGCCATCCCGCCGTCGACGGCCAGTTCGGCGCCGTTGCAGTACGACGCTTCGTCGCTGGCGAGGAACAGCGTCGCGCGCGCGATCTCGTCGGGCAAGCCGACGCGCTGCAGCGGCACGTTCGCGTAATGCTTGTTGATCTCCTCGAGCGGTGCGCCGGCCGGATTCGACATCGCGGTGTTCACGCCGCCCGGATGGATCGAATTCACGCGCACGCCCTGGTGGCCAAGTTCGAGCGCCGCGACTTTCGTCAACCCTCGCACGCCCCACTTGCTCGACACGTACGCGGCCAGCGCGTTCACGCCGCGCAGCCCGTCCACCGACGAGATGTTGACGATCGACCCGCGCTTCTGCGCGATCATGCGCGGCGCGATCGTGCGGATACCGACGAACGTGCCGACCAGATTGATCGACACCGCGCGTTCGAAATCGCGTTTCGACAGCTCGGTGATGCCGCCGAACATCAGCACGGCCGCGTTGTTGACGAGCACGTCGATGCGGCCGAACTGCTCGACCGTCGCTTCGGCCACGCGCACCCAGCTCGCTTCGTCGGCGACATCGAGCCGCATGAAACGCGCCGCATCGCCGAGTTCGCGTGCGAGCGCTTCGCCCTCCGCGTCGAGCACGTCGCCGATCACGACGCGCGCGCCCTCCTCGACGAACAGCCTGCACGTCGCCGCGCCCATGCCACGCGCGCCGCCCGTGACGATCGCTACCTTTCCTTCCAGTCGACCCATGTCGTCCTCGCTTCGTTTCCGGTTTGCCGGCTGCCACGCACGCGCGTGCGCGTCCGAGCCGGACCCATGATTGGCACGCGGCACGCGCCGCCCGCCGTCAGCCCCGTTGTTGGCCCCGCCGTCAGCCCCAGTAAGCCTGCCCGCCGTCGAGCGGCAGCGTCGCGCCCGTCAGGTACGCGGCGTCGCGGCTCGCGAGAAACACGATCGCGCGCCCGATGTCCTGCTCGCAGTCGCCCACGCGGCCGAGCGGAATCGTGCGGAAGAATGCGGCGGCTTCCTGCGGATTCGCATCGACCCAGCCCTTCAGGCCCGGCGACAACGCATGCGGCGCGACCGCGTTCACGCGGATGCCGTCCGAGCCCCATTCGCACGCGGCCGCGCGCGTCAGCGCACGAATCGCCTCCTTGGTCGCCGCGTACGCGCCGTAACCCGACGCATCCCAGCGCACCGCGGCCGACGACGCGAAATTGACGATCACGCCGTCGCCCTTCAGATGCGGATGGCATGCGCGCATCATCCGCAGCGTCGCGATCGGCCCCGATTCGAGCCCCGCGAGAAAATCCGCGTCGGTCACGTCGAGCAGGCGGCCGAGCGGCACGACCTGCGCGTTGTTGATCAGGATCTGTACGCCGCCGTACCGCTCGACGACCGCATCGACGCAATGCGAGATCTGCGCGGCGTCCATCACGTCGCACACGAACGGCTCGGCCACGCCGCCGCGCGCGCGGATCGCGTCGCAGGTCGCGAGCAGCTTGTCGCGCGTGCGGCCGACCACCGCGACCCGAGCGCCTTCGGCCGCGAGCGCGTGCGCGACGCCCTGGCCCACGCCCTGCCCCGCGCCCGTCACGAGCGCGACCTTGTCCTTCAGGATGCCCATGCGCGCTCCTTAAGCGACGATCGCCGGATGCGCCTGCACGGGCCCGCCGAGCAGCTCGCGGTACGACGGCGGCTGCTTGCCGTCGAGATCGGCGATGCCGTACTGCAGCGCCGCCTCCGCGCCGACGAGCACCTGCCCCGACAGCGCCATGCGCTGCGGATCGCCGTGGATCGCGTGAATCACGCGGCCCGTGAATTCCGGGCTTTCGGCGACGAGCGAGAATTCCTTGTAGAGGTCCGGATGTTCTTCCCACACGCGCGTCGTGCGCTCGGTGCGCAGCGGTCCCATCCAGATCGACACGGCCGCGACGTCGAACGGCTTCAGGTCGACGGCCATGTCCTTCGCGAACTTGTCGACGCCGGATTTCTGCGCGCCGTAGGCCGCGCCGTGCATGTAGCAGCTCGCGCCGAACGACGACGTGAACGCGATCAGCCCGCTGCGGCGCTTCGCCATCAGCGGCGCCGCGTGCCAGCTCGCGACATAGGCCGAGCGCAGCCCGACGTCGAGGATGTTCACCAGGTCGAGCGACTTCTCCCAGAACGGGCCCGGCAGGATCAACTGGTCGTGCAGGTAGGTCGCGTTGTTGACGAGGATGTCGAGCCGCCCGCTGTCACGTTCGATGCGCTCGAACAGCGCCTTCACCTGCGCGTCGTCCGCGTGATCGCATGCCACCGCGATCCCGCGCCCGCCGAGCGCGTCGATCTCGCGCACGGTCTCGTGGATCGTGCCGGGCAGCGGCGCGTCGCCTTCGTGCTGCGAGCGGCCCGTCACGTAGACGGTCATGCCGGCCGCACCGAGCGCGCGTGCGATGCCTTTGCCCGCGCCGCGCGATGCGCCCGTCACGACGGCAACCGGCACATCGTGGTTCTGTGTCATGTTCGATGTCTCCTGAGGAATGCGCGCCACGCGCGCGGTGGTGGCGTGCGTCAGGCGGCCGGCGGCTGTGCGCCGGCGAACAGCACGCCCGGCGCATCGCCTTCGTAGCGGACCGACAGCGTCGACGTGACGACGCAGCGCGTGCCCGCGATCTTCCATTCGCCGTCGACCTTCCGGTATTCGTCGTCGTAGTACGCGCCGAGCTGCGTGAGCGTGCGCGCGTTCGTGTCGATCATCTGGTAGTGCAGGCCCCACGTGCCGCGCGCATGCGTGTCGTCGAGCACGGCGATGTCGGGATTCACGCCGTGGTGCATCTCGACGATGTGCGGATGGCAGCCGAGCCGCTCGAACACGTCGACGAGCGCGTCGCGCGTGTCGAACGTGCCGATCCGGCCGTAGTCGATGTGCACGCGGCCGGGCGCGAAGCAGTCGCGCATCCCTTGCGGATCCTTGCGGTCGCAGCACGTGAAGTAGCGCGCCTTCAGCCGGCGGATCGCGTCGGCATCCTCGAGCCTGCGCACCCGCGTTTCCAGCGATTCGATGAGGGTCATCCCGTCTCCTTGTTCGGTGCCGGCGCGGATCGAAGGCCGCGTCGATGCCACGTTACCGCCGTGCGATGCACCGGCCATCACCCGTTCGGATTAAACCGGCGATTCGTATCGGCGCGGCCAACCGCAAGCGCGCGGCTTTCGTCCGAACAGACGATGTGATGCAGGCGGCTTCGTTCCTACCATCGAGCGACACCACCACGAGACACGGCGATGGACGACACGACCCGCACGCTCCATGCATACGAGCAGATCCGACAGTTGAAGTACCGGTATTTCCGCGCGATCGACACGCACGACTGGTCGCTGCTCGCGGATTGCCTGACCGAGGATTGCGAGGCGCGGCTGTACGGCGGCCGCTACGCGTACGACGGCCGCGACGCGTTCGTGTCGAGCCTGCGCGCGCTGATCGGCAAGCCGACCTTCCTGACGATGCATCACGGCCACCACCCGGAACTCACGCTGGTGTCCGCCGATCACGCGTGCGGCGTGTGGTTTCTCGAGGATCACGCGATCAATCTCGAGGATGACTACCTGCTGCACGGCACCGCGTTCTACGACGACCAGTACGTGAAACGCGACGGCGTGTGGCGCATTCACGCGACGCGCCACGAGCGGCTGTTCGAAACCGTCACGTCGCCGATCCCGCCGTCGTTCACGCTGACCGCGAACCGGTTCGCGCCGGGCGAGCACCCAGCGGCCGGATCGACGGCAACCGCTTCCTGAACCCCGGCGGCAGCGCCGCCGATCCCGTCATTCCCCCCTGGAGCCGGAGCAATGGAGAAAGTCATTTACGTGTTGTGGCGCGACGCGCAGGCCGCACCCGATCAGTGGAACCGCACGGTGCGCGCGCAACTCGCCGACACGCTGCTGTCGCTCGGCGCGCACGGCGTGCAGGTGAACGTCGCCGACGCCGATGTCGCGCCGGCCGCCGGCCTGAAGCAGACCAACACGCACCCGGGCATCGACGGGATCGTCGCGGTGTGGGTCGACAGCGCGAACGCGATGTTCCGTCAGCCGTTCGACGACGCGGTGCGCGCGATCGTCCCGCACATGGCCGCGTATCTCGTCACCGAGTCGCAGCCGATTCCGAACACGCGTTTCCCGGCGCAGCCCGGCGAGCGCACGACCGGCTTCTCGCAGCTCGCGTTCCTGAAACGGCCGCCGCGCCTCACGCACGAAGCGTGGCTCGACGTGTGGCACGGTCATCACACGCGCGTCGCGATCGATACGCAGGACAATTTCCTGTACGTGCAGAACGTCGTCGTGCGCGCGCTCACGCACGCGGCGCCCGGTTACGACGCGATCGTCGAGGAATGCTTTCCGGCCGCCGCGATGACCGATCCGCATGCGTTCTTCGATGCGGTCGGCGACGACGAGAAATTCCAGCGCAACGTGGCCGAGATGATGGATAGCTGCGGGCGCTTCATCGACTTCGACAAGATCGATGTGGTGCCGACGAGTCAGTATGTCGTGAAGGCTGTGCGCGGTTAAGTTGTGCCGATCGCTGGCCGCGCGGGCGTGGCCGCACGGCTCGCTTGCCTTCATCGGGTTCGTCTCGTATTCCTTCGCGCTGCGGCAGGTAACGCGTTGGGGCACGCGGCGCCAACGCTCGTACGCTTGCACCTACCGCGCGGCCGATGCTGACATAAAATGGAAAACGCTACGTTGAAAATCAATTGATGGCAAAAAAGGGGGTGCCAACATGAGACGCCTTTATTTCCTCGTACCCGATACGCAGATGGCGAAGGCGATCGTCGATGACTTGCTGCGCGCGCGCATCATCTGGCGCCATATCCACGTCCTCGCCGATCACAGCGTCACGCTCGATCAGTTACCCGAAGCATCCTTGCTGCAAAGCAGCGATGTGGTGCACGCGCTCGAGCGCGGCGTCGCATTCGGCGGCGCGACGGGCGCGCTTATCGGCCTCGTCGCGCTTGTGTTCCCCCCTGCGGAGCTCGTGATTGCGGGCGGCGCCGTCGTCGCATTGACGTTGGCGGGAGCGGGCTTCGGAGCGTGGACGGCCGCGATGATCGGCATCGCCGAGCCGAACGCGCGACTCCAGCGATTTCGTGACGCCATACGGGAAGGTCAGATCCTGATCATGGCCGACGTGCCGGGATTACGAGAGCAGGAAATCGAGCAGATGGTCGCCCAGCATTTTCCAAAGGCGGATCTGGAGGGCGGCGAGTCTACGACACCGATCTTCCCCTGAAACGCGAAAACCGGCGTACGCAACATCTGCGGCTGCCTCTACATTGAGCGTGTCGGCGTCAGGCCAGTGTGAAATCGGCATGAGTCCACGCAGGAGAATGGTTGGGGTACTTCCGCTGCCCCGGCACGCCGGTACAAGGGCGATTCGGTGACATCCGGTACCCCTTTGCGTTGGCCCCATCTCTACCATTCTGAATCGCACAAGGGACGTACTTTTGACGCGAGTGGCCCTTCTGAACCTGAGTGCTGAAATTGAACTGTCAGCAAGGAGGTCGTATGGAACTGAACATTCAATCACACCATTGGCAACGGCGCGTGCCCGACTGGCTCGCCGCTGCCGTGGCCGGCCTTGCGGGCGGCGCCCTGGTGATCGTGCTCGAATTCTTCTGGTCGACCATGGTGCTCGATGAAAGCCCGTGGCAACCGACCCACAAGATCGCGGCGATGGTGATGGGCCGCAGTGCGCTCGAGCAGATGTCGGTCTTCAGCTTTGGCATCGTGGGGACGGCGCTGGTACTGCACTACGTGCTCGGCGCCATTATGGGGATGATTCTCGGCGCGATCATTGCGCCGTTTCGCTTCGATTCGAGTGTGGGCATGGAGGCTGTCATCGGGCTGGCCTTCGGGATCGTCGCGTATGTATGGAACTTCTATGTGATGACGGCCGTGTTCCCATGGTTCATCTCGGAGCGGGGTTCCGGACCCTTGTTGGCAAACCTGTTGTTCGGTGTGGTCACCGCCGTCGTTTACGGCATGCTTGAACGGCGCAAGCAGGACGCGATGCACTGACACGTTTTTTCCCGCCGCGCCGATAGGGTCTCAGACCCTGAACACCCGGCGCCCTCGCGAGACGGCCGCCTCGACAACCGATGCTCGAGGCGGCCGTTTTGCATTGCATCGCGACAAGTCACTCCTCCATTCGCGCGATGCGTCGATGAGACGCGCTTCCCCGTTGCACTGCCTTGCACGATGCCGAGGAGAGGACTACCTTTTCTTTTAGAGCCGCTTGTAACGCTTGGTGAATCGGTCTTGGCAGACTGCCGGCGAAAATAATACGAAATACGGCAAGGCGGCACAACGACGCCAGGAGCGCTTGTCGGCGGCTCCGGCGAGTGACGCGCGGCGAGGCGGCTTATGGCGCTTGCGATTGCCCTGTTCCTGATCATCATATTGGCGGTGGGGTTTCACTTTGCCAGTCCCTGGTGGATCACGCCGATCGCGTCGAACTGGGTGCGCATGGACGATATGCTGACGATCACGCTCGTCATTACCGGCGCGCTCTTCATCGCAATCAACCTGTTCATCGTGATCGCACTGGTGCGCTACCGCCACCGCAGCGGGCATCGTGCTGCTTACGAGCCGCACAACAAGCGGCTGGAATGGTGGCTGATCGGCCTGACCTCCGTCGGCGTGGCAGCGTTGCTGGCACCGGGGCTGTTCGTCTACGCGGACTACATCCGGCCGCCGCGCAACGTGCTGCAGATGGAGGTGCTCGGCCAGCAATGGCAATGGCGTTTCCGCTTTGCCGGACCCGGTGGCAAGCTGGGCACGACGGACGTGCGCTACATCAGCAACGACAACCCCTTCGGCCTGAACCCCGGCGACCCCAACGGCCGTGACAACTACCTGATCGAGACGCCCGAGGTGCACCTGCCGCTCAACCGGCCGATCCAGGTCCTGGCACGGTCGCGCGACGTGCTGCACGACTTCTACGTCCCGCCGTTCCGTGCGCGCATGAACATGGTGCCCGGCATGGTGACCACCTTCTGGTTCACGCCGACCAAGGTCGGGCGCTACGACATCCTGTGCGCACAGCTTTGCGGTATCGGGCACTCCAACATGCGCGGCGTGGTGGTGGTGGAAGACGAAGCATCGTTCTCGCGCTGGCTGGCGCAGCAGAGCACGTTCGCGCAGCGGCAGCAGGCCAGGGTGCAGGCTGCCGCCGCCGCTGCCGGCGGCAGCGCCCAGGCGCTTGCCGACCAGGGCAAGACGCTCGCGGCGGCCAAGGGCTGCGCCGCCTGCCATACCGTGGACGGCAGTCCGCGCGTGGGCCCCACCTGGAAGGGCCTGTACGGCAAGACCGAAACGATGGCCGACGGCAGCACCGCGAAGGTGGACGAAGCCTATCTGCGCGCCTTCATCCGCGACCCGAAGGCCCGCGTCGTGAAGGGCTTCTCACCCATCATGCCGACCTTCGACCTGAGCCCGCAGGAACTGACCGCGCTGGTGACCTACATCGAATCGCTAGGCGGTCCGGCCGCCAGCAGCGCAACGAATCCCTAGCGGAGCAGACGCCATGCCCTACGCGCACACCGACCACGCCCCGCAAAGCTTCTGGACGCGCTATGTCTGGAGCCAGGACCACAAGGTCATCGCCGTGCAGTATTCGCTGACGGCCATCGCCATCGGCCTGGTCGGCCTCGTGTTGTCGGACCTGATGCGGTTGCAGCTCGGCTTTCCGGGCAAGTTCAGTTTCATCGACGCCACCCACTACTACCAGTTCGTCACCATGCACGGAATGATCATGGTGATCTACCTCCTGACGGCGCTGTTCCTGGGCGGCTTCGGCAACTACCTGATCCCGCTGATGCTGGGCGCGCGCGACATGGTGTTCCCGTTTCTCAACATGCTGAGCTACTGGGTCTACCAGCTGGCCGTGCTGGTGCTGGTGGCGAGCTTCTTCGTGCCGGGCGGGCCGACCGGCGCGGGCTGGACGTTGTATCCACCCCAGGCCATCCTGCCGGGCACGCCGGGCGTGGAATGGGGCATCGTGTTGATGCTGGTGTCGCTGGCGATCTTCATCGTCGCGACCACGATGGGCGGCTTGAATTACGTCACCACCACGCTGCAGGCGCGCACCCGCGGCATGACGCTCATGCGCATGCCGCTCACGGTGTGGGGCATCTTCATCGCGACCATCATGGCGTTGCTGGCGTTTCCGGCGCTGTTCGTGTCGGCGGTGATGATGCTTCTCGACAGGACACTCGGCACCAGCTTCTTCATACCGGCCGTGGTGTCGATGGGGCAGACGCTCAAGCATGCCGGCGGCAGCCCGCTGCTGTTCCAGCACCTGTTCTGGTTCTTCGGGCATCCGGAGGTCTACATCGTCGCGCTGCCGGCCTTTGGCATCGCGTCGGACCTGATCAGCACACACGCGCGCAAGAGCATCTTCGGCTACAGGATGATGGTGTGGGCCATCATCATCATCGGTGCGCTGAGCTTCGTGGTCTGGGCGCACCACATGTTCGTCGCCGGCATGAATCCGTACTTCGGCTTCTTCTTTGCCACCACCACGCTGATCATCGCCGTCCCGACCGCCCTCAAGGTCTACAACTGGGTGCTGACGCTGTGGCGCGGCGATATCCACCTGACCGTGCCGATGCTGTTTGCCATCGGCTTCATCAGCACCTTCGTCCTGGGCGGGCTGACCGGGCTCTACCTCGGCAACGTGAGCGTGGACATTCCGCTGTCGAACACGTACTTCGTGGTCGCGCACTTCCATATGGTGATGGCCGTGTCGCCGATCCTGGTGGTGTTCGGCGGCATCTACCACTGGTACCCGAAGGTGACGGGCCGCATGCTCGACGACACGCTCGGGCGCGTGCACTTCTGGGTCACCTTCGTCGGCACCTATGCGATCTACTTCCCGATGCACTATCTCGGCATCCTCGGCATGCCGCGGCGGTATTACGCGTACGAGGGCTACAGCTTCATTCCACATTCGGCGCAGACGCTCAACACGTTCATCACCGTCGTTGCGCTGATCGTTGCGGTGGCGCAGTTGCTGTTCCTGGTCAACCTGGCGTGGAGCCTGGTGCGCGGCAAGCGTGCCGACAGCAACCCGTGGCGCGCCACCACGCTGGAATGGCAGACCCCGCAAACGCCGCCCGTGCACGGCAACTGGGGCGCCGCGCTGCCCGTCGTCTACCGCGGGGCGTACGAATACAGCCCGCCGGGGCAGGAGGAAGACTTCGTCCCGCAAAACCAGCCGCCCGAGACGGCACCTGAAACGGCCCACCCGACGCTTCAACCCGGCGAGGCACGCGAATGACCACACTGCCCCGCCCCTTCGTGCCTGACACGCCGCCGGTGCTCCCGAATGCGAGCCGCATCGGCCTGATCGTCTTCATGGCGGTGGCGACGACCTTGTTTTCGCTGCTGCTGCTCGCCTATGCCATGCGCATGCGCGAGCCCGACTGGCAGCCGATCCCGCATCCGGCGCTGCTATGGTGGAACACCGGCGCGCTGGTGCTGGCAAGCATTGCCATGCAGCGCGCACGGCAGATGACCTTGCACCGCGCGGCGTGGCTGGTGTCCGGCGGCGTGCTGGCGGCCGTGTTCGTGATCGGGCAACTGACCGCCTGGCGCATGCTGTCGGAGGCCGGGCAGACCGTCGCCGTCAATCCTTCCAACAGCTTCCTCTACCTGCTCACCGGCCTGCACGGATTGCACGTGCTGGGCGGGCTGGTGGCCTGGGTCGTGACGATTGCGCTTCTGCAGCGCGCGGATCCCTTCCGGGCCCAGCGCGCCATCGCGCTGTGCGCGATCTACTGGCATTTCCTGCTGGCTGTCTGGCTCGTGCTGCTGGCGGCGATGTGGTGGCTCACCCCCGGGTTCGTCGCCGCCATCTGCGGGCCGCTGTATGGAGCCGCGCCATGACCTCGCCCACGCTCCCCGGCGAATCCGCTGCCACTACGCCGACCGACGCGCCCGCCGACGCCGGGCCTGACGGCTGGCGCGGCATCGTCACGGACTGGTCGGCCGACCGCGAAGCCTTCAAGGTGCCGTGGGGCAAGGCGATGATGTGGATCTTCCTGCTGTCGGATACCTTCATCTTCAGCAGCTTCCTGATCGGCTACATGACGGTGCGCATGTCGACCACGGCGCCGTGGCCCGACACGTCCAAGGTGTTCGGGCTCACCGTGGGCGGCGTGGAGGTGCCGTTGCTGCTGATTGCCATCATGACGTTCACCCTGATCAGCAGCAGCGGCACCATGGCGATGGCCGTCAACTTCGGCTACCGGCGCAACGCAAAGCCCGCCGCCGCCCTGTTGCTGGCGACCGCGCTGCTGGGCGCGACCTTCCTGTCGCTGCAGGCCTTCGAATGGAGCAATCTGATCTTCCGTGAAGGTATACGCCCCTGGGGCAACCCGATGGGAGCGGCACAGTTTGGCGCGTGCTTCTTCCTGATCACCGGGTTCCACGGCTTTCACGTGACCTGCGGCGTGATCTACCTGCTGCTGATCGCACGCAAGATCCTGCAGCCGGGGTTCACCGAGCACGGCAACTTCCAGATCGTCGAGATTGCCGGCTTGTACTGGCACTTCGTCGACCTGGTGTGGGTATTCATCTTCGCGCTGTTTTATTTGTGGTGAGGCAGGCCATGGACCACACCGATCCCGCCGATCGACCCGACGCCGCGCACGGCCAGCAGCATCCGATCGGCATCTACCTGAAAATCTGGGGCCTGCTGTTCGTCCTGAGCACGATGTCGTACCTGGTGGACTACTTCAACGTGCAGGGCCTGCTGCGCTGGGTGCTGATCGTCGTGCTCATGATCGCCAAGGCCGGGCTGATCGTGTCGATTTTCATGCACATGATGTGGGAACGGCTGGCGCTGGTGTACGCCATCCTGATACCGCCTCTGTGCCTGCTGGTGCTCATGGTGCTGATGGCTGCCGAAGCGCATCACACTTTCGGCATGCGGGAACTCTTCTTCCACTGAGCCCTGCGCCGCCCGTTCCTCACGCGACGAACGCTTCGCATCACGATGGGCACGATGACGTGGGGCATCGACGGACGTCGTTTCTAGATGGACGGCGTCACGTCATCAAAGACGGTCGGGGGTAACACACATGAAGGAGAACGCCATGAAATTTTCACGCCGACGTTTTATTGCAGCCACCACCGTTCTGGCATCCGCGCTGGCATTGGGACGCCGCGCGGCGGCGGCAGATGCCAGTGCCGTGCAGGAATCCGATGCAAACGCCCAGGCCCTCGGCTACAAGACGGACGCAAGCCGGGTCGACCATGCGAAGTTCCCGAAATTTCAGGCGGGCGAAGCTTGTGCGAACTGCCAGTTCTTCCAGGGAAAAACCGGCGTCGCGATGGCGCCGTGCGCCATTTTCAGCGGCAAGCAGGTCAATGCCAAAGGCTGGTGCAGCGCCTATTCGAAAAAAGCGTAGCAAGGACGGCGTAGCGGCCATGCTGCCGGTGGCCAGTTTCCTGGTGCCCTTTTCCTGCTAAAACGGTCGCCGCTCCACGGCAACCCGCGCTTTTGCCACGCTCATGACAAAATGTCTATAATTGGACAATCCATCGACCGGCCCGCCGCAGCCTTTCATCGCGTGCGTGCCGCGATCCCCCGGCCCAGCCTACCCGGAGCGACATGAGCGACTACCCCGTTTTCGACGCGCTGTGCGATCTGCTGAATACGTCCGGCGCGCGGTTCCGCGTGCTGGATCACCCGGCCGAAGGCAAATCCGACGTCATCGCCGCGATCCGCGGCACGCGCCCCGAACAGGGTGCGAAAGCGATGCTGTGCACGTTCAAGGATGGCGGCGACACCACCGCGCTCGCCGTGATTCCCGGCCACCTGAAGATCGATTTCCGCAAGGTCGCCGACGCAGTCGGCCGCCGCAAGGCGACGCTTGCGTCGCCCGATGTCGCAGCCGTCGTCACGCGCTGCGTGATGGGCGCCGTGCCGCCGTTCGTGTTCGACGCGAACGTGACGCTCGTCGTCGATCCCGCGCTGGTCGAACGCAACGCCGAAATCGCGTTCAACGCGGGCCGCCTCGACCGCTCCGTCGTGCTCGACGCGTCCGACTATGTGCGGATCGCCCGCCCGCTGCTGGCCGACATCACGCGGCCGGAAACGGCAGACGACCCGGCGCTCCGAGCAAACTCATGACCACGCCCCGCAGAAAACCGCAGTCTGAACAGGCGTCGCTGATCGAACAGGTACAGCGCATCGCCGAAGGGCTCGGCGAGATGTTCGCGCCGTTCACCGAGGTCGTGGTCCACGACCTGCGCACGCCGAAGCACGCGATCCTCGCGATCCACAACAACCTGTCCGGGCGTGCGGTCGGCGATCCCGCGACCGAACTCGGTCTCGCCCGCATCGCCGACGACGATTTCCCGCCCGTGCTCGCGAACTACCCGAACCGCTTCGCCGACGGCCGCACCGCGAAAAGCACGTCGATCGGCATCAAGGATTCGACCGGGCGCTACGTGGCCGCGCTGTGCCTGAATGCCGACGTCACGCTGTTTCGCGGCTTCCAGGGCATGCTGAACCAGTTCTGCAGCACGGACGGCGAAACCGTCGCCGAAACGCTCGACCCGGCCGGCGCGGACGCGATCCGGCAACGCATCGACGCGTTCGCGACACGCCTCGCGACGACGCCGCGCGAGCTGAAGACCGACCAGCGCCGCGAGTTGCTGCAGACGCTGAAGGCCGACGGCTTCCTCGAGGTGCGCCGCGCGATGGAGATCGTGTCGCAGCATCTCGGCGTATCGCGCGCGACGGTGTACAACGATGCGAAATGATGTGTGCGCGGATGTGTGCGCGGATGTGTGCGCATTACGCGCCCTGTTTTCCTGTTGATTGATCTTTCCGACCCTCGACCGACCATGAACTCACCGACTCTCCCCACGTACGACGACGTTGCCGCCGCCGCGGCCCGGCTGGAAGGCCATGCGCACCGCACGCCGGTCATGACGTCGCGGACGATCGACGATGCGCTCGGCGCGCAGGTGTTCTTCAAGTGCGAGAACCTGCAGCGCATGGGCGCATTCAAGTTCCGCGGCGCGTTCAACGCGCTGTCGCGCTTCGACGCGGAGCAGCGCCGCCATGGCGTCGTCGCGTTCTCGTCCGGCAACCATGCGCAGGCAATCGCGCTGTCGGCGCGCATCCTCGGCATTCCCGCGACGATCGTGATGCCGCAGGATGCGCCGGCCGCGAAGATGGCCGCGACGCGCGGCTACGGCGGCACCGTCGTGACCTACGACCGCTACATCGAGGATCGCGAGCAGATCGGGCGCGATCTCGCAGAGAAGCACGGACTCACGCTGATCCCGCCCTACGACCACGCGGACGTGATCGCCGGCCAGGGCACGGCGGCCAAGGAACTGTTCGACGAAGTCGGCCCGCTCGACGCGGTATTCGCGCCGCTCGGCGGCGGCGGGCTGCTGTCGGGCACCGCGCTCGCCACGCGCGCATTGTCGCCGCACGCGACGTTGTACGGCGTCGAGCCCGAAGCCGGCAACGACGGCCAGCAGTCGTTCCGGTCCGGCGCGATCGTGCATATCGACACGCCGCGCACGATCGCCGACGGCGCGCAGACGCAGCACCTCGGCAACCTGACGTTCCCGATCATCCGTCGCGACGTCGACGACATCCTGACCGCAACGGACGCGGAACTGGTCGACTGCATGCGCTTCTTCGCTACCCGTATGAAGATTGTCGTCGAGCCGACCGGCTGCCTGTCGTTCGCCGCCGTGCGACGGATGAAGGACGCTCTGCAAGGCAAGCGCGTCGGCGTAGTGATCAGCGGCGGCAACGTCGATCTGGAGAACTTCTGCGCGCTGGTGTCGTCGTCGGCATGAATGTCGCGGCGCGCGTGAACATCCTGTCATCCGCGCGCCACCGCACCTTCACGTCGCGTTAAGTTTCGCGCCCTAGACTGATTACGTTGTCCCGAAGTCAGTCGTGAAGGAGCCACCATGAACACGCACGCGATCGTCGCCGCCGCCCTGGCGGCCGTTTCCCTTTCGGCGTTCGCTCAACCGGGCGTTACGTCATCCGGTTTTCCCGCCGCGTCGCCGCGCGACACGGTCGCACCGGCGACGCACCGTTCGCCCGGCGCGTTGCCGGCCGCCGGCTTCGTGCTCGCGAAGATCGATCAGAACAATACGCCACCCGACCGCGGCGGCGACCCGAGCGGCCGCACGCACACCGGCACCCGCATGTAACGGCGCGCCGGTCGCCGCTACTGCGCCCGGTCGTCATTGTCAGAACGACGGCAGCGACGGATCGCGTGCGGCGAGGATGTCGTCGGTGCGCCGCTGCAGCGCGCCGTCGATCGTCTCCGGTTGCGGAATCAGCCAGTAGCGCCCTTCGCGAATACCGTCGAACACACGCTCGGCGAACGCGTCGGGCGTGAGCCCGTGTGCGTTCAGCATCGAGCGCATCGTGTCGACGAAGCCGCGCACTTCGGGCCGGTCGTGTGCGGCGCCGAACGGATCGTTGAAGATGCCCGACTGCACGGGCCCCGGCGCGAGCAGCGACACGCCGACGGGCGCGCCGAGCATCTTCAGTTCGCCGTACAGCGATTCGGTCAGCGCGACCACCGCGAATTTCGTCGCCGAATAAGGCGACATCAGCGGGCTCGGCAGGAATCCGCCCACCGATGCGGTATTCACGACCCGTGCCGGCACGTTGCGTTCAAGCATCCGCGGCACGAAGCTGCGGATCCCGTTCAGCACGCCGTGCACGTTGATCGCGAAGCTGCGCTCGAAACGTTCCGGCGTGATTTCCCAACTGAAGCCGGTCGCCATCACCCCCGCGTTGTTGAACAGCAGGTCGACGCCGCCGAAGCGCTGCCACGCGGCTTCCGCCAGCGCGTCGACGGCTTCCGGCCGGCTGACGTCGGTCGGCACGCACAGCACGTCGGTGTCGAGCGTCGCGGCGAATGCGTCGAGCTTCACCGGATCGAGATCGGCCAGCACGACGCGCATGCCGAGCGCGGCCGCACGGCGCGCGAGCCCGCTGCCGATGCCGCTGGCCGCGCCGGTGATCACGGCGGTGCCGCCGTCGAAGCGAATCGATTTCGTCATGTCAGAGTCCTGTCGGGTCGATGTGGGGATGCGCATACGCGGGAATCACGGGCGGCGGCAGCGGCGTGCGGCCGTCGAGCGAACGCACCGCGAGTTGCTGCGCGAGCGGGAAATGCAGGCTGTGCGTAACGAGGCCCGTGCGTTCGCGCGCCGGCAGGCTGCACAGTGCGAGCGCCGTTTCGGCGAGATACGCGACGTCCTCGGTCGGATAGCCTTCGGGGATGTAGCGCGCCGCGCCCGGCGTGCGGATTGCCGTGCTCGGCGCGACGAGATTGACGGCGATGCCGTCGGCTTCGAGTTCGGCCGCGAGCCCCTGCGTAAAGCGCGACAGCGCGGCCTTCACCGCCGCGTAGACGGTCGCGCCGCCCGCGCGCGAAAAATCGTCGAACGGCCGCAGCGGCGGCAGCGCCGTCACCGAGCCGACGTTCACGATCCAGCCGGCGCCGCGCGCACGCATCAGCGGGATCGCGGCCTGGGCCAGTGCGAACGGAATGCGCAGATAGTGTTCGATGGTCGTGTCGAACATCGTCATCGGCATCGCGTCGACGCAGGCGTAGTCGGCCACGCCCGCGTTGTTGACGAGGATGTCGAGGCCGCCGGCGGCCTGTGCCGCGCGCCCGACGAGAGCGTCGCGTTCGGCCGCGTTCGACAGGTCGGCCGCGAGCGCGATCGCGCGGCCGCCGGCCTGTTCGATCAGCGCGACCGTCTCGGCGAGCGTGCCGGCGGTGGTCGCGGATTGCGTGAGGCTGCGCGCCGTCACGACGACGGTCGCGCCTTCGGATGCGAGGCGCTGCGCGATCGCGCGGCCGATGCCGCGGCTCGCGCCCGTCACGAGTGCGCACTTGCCGGCCAGCATCATGGCTCGGGTGTCGGTCATCTTGTCTCCTGTGTTTTCCAGTGCGGGCGGTTCAGCCCGCGATATCCGCAACGTGCAGCACCAGCTTGGTTTTCGCCTCGCCCGTTTGAACGAGATCGAGCGCCCGTGCCGCCTGTTCGAGCGGGAAACTGTCGAAGCGCGGCACGCGCAACGCGCGCCTGCCGAGCCGTTCGGCAATCAATGCGAGCGTGTTGCCGCTCG
Organism: Burkholderia pyrrocinia; assembly: GCF_003330765.1. NCBI lineage: Bacteria > Pseudomonadati > Pseudomonadota > Betaproteobacteria > Burkholderiales > Burkholderiaceae > Burkholderia > Burkholderia pyrrocinia. Next base: position 1,349,872 of record NZ_CP024903.1, on the reverse strand, counting down.
GCATCCGGCTGTAGGTCATCGCGGTATGCAGCCCGCGACGCGCGGCGTCGGCGCCGGTCGCGGCCAGCCGCTCGGCGTCGCCGGCCGCGAGCGTCATGATGTTCACCAGCGTGCCGCCCGGCGCGAGCAGGTCGAGCGCGTCGGGCAGCGTGTCGCCGCCGACCGCGTCGAGCACGAGATCGACGCCGCCGGGCGCCCACGCCCGCACCGCCATGCCGATGTCCTGCGCGCGGTAGTCGATGCTCGCCGCCGCGCCCAGCGATTCGACCGTCTCGCGGTTGCGCGCCGAACACGTCGCCGCGACGCGCGCGCCCGCCTGGGCGGCAAGCTGGATCGCGAACGTGCCGACCGCGCCCGCGCCGCCGTGCACCAGCACGGTCTGCCCGGTGCGCAACCCGCCGTCGTCGAACAGGCCGGCCCACGCGGCCAGCGCGGGCGTCGGCGTGGCGGCCGCTTCCGCGAAGCTCACTGCATCAGGCAGCCGCACGACCGAGTCGTGGCGCACCGCGACGTATTCCGCATACGCGCCCCAACGCCCCGCGCCAACGTCGGTCTGCGCGAACACGCGCATGCCGGGCGCGAAACCGTCGACGCCGTCGCCGACCGCTTCGACGACGCCCGCCGCGTCGAAACCGATCACGAACGGAAACGTGTACTGCATGAATGCGCCGAGATAGCCTTCGCGGCATTTCCAATCGGCGGGATTGACGCCCGCGTACGCGACGCGGATCAGCACGTCGCCGGGGCCCGGTTTCGGTGCGGGAACATCGGCCAGCCGTAACGCGTCGGAATGTCCGACGCGGTCGATCAAAAGGGCTCGCATCTTCGTGTCTCCAGGTTTTTTTGTTGACTTGGTGCGCGCGGCGCGTCACGCCGTCGTGTCGGCCAGCAGGCTCGACGCGAGCGGACAGAACGCATGCGAGATCGCGTCGACCGTCCAGTCGGGGCTTTCGGCGTCGAACCGGCGGTCGACCCAGCCCCAGTGATACGGATGCATCAGGTATTCGCCGAGCAGATCGCCGACGTGCGCGAATTCCTGTTGCCATACGTGCGTCCATGCACCCGGCGTCGCGATCCGGCTCAGGCGCCAGTTGCGGATGCCGGGCATGAACGCCGGCATTTGCAGCAGCTCGCGTTCCAGCTCGGCGACCTGTGCTGCACTCGCCTGCGGCCGCACGCGCAGCATCAGCGTGCGCCACACGCCGTCGCGCAACGCCGGTTCGCGCAGGCCGCCGCCGAGCGCGCGACACACGGCGCCGTCGATGCGCGCGATGCCCGGCAGTCGAGCCAGCATCGCGAAATCCGCTGCGGAATCGACCGCCGGTTCGTCGCGCAGCACGTCGAGCGTGTAGTCGCCCGCGCCCCAGCAGCCTTCCAGATTGCGCGCGAGCGCCACGCGGGTTGCGCCGGGCAGCGCGTGCGCGGCCTCGCGCAATGCACGCTCGATTGCGTCGGCGCCGCGATCCGCCGCAACGAACACCTGTGCCGTGTCATGCCGCATGGTCGGCCTCCGTCAGCGCGGGCAACGGCGCATCGGCGTCGGTCATCACATGGCGGCGGCGCGCACCGCACAGACCGTCGACCGCCATCCAGAACGCGACCGCGTCGCCATCGGTCAGCGCGCGCATCCGGTAATAGGACGGCGCATCGTCGACGTGCCAAGTCAGCCAAAGCGTGCTCGGCTGCCCCGGCACCGCGACGGGCGGCGACACCCAGTGGCCGGCCGCCGTCAGCCCGCGCGCCGCGTGGCCCGGCAGGTAGCGCTCGCGCAGCAGTGCCAGCACGTCGGGAATGCGCTCGGGTGCGAGCGTGATTTCATCGATGATCTGGATCATTCGCGTGTTGTCCGTGGTCGTTCGGGATCGTTCGTGGCGGGATGCGTCGCCGGCCTACGCCGTTTCGGCGAGGCGGAAGGCGCCCGGCGTGGATAGCATTCTTGCGTGGTGTCGGCTCGCGAACCCCTACCGGCCCGCTCACCGCCCCCTGTCGCAACGATCAGATCGGGAGACTCATGAAACAGCACGTCATGCCGGCAAGCGGCCGCGTCCTGCCGGGCCTTGGCGCTCGTCTGCTGAGCGAACTCACGCGCAGCGGCGCGCCGCCGCCGCAAGATGCGACGACACCGGGCGGCTTCGTCGCGCTGTACCGCGACGCGATCGAGCGGCTCGAGGCGCAGGTCGCGCGCGGCAACGGCCATCCGCCGATGCGCAAGCAGGAAGTCGACCTGATGTGCCGCTGCCTGCTGAGCTGCGCGACGCTCGCCGACGCGATCCGCTGCGCGCGCGAATTCTGCGAGATGCTGACGCCGCGCGCCGGCGGGCTGTCGCTCACGGTACGCGACGGGCGCGCGACGTTCCGGATGGACTCGCTGCGCCGCACGCGCAGCCCGGCCGCGTGCCTCGTCGACCTGACGGGGCTGTTCTGCTACCTGCAACTGTTCGGCTGGCTGATCGGGCAGCCGCTGCGTCCGGCCGAAGTCTGGCTCGGCCATCCGTGCCGCGACGATGCCGTGCCGTTGCTCGGCCTGTTCAACGCGCCAGTCGACGTCGGCCGCCCAACCTACGGCTTCGCGTTCGACGCCGCACGGCTCGATTGCCGCGTGATCCGGCAGCCGGGCGAGCTCGGTGCGTTCCTCGTCGATTTCCCGTTTCGTCTGATCGATGCGGCGCCGGCGGTCGTGTCATGGGCGCAGCAGGTGCGCGGTTTTCTCGATGCGGCGCTCGCACGCGAACAGGCGCTGCCGCCGCTCGCGGAGCTGGCCGTGTGGCTTGGCGTCAGCGACGCGACGTTACGTCGGCGGCTGAGCGCGGAAGGCAGCGGCTATCACGCGTTGCGCGAGCAATGCCTGGCCGATGCGGCACGACGATGCCTGCACGAGACGGACTGGCCGGTTGCACGCGTGGCCGCGCATCTCGGGTTCGGCGGCGAAGAGGCGTTCCGGCGCGCGTTCGTGCGCTGGACGGGGGTGGCGCCAAGTCGATTCAGGCGCGATCGAGAGACCTCGAATTACCCGGTTTCATCAGACATGAAACGCAACACCGGCGCATGAAGGAAAGGATTTAGAAAGTTTTCATCGGCCAATGACGTTTTTTCGCATCCCCGCGCGACCGGACAATTGACGCGCCGGAGTGCGCGCCATTACGCTTGCGCGCTGATGGTTCCCGGAGACGGGATCAAAAGGGAACGCAGGAGAGGCAGCGCCTCGAATCTGCGGCTGCCCCCGCAACTGTGAGCGGCGAATCCGTGCCACTGCAAGCCACTGGGAAACCGGGAAGGCCGGCGCGGATGACGACCCGCGAGCCAGGAGACCTGCCATCGACCCGAGGTCCAAGCAGCCGCACCGGGCGGGGTGTCCCGATGCGCAAGCACCGCCGTTGGCGGTCGCCCGTTGCATGGACGGCCCGACCTCAGGATCCTTCAGATGTCCACCGTTCCCGAATCCGCTTCGACGCCGGAAGCGTCGCGCCGACACGCCGTCGGCATGTCCCGCTGCCTCATGAACATTCGTTATCTTCTCGCCACATCCGCCGCCACCGCGCTGCTCTCCCCGATCGCCCATGCCGCCGGCGACACGGCGCTCCCGCAGCCGGCCCGGCCCGCGGAAGACGCCGACCTGCCGACGATCAGCGTGACCGACACGCGGCACCTGCCCGAATCGTTCGACCGGCGCTATGCGTCGACGCAGGTGCTCACGCGCGACGACCTCGACCGACTGTCGCCGAGCGACCCGAGCATCACGCAGGCGCTTGCGACGCTGCCGGGCGTCACCGTTTCGCAGAACGGCGGCCCCGGCTCGTCCGCGTCGGTCAGCATCCGCGGCTCGTCGGCAAACCAGGTCGCCGTGTTCATCGACGGCATCCGGATCGGCTCGCCGACCACCGGCATCGCGCCGTGGGCCGACCTGCCGACCGATGCGTTCGAACGCGTCGAAGTGATTTCGGGCCCGGCCGCCGCATCGTTCGGCGCCAATGCGATGGGCGGCGTCGTGCAGCTCTTCACGCGGCGCGCCGCCAACCAGCCGAACCAGACCACCGTCTCGTTCGGCGGCGGGTCGAACAAGACCTTCGACACGCAGTTCCGCACGTCGGGCACCGTGCCGTCGACGGGGCCGCTTGCCGCGCTCGGCGGGCTCACCTATTCGCTCGGGCTGCACGACTACAACACGGCCGGCATCGATGCGACACGGCCCTTCGCCTACGGCCACGAGGCCGGCCGCAATCCGTATCACGCGCAGGATCTCGATGCGCGCCTCGGCTACGCGCGCGACAACTGGTCGATCTCGACGTTCGCGCTGTATCACCGGTCCGATCTGTCCTTCGACAACAGCGGCTATCCCGACCGCGAGCTCGATCACCAGCTGACGACCGGTGTCGCGTTCCATCTCGACATCACGCCCGACACGCAGTTCGACCAGTCCGTTGGTTATGCGAACGACCGCCAGTTCCTCTACGCGGACAATCCGGCCATTCCAATCGATCAGATCAATTCACAGCGCATCAGCACGTCGACGTCGCTGACTCATCAGGAGCACGGGTTCCGCCTGTTCGGCCTGCCGCTGTCGGGCGAGTCGAAGCTGGCCTACGACTTCACGCGCGAACAGGCGTTCCTGCCGGTCGACGTGCCCGGCGGCGTGCCGACGCGCAACGACTCCGCGTTCTCGCTGCATCAGTCGGCGACGCTCGGCAGCGTGACGATGTTCGTCGCCGGGCGTCACGAGATCATCGCCGGGCGATCCGTGAACACCGGCAACGCCGCACTGTCGTGGGCGATCACGCCGGTCTACACGGCGCGCGTGTCGTACGGCAATGCGTTCCGACTGCCGACGTTCAACGACCTCTACTACCCCGGTTACGGCAATCCGGACCTCAGCCCGGAACGCAGCAATTCGGTCGAGGTCGCGATCGATGCGAACACGTCGTACGGCATGTTCACCGCCGCGATCTACGACACGCGGGTCAACAACCTGATCGCCTACAACCCGGCGACGTTCTCGCCGATGAACATCGGCCGCGCGCATATTCGCGGCATCGACCTGTCGTACAAGGGAACGATCGGCCGCTCGACGCCGGTGAGCGTGGCAGTCGGCATCCTGAATCCGCAGGACGAAACCAACCAGACCTGGCTCAACCGCCGGCCGCGCCAGACAGTCAGCCTCAACGTCGACCACACGTGGGACGAATTGCACCTGCATGCGCTGAGCACGGGCGCGTCGCTGCTCTACGGCGGCTCGACGTTCGACGATCCGGCCAACACGACGTATCTGCCGTCCTACCTGACGGTGAGCCTGCGCGCGTCGTACCGGATCAATTCGCACCTGACGGTGTCGGCCTCGCTGTCGAACCTCTTCGACCGGCAGTACATGACCGCGTACGGCTACAACTCGCTCGGACGCACCGCGTTCGGCAAGGTCAGCTACACGTTCTGACCCGGGCCGTGCATCGGCGCCTGAGGTCGCGGGCGCCGATGCACACGCGTTTGCGCGCATCGAATGTCGTCGTCGAACGCGTTCGATCGAACCGCTGTCCGCTTCAGGACCCGATGACGCCGCGCACGCCCGCGACCAACTGGATCGCGCCGAATACCGCGATGACCGCGGCCGACACGCGCGACAGGCCGTGCATGAACGCGAACGACATCTTCGTGCGCAACGCGGCGGTCGCGCTGCTCAGGCACAGCCACCAGGTCGCGGAACCGATGAACACGCCAGCGACCATCAGTGCCACGGCCGGCCACATCGCGCCCGCCCTCACGCCCGACAGTGGGCCAAGCGCCGCGAAAATCCCGACGAACGACAGGATCGTCATCGGGTTCGACAGCGTGAGGCCGAATGTCGTCAGGAAATCGCGCAGCACGGTCGTGCGCGGCAGGTCGCGTTGCGCTGCCGACGCGGCCGGCGCCTGACGCGCAATGGTCCAGGCGAGCCACACGAGGAATGCGCCGCCGCCGATTTTCAGGCCGACGGTCAGCATCGGGAATGCCGTGACGATGCCCGCGATGCCCAGCGCGCCGAGCAGCCCGTAGATCGCATCGGCGCACGCGGCGCCGACGCCCGTCGCGAACCCCGCCTGAAATCCGCGGTTCAGGCTGCGCTGAATGCACAGCATGCCGATCGGGCCGACCGGCACCGCGATCGACAGCCCCATCACGACGGACTGGATGAACAGCATCGCCTGCTCCTTGCGACATGCAACGGGTTGAACAGGCATCGTAGGGAAAGTCCGGTCACTACTGAATGCGGTTTTTAAGGAAAAATGGCCGCTCCACCTTAAAAAATCCTGCCGCGATGGACGAACTGGACTGGAAGGTACTGGCGCTGTTGCAGGCCAACGGCCGCATCAGCTATACGGAGCTGGCGCGCTAGGTTCACCTGTCGGTGCCGGCGGTGACGGAACGCGTGAAGCGCCTTGAAACGGCCGGCGTCGTCGAGGGCTACACGGCCCGGATCAATCCGGCCGCGGCCGGCTATCCGGTGGGCGCGCTGATCGGCATCACGGTGCCGCAACCGGCGAAAGCGAAATTCCTCAAGTTGCTGGAGACGATTCCCGAAGTCGTCGAATGCCATCACGTGACGGGCGCGGACTCGTATGTCATGCGGTTCGTCGCCATCAGCATGACCCATCTCGAACAGCTGATCGAACGCATCAACCTGTACGGCGAAACACGCACGTCGATCGTGATGTCGACGCCGCTGCCGGCGCGCGGGCTGGCGCGGCCGCCGTCCACCAGGTTCGATGACACCCGCAGGTAGCGGGCCGGGTTCGCATAACCGCCTGACAGATCCCGACCAGGAACGATGACGGCCGGCGCCAGCCGGCCGATTGTCTGTGTGGCGATCGGCGCCGGTCGATTATTTGCCGACCGCGCCGCCCAGCAGGCCGCCCACCAGCGACGTCACCGGCGCGAGCGGATTGCCGATACCGCCCAACGGCGTGGCGCCGCCCGTGTCAGTCGCGGAACCGTTGTGGACGGTCGCCGGGATGCCGCCGACCACGCTCGTCACCAGACCGGCGATCGGCACCGCGCCGTTCGCGCCACCCGGATTCACGAGACCGCCCGCATTGGTCACCGTGTTGCCGACGGCAAGGACGACGTTGCCGACGCCGCTCACGAGCGGCTGGGCCGATGATGCGGACGTCACCTTCAAGCCGGCCGACGTGAGCGCCCCGCCGACCTGCCCGAGCAAGCCGGCGACCGGCTGCCCGAGGCCGCTTGCGGTGCCGACCTGCTGCGTGAGCTGGCCGGCCGTCGTCACGAGCGGCGTGACCGCCGTGCTGATCGCCTGTGTCGTCTGCTGGACCGGGCCAGACGAAAGGGCCGCGCCGAGCATGGTGCCGCCCGACTGAAGACCGCCGGCCACCGTGTCGAGCAAGCTGCCGACCGGCGTCGTGATCGGCGCCAGCGGCGACAACGGGCCGGTGCCGAGCGCCTTCACCGTTCCGCTGAGGCCGGTAATCGGGTTACTGGCCGTGCCGACGATGGCGCCGAGACCGGCGACCGTCGTGCCGACCGGGTTCGCCGTGAAGCCGATCTGACCGAGGCCGTTGCTCGCGGCGTCCGACGTATCGCGGACGATCGTGCCGACGCCGATGACCGTGTTGCCAAGCCCGGCGGTCACATCCTTGCCGACAGGCGGGCTCACGCCGGCGATCGTGGCGCCTGCGTCCATGACGACCCCGCCGCCAGAACTGATGATGCCGTTCGTGCCTGGCGTGCCGCTGGTGCCCCAGCCGCTGGTGTTGCCGCTGCTCGAACCGCTGCTGCTTGAGCCACTGCTGCTTGTGCCACTGCTGCTTGTGCCATTGCTGCTTGTGCCGCTGGTCCCACTCGTGCCGCTTGATCCACTCGTACCGCTCGTCGTCCCGGTCGCAGTTGTCCCGATGTTGTTACTGGCCGGCGTCGGCACCGTAATGTCACCACCGCCGCACGCAGCCAGCGTGCACGCCGCGGCAATGGCGGCGAGCGCAACGTTCGCCTTGATGAAATGATGTTGCATGGAAGTCCCCGTCAGCTATTCAGCGCGATCATTCCAACAAGCATCTACCGTGCCATCTCCATCGGGACCGATGACAATTCCGCAATCGCACCGAATCGCCCCGGATCGGCGCTCATCTTCGCGCACGACGCCCGGCATCCTGGCTCGACCCTCCGGTGCAATCCCGCCTGACGTCCCGGTAACGCTTGCGTAACACGGCCCCGCGTTACGTAGCATCGAGCGACAAAAGACGAGGCGCTGCCTTGCATGGCGCTTCGAGAGCGTTCAATGGTGCTATCGTCGACACCTGCCCGGAATACACCCGTTCCGCACCGCCGGCGCCCCGACCTTCGGACAAGGTAGACGATGAGCAACCCGCGAGAAATTCTGAAAGCCGCAGATATCACGGCGATGGAACCGGAGCGTTCCGTCCATCCGTTGAACGAGAATGCCGTCCGCCTGAAGCGGTCACTTGGCGACGCAACCGGACTGACGCAACTCGGCTTTCATCTGATGACGTTGATGCCGGGACACGAATCGACCGAATATCACCGGCATCTCTACGGGGAAGAATGCATTTACATCCTGTCCGGATTCGGCGAAACAACCGTTGACGGCCACACCTATCCGATTGGTCCGGGAGACTTCATGGGATTCCCGCGTGGCGGCCCCGCGCATACGATGCTGAATACAGGCAACCTGCCTCTGATTTATATCGTTGCCGGCGATCGGCCGGAGCACGACGTGTGCGACTACCCGAGGCTCGGCAAGCGACTGTACAAGGCGGGCGCCAACAAGGTGATCGTGGATCACGACAAGTAGCCGTCACCGGACAAGCTGCGGAGAAGTCACCGTGTCGCGTGGCATTGAGCGGCAAAAAAACCGGACCTGCCGAGTATCGTTTGCTCCGACACCTATTGCCCCACGCCTGCGCCCCACGCCTGTCACCGCCGCTTCACGAGCTTCACGATCGTGAGCGTGCCGTTGACGCTTTCAACCCGAACCCTGACCTTGTCGTCCACATCTTGTCGCGCACATCTTGTCACCCACGTGAAGCGGCCCGATCATGGCCGCGTCGCCGGCCTTGAACGCCATCGTCACCGGCGGCATCCCCGGTCACACGATCAACGTCACACCGGCCCAGGCGATCAGGACGACGCCCAGCACGCGGCCGATACGTTCGCCGCCGGGCAGGATTTTTTCCGCGAACACCAGGAGCGACAGCGCGGCGATCCAGACGACATTCATCACGCCGCCGACGAACAGCAGCGCCATCAGCAACCAGCAGCAGCCCACGCAATACATGCCGTGCCGCGCGCCGAGCAGGAAACTGCCGGCGACGCCCTGACGCCAGTGCGCAACGAGGAACCGGGCCGGCGCACGGCATTGCCGAAGACACGCGCGTTTCAGCGGCGAGAATTGATAGAGCCCGGCCAGCGCCAGCACGAACGCGGAAAGAACGGCGCTCTTCGACCACAGCATCATCGCGGAGATCAGCCCGGCCGGCTGCAGCAGCGCCTGAAGCAACGCCGCGCCGATCGAGAATGCGAGCCATGCGGCCAGATAGCCGGCCAGCAGGGACACCGACGTGAACGCCGAACCCGAACCGTCCGCGCCGCGATGCCGCAGCACGCGCCGGTACAGCATCACGAGCGGCGCCGCGCTCGGCGTCATCATCGCGATCATCATCACCCACCACATCACGATCACGGTCGGCAACGACGGATCCATGCTGCCCATGTCGTCCGCCAGTCGATGCGGAAAAAGCGCGACCGTCGTCATCTCCCGCGCCGACATGCCGGTTCCCGCCCCCGTCCACAGGTAGAACCAGCACACGCCGACGAGCGCGGCCATGCCGAGCAGCGTGATGACGCGCTCACGGCCGAGCCAGTTGTCGAGGGGAATCATGCCGCGGCGCGATGCCGGATCAGCCCGTGGTTGTTCAGGTGCAGCCGGGCGAACTGCGCATAGGTTCCATCGAGGGTCAGCGCGATGTTGCCTTGCGAGCGCCCCGTGCCCGAGCCGATCTCGGCAAGCTCGTATTCGAAACCGTTGGGCAGGTCGATCCGCGCGCGATGCTCGGCGCCCGTCACCGGGTTGCGGATGGGATCGCCCGCGACATCGAACACGCCATCGACGTGAATCCGGCCGCGCCGCGCATCGACATCGACGTCGAAATCGATCTTCGTGAAGATCGGATCGAACGCCTGCTCGAGCGTCGATGCGAATACCGAGAACATCGTCGCAAACGGATCGGTATCCTGACCGGTCATGATCTTCAGCACCGCGTCGCGCTGCGCCGGACTGGCGCGCTCGTCGACGATCGGCTGGCACTTGCCCTTGCCTTCGTGGATCGGCCCCGGCCACTGGAACACGACCGCGATCGCGACACCGTCGAGCACCACGTCGCCGTAGTGGCCGCTGTCGATCGAAATCGCGCCCATCGCTTCGCAATTGCCGTTGGTCGGCAGCGCATTGAACTGGCAAGGGCAACCGTATGAGCAATTGCAATTGATCATTTCGGTACCCTGAATCTCCCACGGAGTCATGACTCCACCTCGCGCTCGGTGACACGTGAACGCTTCGAATCTAGTGCACGGCACAGGGGAAATCAAAGCCGGAATGAAGGCCCGAACCGACGCGTGAAAACCGTGCGCTCCGGCCTCGCGCAACATGTTTCGAGACGCTCGCGCAACGCGGTTCCGCGACCGTCATCTCACGCGAACAGCGACGCGACGATCGCACACCACACCGCGCTCGCGCCGCACAGAAACACGCGCCGCGCGACGAACATCCGCGATTCGTCATCGGGTGATTTCATCGGCGATGTCGCGAGAAACGGCACGCTGGCGAGGCATGCGAAGCCCGACAGCGCGGGCACGATCACGACGTAGTCGCCGAACCGCCAGGGTAATGCCTCGTGCAATCCCCAGTAGCCGAGAAACAGCATGCCCATCGAAAACATCGTCGCAGCAGCCGAACTGAGCGCGACCACCGATCCCGTCGGAAATTGCATGGGAGCCCCCCTCGCGCATCGCGCGCGACGCCGGCCAGCGAATACGCGTTGTCACGGATTGACAGAATCGACTCGATCGAGTGCTGCGTCGCGCCACTAACCCGGCTTCCTCGGCGCCTGCGCGACGGCTATCCAGCCCACCACCGCCGCGGCGACCCAGCAACAGGTGATCATCAGGTCGAGATCCATCAAGCCTTGGAAATTCGTACTGTTTTCGAAACTGCAGCGATGATGGCCCCTGACCCACATGCAGCCGCTGATGAACTGCTGAATGTGCATGTAAACGTTGTAGACGGCAAAAGCCGACGTAATCACTGCGAGCCGCAGGGGTATGTTCTTTTTCATCTGAAGCGGATGCCGGGGGAAAGTCCTGTGCCGATCTTACGGCAACGGCAACCGAACCGGCAATCCGTCGCATCCCGGCCCGCCCGGCTGCCCGCTACCCGTCGATCCGCCTGATCGTCCTCAAGCAATCCGCCGCCAGTTGCTGATAAATCCGCGTGCCGTTCGCCTTCGCGTCGATCTCCGCCTCGCTCAGCCGCCGGACGACGCGCCCCGGCACGCCCGCCAGCAGCACGCCGCGCGGCACGTCGTAACCGGCCTTCACGAACGCGCACGCGGCGACGATCGTCGTCGCGCCGATCGTCGCGCCGTCCATCACGACCGCATTCATCCCGATCATCGTGTCGGGTTCGAGCGTCGCGCCATGCACGATCGCGCCATGGCCGACATGACTGTTGACGCCGAGCCGGCATGTCTCGCCGATCCCGACATGCAGCACGCAGCCGTCCTGCACGTTGCTGCCGTCTTCGACGACGATCGCGCCGAAATCGCCGCGCAGGCTCGCATGCGGGCCGATATAGCAGCGCGCGCCGATCGTCACGTCGCCGATCAAGACCGCGCTCGGGTCGACATACGCGGACGGATCGATGCGCGGCCGCATCCCGTCGAATTCGAACAGCGGCATCGGTCAGAGCGCCGCGGCCGCTTCCGGCACGAGCGTGAACAGATCGCCGACGACGCCATAGTCGGCCACGCTGAAGATCGGCGCCTCCGGATCCTTGTTGATCGCGACGATCACCTTCGAATCCTTCATGCCGGCCAAGTGCTGGATCGCACCCGAAATACCGACCGCGATGTATAGCTGCGGCGCAACGATCTTGCCGGTCTGGCCGACCTGGTAGTCGTTAGGTACGTAGCCCGCGTCGACTGCGGCGCGCGACGCACCGAGTGCGGCATGCAGTTTGTCGGCCAGCGGCTCCAGCACCTTCGTGTAATTCTCGCCACTGCCCAGACCACGGCCGCCAGACACGATGATGCTCGCGCTGGTGAGTTCCGGACGGTCCAGTTTCGTCACTTCACGGCTCACGAACTGCGACTTGCCTGCGTCGGCCGCCGCTTCGATCTTCTCGACCGCTGCGCTGCCGCCAACGGCCGCCACCGGATCGAAACCCGTCGCGCGCACCGTGATGACCTTGATCGGGTCGCTCGACTGCACCGTCGCGATCGCGTTGCCCGCGTAGATCGGGCGTTCGAACGTATCGGCCGAAACAACCGCCGTGATCTCGGAGATCTGTGCGACATCCAGCCTTGCGGCGATGCGCGGCGCGATGTTCTTGCCATATGCGGTAGCCGCCGCGAGGATATGCGAGTAGTCCTTCGCGACGTTTATCACCGTCGCCTCGACGTTCTCGGCCAGACCGTCGGCCAGGTGCGACGCGTCGGCCAGCAGCACCTTCGAAACACCTGCGATCTTCGCCGCAGCATCGGCCGCCGCCTGCGCGTTGTGTCCTGCGACCAGCACGTGAATGTCGCCGCCGATCTTCTGTGCCGCCGCCACCGTGTTCAACGTCGCCGCCTTGATCGTCGCATCGCCCCCCAAGGGGGCTTCCTTCGGGGCGTCGTACTCCGCAATTACCAGAATCGTCATTTCCTTGCGTTCCCTGTTACAGCACCTTGGCTTCGGTCTTCAGCTTCCCGACCAGCGTCTGCACGTCCGGCACCTTCACGCCGGCCGCGCGCTTCGGCGGCTCGTTCACCTTGAGCACCCTCAGGCGCGGCGTCACATCCACGCCCAGGTCTTCGGGCTTCACGATTTCCAGCGGCTTCTTCTTCGCCTTCATGATGTTGGGCAACGTCACGTAGCGCGGCTCGTTCAAACGAAGGTCGGTCGTGACCACCGCCGGCAACGTCAGCGACAGCGTTTCCGCGCCGCCGTCGACTTCGCGCGCGACTGTCGCCTGACCATCGGCCACCACCACCTTCGACGCGAATGTCGCTTGCGGCAGGCCGGCGAGCGCAGCCAGCATCTGCCCGGTCTGGTTCGAATCGTCGTCGATCGCCTGCTTGCCGAGGATCACGAGCGAAGGTTGCTCCCTGTCGACCAGCGCCTTCAGCACCTTCGCGACGCCCAGCGGCTCGATGCCGTCGTTCGATTCGACGAGGATCGCGCGATCCGCGCCGATCGCGAGTGCGGTGCGCAGCGTTTCCTGCGCCTGCGCGACGCCGACCGACACGGCGATCACTTCGGTCACCACGCCAGCTTCTTTCAGGCGCACGGCTTCTTCAACGGCGATCTCGTCGAACGGGTTCATCGACATCTTTACGTTCGCGATGTCGACGCCTGTCCGGTCGGATTTCACGCCGACCTTCACGTTCGCGTCGACCACGCGTTTCACTGCCACGAGCACTTTCAACTGCCTGTCTCCTGTTCCGTTGCCAGCACAGCGCCGCGTCAGCGCGCGGTATAGCCGCCGTCGATCACGAGCTCCGCACCCGTCACGTAACGACCGGCCGGCGACACGAGATACAGGATGCCGGCCGCGATGTCGCGCGGGCTGCCGATCTTTGCCATCGGCACGTTCGTCTGCATGTACTCGAATGCGCGATCGGGATCCTGGCCCATCTGGCGGAACGCGTCCTCGAGCATCGGTGTGCGGATGTAGCCGGGATGCACCGAGTTCGCGCGGATGTTCTTCGTCGCGTACAGCATCGCGTCGACCTTCGCCATCATCCGCACCGCGGCTTTCGACGCGTGATACGCGGGCACGTCGGGGCCGCCGACGATCCCGTACATCGACGACAGGTTCACGATCGACCCGCCGCCGGCCGCGTCGATATGCGGAATCGCCGCGCGCGTGCACAGGAACACGCCGTTGACGTTCACGTCCTGCACGCGCTGCCACTGCGCGAGCGTGAGCTCGTGCGTCGGCACGTTGTGCCCTTCGATGCCCGCGTTGTTCACGAGCACGTCGAGGCGCCCGAAGCGCGCGACAATCTCGCCGAACACGCGCGACACGTCGGCCTCGTGCGTGACGTCGAGCTGCCAGAACGCGGCCTGGCCGCCCTGCGCGCGGATTTCCTCGACCAGCGCTTCCGCCGGCTGCGACAGCACGTCGAGGATCGCGACGCTCGCGCCGGCCGCGGCCAGCGTGCGCGCCGTCTCCGCGCCGATGCCGCGCGCGCCGCCGGTGATCGCGGCTACCTTGCCGCGCAGGTCGAACAGTTCTTCGATGAGTTTCATTTTGTCTCCGTATAGGTCAGATCGACCGCGCCCGTCCGGCGGGGCGGCCTTCATGGGCATCCGGCGTTATCGCGTATTCCTCGCCGCAAGAAAATCGAGGCATTCCCGATTGAAATAATCGGCGTGTTCCACCATGACCCAGTGGCCGCACCGGTTCATCAGCACGAAGCGCGCGTCGCGGCAGTGTTCGAGGAACTTCAGCGCGCCACCGACCGGATTGAAGCGGTCGTCCGTGCCCCAGAAACCGAGCACCGGGCTGCGCAGGTCGCCGAGCGCGTCGGTCAAGTTTGGCACGCTCATCGTCGACAGCACTTCGGTCGGCTGTTCGACGCACACCTTCATCCGCTCGGCGACGAGCGCGTCGGTGACGATCGCCGGGTCGTGCACGAGCAGCGTCAGCAGTTCGCGCATGGTGTCGTCATTCATCTGGCGATTGGTGAACAGCTTCACCATCCGCTGGATCCCTTCCATCCGGAAATAGGTGTCGCGATCCTCGACGCCGCCCGGCGCCATCATGATCAGCCCGTCGACCTCGTCCGGATAGTCGAGCGCGTATTTCAGCGCGATCGCGCCGCCGAGCGAGTTGCCGAGCAGCATGGCCGGCCCGATCCCGAGCGCGGCAAGCTGCGCATGCAGCGCGCCAACGAAGAAATCGAGCGTATAGGCGACGTCGGACGGCTTCGACGACTGCCCGTAGCCGGGCAGGTCGACGACGATCGCGCGATAGCCTGCCGCTGCGAACGCGGGGTAGTTGTGCTTGAAGTTGCTGAAACCGCTGGCGCCCGGGCCGCTGCCGTGGATGAACACCACGGGCCGGCCCTCGCCCGCCTCGATATGGTGCAGGCGCAGGCCGCTCGGTACGTCGGTGAAGATGCCGGCCGGCGGCGTCGTGGGGATCGTCATCGCGGGTTGTCTCCTTCGTCTGTCGATGGATGCTTGCCACGATGATTGCGCCGCCGGCGCCGGCCGGCATCATCCTTTCAGACTACGAAGCCGCACGCGCTTCTTCCTATCATCGGCCCACGGAAACGGAGGCTGACGATGAACGGATTCGACTACAGCGGCAAGACGGTGCTCGTGACGGGCGGCACCAAGGGCATCGGGCGGCGCATCGCCGAGCGGTTTCTCGCGGCGGGTGCGCACGTGTTCGTCTGCGGACGCAGCGCGCCCGACACGCCGCCTTCGGCCGGCGGCCGCACAGCGGCGTTCGTCGCGGCCGACCTGCGCGACATCGAGCAGGTCGACGCGATGCTCGCGACGATCCGCGATACGGCAGGCGGCCTCGACGTGCTCGTCAACAACGCGGGCGGCTCACCGTTCGCGCTCGCGGCCGATGCATCGCCGCGCTTCACCGAATCGATCGTGCGGCTGAACCTGATCGCGCCGCTGCAGCTCGCGCAGCGCGTGAACGCGATCATGCAGCCGCAGCCGGAAGGCGGCGTGATGCTGTTCATCTCGAGCGTCAGCGCGTCGCGGCCGTCGCCCGGCACGGC
Source organism: Burkholderia pyrrocinia (assembly GCF_003330765.1). NCBI lineage: Bacteria > Pseudomonadati > Pseudomonadota > Betaproteobacteria > Burkholderiales > Burkholderiaceae > Burkholderia > Burkholderia pyrrocinia. The sequence continues at coordinate 1,333,868 of NZ_CP024903.1, read as the reverse complement.
CGCATACGGCGCCGCGAAAGCGGGCCTCGTCAGCGCGGTGACGTCGCTCGCGGTCGAGTGGGCGCCGCGCGTGCGCGTGTGCGCGATCAGCCCGAGCCTCGTGCAGACGGAAGCCGCAGCCGAAGGCCATTACGGCGACAGCGACGCGCTCGATGCGATCCGCGCGACGATTCCCGCCGGGCGCCTCGCGACGCCCGACGACGTCGCCTCCGCGTGCCTGTTCCTCGCGTCGCCCGACGCGTCGTACACGTCGGGCGCGAACCTGCGGCTCGACGGCGGCGGCGAGCGGCCGGCGTTCCTGACCGCCGCGCAGGCAGCCGCGCGCTGAACCCTGCCATGCAAGCGGTGCGGGGCCGATCGTTGCCAGTCCTAGGGAAGTCATCTAGTTCATTTTGACGATTCCCTGCTACCGCGATCTCCCTACTCTGCCTCTCACGACAACACACACAGACGATCGTCGTCGATACCCCAAGAGGAGACACCATGCATCAACGGATTTCGCGCCGTACCGACAAGCGGGCAACCGCCACGCTGTCGACGCTGGCCGCCGCGCTGCTGACGTGCGCCGTTCCCAACGCGCACGCCGGCAGCACGATCGAGCTTGGCGCCGACACGACGCTGGACTATACGTTCACGCTCAGTTACGGCCTCGGCATGCGCACGCGCGCACCGAGCGGCAATCTGTTGACACCGGCGAACATCAACGGCGACGACGGCGACCGCAACTTCGCGAAGAACAAGCTGATCGAGAACCAGGTCAGCCTGCTCGGCGAAGTGAACCTGAAGCACGACGACTGGGGCGTGTTCGTGCGCGCGGACACGTTCTACGACCAGGCCTATCACCGTCCGAACTACAACGACGCGCCGGGCACCGTGAACCAGTCGGGCCAGTACAACAACTTCACGAGCGATGCGCGCTACTGGTCGGGCGGCCACACGACGCTGCTCGCCGCGTATGTGTACAACACGTTCCACATCGGTTCGACCAGCCTGAACGTGAAGGTCGGCGACCAGGTCGTCGCATGGGGCGAAAGCCTGTTCTTCCCGAACATCGCGGGCGCACAGGGGCCGTCCGACGCGACCAAGTCGTATATGGCAGGCGCCGAGGTGAAGGACATCCTGCTGCCCGTGCCGCAGATCTCGACGCAGTGGCAGATCACGCCGAACTTCAGCCTGCTCGGCTACTACCAGTTCTCGTATCAGCAGAACCGGCTGACCGCACCCGGCACGTACTGGAGCTACTCCGACGTCACGGGCCCCGGCGCGCAGTTCATCATCGGCCCGGGCGGGTTGATCATTCCGCGCGGCCCCGACGACAAGCCGAGCGCGCGCAACCAGTGGGGTATCGGCGCACGCTTCCGCGTCCTCGGCGACACCGAGCTCGGCGTATACCACCTGCACTACAACGACATGAACCCGAGCGTCGTCACGACGTACTTCCCAACGCTCCAGTACCAGCAGACCTATTTCAGCAACATCAAGCTGACCGGCGCGAGCTTCTCGACGCAGGTCGGCCCCGTGAACGTCGCGGGCGAAGTGTCGTACCGCCAGGGCGCGGCCGTGCTCGTCAATACGGCGACGGGCCCGCAGTCGACGCGCGCGAACGTGCTGCAGACCAACCTGTCCGGCATCTATTCGATCGGGCCGAGCTTCCTCGCGAATTCGCAGTCGCTGGTCGGCGAACTCACGTACGTGCATGCGGGCAGCATCTCGGCGCTCGACGGTTCGACGACGCTCACGAATTCGCGCAACGCGCTCGCGATGGAGATCGCGTGGACGCTCAGCTACAAGAACGTGTTCAACGGCTGGGATCTCGACGTGCCGCTGACCTACTCGCACGACCTGACCGGCACGTCGCCGCTCGCCGGCGCGCTCGGCTCGCTGACGGGCCAGGGCGACCACCGCGTGACCGCCGGCGTGACCTTCACGCGCCTGAGCAACCTGCAGCTGTCGCTCGTCTACGCGAAGTTCCTCGGATCGCCGAACCCGGTCACGCGCCCGCTCTCGGATCGCGACTACGTGCTGGCCACGGCGACCTACCACTTCTGAGCGGCCCGGCCGCTCGTCACTCAGCAAGAGGATTGTCATGAAGCGAATTCGTCTCCCCCTCCTGCGCGCGTCGGTGATGGCCGCGTGCGCACTCGTTGCGACGGCATCGTTCCCGAAGGTCACGCCGGACGACCTGAAGGCGCTCGACGGCCCGCTGACGCCGATGGGCGCGGTGCGCGCCGCGAGCAAGGACAGCGGCGTGCCCGAATGGTCGGGCAAGTGGCTCGGCACACCGCCCGACGTGCAGTACAAGCGCGGCAGCCGCTACCCCGATCCGTTCGCGAGCGAGAAGCCGGTCGCCACGATCACCGCGGAGAACATGGCGCAGTATGCCGAGCACCTGACCGACGGCCAGAAGGCGATGTTCAAGCGCTATCCGGCCACGTTCAAGATCAACGTCTATCCGACCCATCGCGACTTCCGCTACGCGGATTCCGTCTACAAGGACATCCGCGCGTACGCGCCCGATTCGACGATGACGTCCGACGCGAACGGCCTCACGAATGCGCCGCCGACGGTGCCGTACCCGATCCCGAAGACCGCTGCCGAACTGCTGTGGAACCAGCGCTTCTCGTCGGCGATCGGCGCCGAGCAGGCGACCTACGACCAGGCCGTCGTGTACTCGGACGGCAACATCGCGTGGGGCAAGGTGCGCTACGACATCTACTCGCCGCGCAACGTCGGCAAGTACGACGTGAAGAGCGACCTGAACAACCGCACGTACTACCGCAACGCGACGGAGCTGCCGCTGTCCGACCGCGGCTCGCTGATCGTCGGCTTCACGAACTGGGACAAGGCCGGCGCGGACAACTCGTCGCGCACGTGGATGTACAACCCCGGCACGCGGCGCGTGCGCCAGGCGCCCGAGTACGGCTACGACCAGCCGCAGGGCCCGGGCGGCTTCCGCACCGTCGACGACGACCGCCTGTACAACGGCCCCGGTGATCGCTACGACTGGAAGATCGTCGGCAAGCGCGAAATCTACGTGCCGTACGACAACTACAAGGCGATGGACACCTCGGTGAAGTACGCCGACCTGCTGACCAAGGGCCACGAGAATCCGTCGTACATCCGCTACGAGCTGCATCGCGTGTGGGTGCTGCAGGCGACGCTGAAGAGCAACTACCGTCACCAGTATGCGAAGCGCGTGCTGTACCTCGACGAGGATTCGTGGATGACGCTGCTCGCCGACAACTACGACGCGCGCGGCCAGCTGTGGCGCACCAACGTCGCGACGACGCTGTACGCGTTCGACGCGAAGGTGTTCTACCCGGGCGTCGTGTTCTACCACGACCTGATCTCGGGCGCGTACATGGCCGACCGCCTGACCAACGAAGGCCCGATGCCGAAGCTCGACAACAGCCCGCAGTTCAACGAGGCGTACTTCTCGCCGGACGCGATCCGCAGTTCGGGTAACTAACTGACCAACCGACGCGGAACGCCCGCGACCCACGCGCCGGAGCCCCGCTCCGGCGCACGACGCCGCCCGCGACGGCGGCCTGTTCCATTCGAGGGCCCTTTCATGTCTTCCCGCCTGCATACGACGCTCGGCGACGAGCTGTACGCCGCGTGGCACGCACGCGCGCCGGTCGCGCCGCTGTCGAGCCGCCCGCGCCGGCTGTCGCTCGACGACGCCTACCGCATCCAGCAGCGCTTCATCGAACGTCGCGTCGAACACGGCGAAGCGGTCGTCGGCAAGAAGATCGGCGTGACGAGCCAGGCCGTGCAGGACATGCTGAACGTGCGCCAGCCCGATTTCGGCATCCTGCTGTCCGGCATGCACTACGCGGCCGGCGAGGCGATTGCCGCCGACTCGCTGATCGCGCCGCGCGCCGAGGGCGAGATCGCGTTCATCCTGTCGCGCGACTTGCGCGGCCCCGGCATCGACCGCACCGACGTGATCGCCGCGACGGCCGCCGTCGCGCCCTGCTTCGAGATCGTCGATTCGCGCATCCGCGACTGGGCGATCCGCATCGAGGACACCGTCGCCGACAACGCATCGTGCGGCGTATACGTGCTCGGCGATGCGCGCGTCGATCCGCGCACGCTCGATCTCGCCGCCTGCGAGATGACGATCGACAAGAACGGCGAGCCCGTCGCGCAAGGGCGCGGCGATGCGGCGCTCGGCCATCCCGCCGACGCGGTCGCGTGGCTCGCGAACACGCTCGCCGCGTATGACGTGCCGCTTCTTGCCGGCGAGATCGTGTTGTCCGGCTCGCTCGCGAAACTGATTCCGGTCACGGCCGGCGACGCGCTGTCGATGCACATTTCCGGCATCGGCAGTTGCGACGTCCGCTTTATCTAAAGGAACAAGCCAGATGAAGAAAATCAAATGCGCACTGATCGGGCCCGGCAACATCGGCACCGACCTGCTATACAAGCTGCGCCGCTCGCCGGTGCTCGAACCCGTGTGGATGGTCGGCGTCGATCCGGCGTCCGACGGCCTCGCGAGGGCGCGCGAGTTCGGCCTGAAGACCAGCGACCAGGGCGTCGACGGGCTGCTGCCGCACGTGGCCGACGACGATATCCGCATCGCGTTCGACGCGACGTCGGCCTACGTGCACCGCGACAACTCCGACAAGCTCACCGCGCTCGGCGTGCGGATGATCGACCTGACGCCCGCCGCGATCGGGCCGTACTGCGTGCCGCCGGTGAACCTCGACGCGCATCTCGACAGCGCGCAGATGAACGTGAACATGGTGACCTGCGGCGGCCAGGCGACGATCCCGATGGTGTACGCGGTGTCGCGCGTGCAGCCGGTCGCGTACGGCGAGATCGTCGCGACCGTGTCGTCGAAGTCGGTCGGCCCCGGCACGCGCAAGAACATCGACGAATTCACGCGCACCACGTCCGGCGCGATCGAACAGGTCGGCGGCGCGCGCAAGGGCAAGGCGATCATCGTGATCAACCCGGCCGAGCCGCCGCTGATCATGCGCGACACGATCCACTGCCTGACCGACGGGCCGCCCGACGTCGACGCGATCACCGCATCCGTGCACGCGATGGTCAAGGAAGTGCAGCGCTACGTGCCCGGCTACACGCTGAAGAACGGCCCGGTGTTCGACGGCAATCGCGTGTCGGTCTTCATGGAAGTCGAAGGGCTCGGCGACTACCTGCCGAAGTACGCGGGCAACCTCGACATCATGACCGCCGCCGCGGCCGCCACGGCCGAGCGTTTCGCCGAACAGATGCTGGCCGCGACGGCCGCCACCGCTTGAGTTGAGGAGCCACGCGATGTCACTTGCAGGCAAGAAGATCACCGTCCACGACATGTCGCTGCGCGACGGGATGCACCCGAAGCGCCACCAGATCACGCTCGACCAGATGCGCGACATCGCGCGCGGGCTCGACGCGGCCGGCGTGCCGCTGATCGAGGTCACGCACGGCGACGGGCTCGGCGGCGCGTCGGTCAACTACGGTTTCCCCGCGCATACCGACGAGGCGTACCTGAGCGCCGTGATTCCCGAACTGAAGCAGGCGAAGGTGTCGGCGCTGCTGCTGCCCGGCATCGGCACCGTCGAGCATCTGCGGATGGCGCACGCGCTCGGCGTCGGCACGATCCGCGTCGCGACGCACTGCACCGAGGCCGACGTGTCGGAGCAGCACATCGGCCTCGCGCGCACGCTCGAGCTCGACACGGTCGGCTTCCTGATGATGGCGCACATGTCGCCGCCGGAGCAGCTCGTCGTGCAGGCTAAGCTGATGGAGTCGTACGGCGCGAACTGCATCTACATCACCGATTCGGCCGGCCACATGCTGCCCGACGACGTGACCGCGCGAATCGGCCAGGTGCGCGACGCGCTGAAGCCGGAGACGGAGCTCGGCTTCCACGGCCACCACAACCTCGCGATGGGCGTCGCGAATTCGGTCGCGGCGGTCGCCGCCGGCGCGAACCGGATCGACGCGGCCGCGGCCGGCCTCGGCGCCGGCGCGGGCAACACGCCGATGGAAGTGTTCGTCGCCGTGTGCGACCGGATGGGGATCGAGACGGGTGTAGACGTGTTCGCGATCTCGGACGTCGCCGAGGATCTCGTCGTGCCGATCATGGACGCGCCGATCCGCCTCGACCGCGATGCGCTGACGCTCGGCTATGCGGGCGTCTACTCGTCGTTCCTGCTGTTCGCTAAGCGCGCGGAAGCGAAGTACGGGATTCCCGCGCGCGACATCCTCGTCGAACTGGGCCGGCAGCGGCTCGTCGGCGGCCAGGAGGACATGATCGAGGATGCGGCGCTGACGATGGCGCGGGCGCGGGCGGTGGCGGCGTAACGGAGCTCCGTTCGCCGTCGACGCGCCGCATGCATGCGGCGCGCTCGTCCCGGTTGCCGGCTCAGGCAACCCGGGCCGGGTCCGCAACAGTTGCGGTCCCGGCCTCACAACCGCATGCATGTGATCAGTGCGTGCTCCCGGCATCGCCGCCAATGGCGGCAAAAAACGAAACCGTACTGGCCATCCGGGCCGCGCGAAGCCGAATCACCTCGAGTCGGGCCAGGCCGTACGCATACTCGGCCTGTAACACGCCGAGTCGATCGCCACTGCCATGGGCAAGCTGGCTGCTCGTCATCGCAAGCAACGTATGTTGACGTTGCGTCACCGCGGAATGTGCGCGCAGCGCCTTCGTGTCCCGATCGATTTCCGCCATGGTGTCGGCAACGCTCTGCAACCCGCCGAGCACGACGTTCCGATAGTCCTCGAAGGTCGCATCGTACGCGGCATACGCCGCGTCCCGCGCGGCTCGCAATTCACCACCGTGAAAAATCGGTGCGCCGAGCTGGGCCCCGATGTTCCAGATCGTCGTCCCGCCGGCGAACAGTTGCCCGAGCACCAACGGTGACGATCCGATGCTCGCTCCCAGTTCGATCCGCGGGTACAGGTTGGCAGTCGCGATACCAGCCAGCTCCCCGGCGATGTGCAGGCTCGCCTCCGCCGCCAGGATGTCGGGCCGTTGACGCACGAGTTCCGACGGAACGATCGACGGCAGGTTTTGCGGCAACTGCAAGTCCGGCAGTCGGAACTCCGGGAGCGAATGGGGAGAGGTAGCGCCCGCATAGACCGCCAGTTGAGACCTGACCTGCAGCAATTCCGCACGTAATGGCGCCAGCGCGGCTTCGAGGCGATCGATGTCCGAATCGCCATCGATGGCTTCCCGATAAGTCACACTCCCGATCGCATAGCGTTCATGCAACGCCCGCTGAATCGCCCGGCGATTCCTCAGCAACGCCTCGTTCAGTTCGATTTCGTCGCGCAGGCGCCCTTCCCGGATCGCGGCCGTCACGAGATTGGCGGCCAGTGCCAGGCGTGCGGCGTCTGCCTGATGTTTCCGGACCGCCGCTTCGTACCGTTTCGCGCCGATCCGATGTCGCTGCGCGCCGAAAAAATCGAAGTCATATCGAACACTCACGTTCGTGTTGTAAAGCATGAACGGTGACGGATTCGGAATCATGGGCAGGCCGACTGCAGCGGTATTCAACTGCTCTTTCTTCGCTGACGCACCTAAATCGACCTGCGGATAGCGACTTGCACCGCGTTGAGCAGCGAGATACTGCGTGGCTTCGATCAGGCGCAATTCCGCGCTGCGTATGGACGGACTGTCCGTCACTGCCTGCTCGACGAGCGCATCCAGCGCAGGAGAACCGAAGCGCCGCCACCAGCGCGCGTCGCAGCCGACAACCGTGCACGCATCGTCGCGGCCGGTCGTGACGACGCTCATTCCCATGAAGGTCGACGGCAACGACAAGTCGCTCGCGGACCGCGGGATAAATGCGGGACCGCTGCAACCCTGTCCCGCGCCGATCGCAATCGCCGCCGGCAAAACAGCCATCCAGCGGGAACCACGGCGACCGGGAAAATTTCGTTGTGTCATCGTCGATCAATCGAGCGTGTTTCTGTATGCGACCAGGCCGATCACCATGGCAACGAAACCGAACACAACCAGCGCCGCAGCGTCGGGCCAGATTTCGTGCCATCCATTTCCCTTCAACAGCACACCCCGAATGGCCCTGTTGAAATATGTCAGCGGCAATGCATTGCCGATCAGTCTCGCCCAGCCGGGCATGCCGGCAAACGGGAACATGAACCCGGAGAGCAGCACGCTCGGCAAGAAATAGAAGAACGTCATCTGCATCGCCTGCAACTGGTTTCGCGCGATCGACGATATGGCTATGCCAACCATCAGGTTCGCGACGATCAACAGCAACGCAAGGCAGTAGACCGTTACCCGATTTCCTTCGAACGGCACGTCGAATACGAAACGGGCCGCGAGCAGAATGATCGTGCACTGCAAGACCCCGATGAGGATGTACGGAACGATCTTTCCGCAGATCACCTCGACGGATGTCGCGGGCGACGCGAGGATGTTCTCGATCGTCCCGCGTTCACGCTCGCGCGTAATGGCGAGACTCGTCATCATCACCATCGTCATCGACAGGATCACCCCCATCAGTCCGGGAATGATGTTGTACTGGGTGATTCCCGCTGGATTGTAGATTTTGTGTACCCGAGGCGAGAAGGCATGCGGTGGCGCGGTTACCGCCAATGCCCCGGTCAGGTCCTTGTCCAGCACCGTCCGCACCATCGTATGGAACGCAGCGATCGCGTTTCCCGTTGCGGCGGGATCGGTCCCGTCCGCCTCGACAAGAATCTCCGGATGCTCGCTGCGCACCAGCCTCCGGGAGAAATCGTGCGGGATGCTGACGATGAACTGCACCGCGCCCCTCTGCAGCGCGTCGCGTGCCGCACGCTCGGAAAACATGCCGTCCCGGACATCGAAATAGCCGGTATTGCGCATGCCGGCAACGAGCGATCGGGAAAATTCGCTTCGGTCGTCGGCCAGTACGATCGTCGGAAGATGCTTGGGATCGCTGTTGATCGCAAAGCCGAACAAGGCCAGCTGAACGAGTGGCAGGATGGCGATCATCCCGAGCGTCACCCGATCGCGACGGATCTGGAGAAACTCCTTCACCACCATGCTCCACCAGCGCGAAATCGAGATTCCGATCATGGTCAGCCGAGCGCTTGCGACGCATCGTTCATCAGATGCAAGAAGACGTGCTCGAGGTTCGTCTCGATTCGTTCGACTGCCACGCCGCCGTCGCTGACCGCGTCGAGACTCGCCGCGAGCGCGGCTTCGTCGCGTCCCGATACATGCAGTGCACGTCCGAACGCAACGACCTGCTCGACACCCGGTTGCTCGCGGAGCCGATCGTTCAATCGCACCAGATCGCCGCCCGATACCGCCCAGGTATGGAGTGCTTGCCGCCGCACCAGCTCACGGGCTTCGCCGTGTGCCAGCAACGTGCCGTACGAAATGTAGGCCAGCTTGTGACACCGCTCGGCCTCGTCCATATAGTGCGTGCTGACGAGCACCGAAATGCCGCGGGCAGCCAGCCGGTGCAGTTCTTCCCAGAATTCGCGGCGCGCACTCGGATCGACGCCCGCCGTCGGTTCGTCGAGCAGCAGAAGCTCGGGCGACTGCAACAGCGCAGCAGCAAGCGCCACGCGTTGCTTCCAGCCTCCCGACAACGCACCCGTCAGCTGGTTCGCACGCGACTCCAGCCCCATCTCGGCAAGAATCCGCGCGACGCTTTCCTTGCGCGCGTCGATTTCGTACAACCGTGCCACGAAATCCAGATTCTCGCGAACCGTCAGGTCCTCCCAGTAGGAAAAGCGCTGCGTCATGTAACCGACCCTTCGCTTGATTTCCCGGCATTCCGTCAGGATGTCGAAGCCGAGGCAGGTCCCGTGCCCTGAATCGGGCGTCAGCAGCCCACACATCATGCGCAACGATGTCGTCTTGCCGCTTCCGTTAGGACCGAGAAAGCCGAATATCTCGCCACGGGCGACCTGCATGCTCAGATCCTTGACGACATGTCTCGCGCCGAAATGCTTGTTCAGATCATGCACGTCGATCAACGGCGTCGCGTTGTTCATGGCGTCACCTCGACCGGCAAGCCGGGATGCAGATTGCGCGCGGCCGCATCGTCGGGCCGTGCCTCGACCAGAAACACCAGCTTCGAACGGGCTTCGATGCTGTAAATGACTGGCGGCGTATATTCCGCTTCAGGTGCGATATGGCTGATCGTCGCCGAATAGCCGGGTTCGCATCCGTCGCAAGCCAGCTTCACCGTATCGCCAACGCGCAGTCGCGACAGCCGGGGCTCTGGCACGAAGAAGCGCACCTTGGTGTTGCGATCGACGAGCATCTTGACGACCGGGTTGCCGACCGCTACCCATTCACCCCGCGTAAAGAAGGTGTCGACGACGACGCCGTTTCCGGGAGCCTGCACCGATAGTTGTCTGTATTGCCGCTCCGCGCGTTCGTACTCAGCCTGAAGCGCTTCGGTGTTCTGTCGTTGCGAACGAAGTTGATCGTCTCGTGCCGGCAGGCGCGCCGTCTTGAGCTGACTGATCAGTTCCCTGACCCGCGCGCTGTCCACGCGAGCCGCCGCACGCTCGCCTTCGAGCTTGTCGAGCGAAATCGCGCGAATACCGTAGTCGGCCTCGGCACGCGCGAGCCGTTGCGTCGAACGGGTGGCGGTGGCCCGTGCCTGTTCGAGTTGCGCCTTCAACGCGTCGATCTCCGAAGGACGTCTTCCTTTTTCAAGGTCGTCGAGCACGCTCAGCGCCGACTGCCATTGGTGATATTGGCGCTTGGCCGCCTGCTCCAGATCGGGTGAGTCGATCTCGAACACGGCCGTCCCGGCGGCAACGCGCTGGCCGCGCGCTCCGAACAACGCTTTCAGGTTCCCGGAGTACGGTGCCGACAGATAGGAAAACTGCCCTTCCATATACCCCTGATAGGTCTCCGGCGGTTCCGTACAGCCTGCCGCCAACAGGCAGATGAAGGCGAATCCGAAACCGGCCCGTTGGGGCATGAGCGTGATGCGTTTCATAGTGAAGAGGCCGAACGTGACACGGTTTTACGCGACGCCGGCTCAGGCAATCGGCAAGCGGTGATCCGACGGACGTCGACTCCCGGTTCTCCGCCGGTACGCGTCGAGAAAGTCGGCGGCTGCAGCGCGACGGACTTCCGCGACATACTGCGTACAGCAATGGTCGCCGTCAGCGAAGAGCGTGAGCTTCACGTCGCCCGCTCCCCCGAGTCCGTTCAGGGTATCGCGCAGCCATGTCTTGTCGGCCACCGACACGAGCGGGTCGCGGCCCCCGTGAACGATATGGACATGTGCACGAACCCTGCCGAGCATCGCGATATCTCGAACGGCGAAACCATTTGCCGCACGCCTGGCTTCGTCCATCGACGTGATGCCCAGGATCTGGCAAAACTTGCTTTTCAGGAAAAAGGGTAGTTTGTTGAATTCGCGGGCGTCGACAGGACCGCCCAGATCGAGAATCGCGCTGACGCGCAGGTCGATCGCGGCGATCTTGTAAGCCCACATGCCGCCCCAACTGATCCCGGCAACGGAATAGCCTTCCGTGTCAATCTGCGGATAGTCGCTCAACCCGTCAACGCAGGCGACGATCGCCTCTTCGAAGTTCTCTGGCCATGTCATGCCATCGAGCAGAAACGCCTCGCCCTGCCCTGGCCCATCGATGCACAGAACGGCAAATCCTGCGTCGGAAAACAGCAACTCGCTGGCGAGATGCTCTTCCTTGACGTCATCCATGCCATGCACGATCACGGCCAGCGGGATCTTCCTGGACGGCTGCGGCCGCTCAGGCAAATGCAGGTTTGCCCACATCGGCCGGCCTTGCCAATCGATACGCAGACGGGCGAATCGAGCGCCGAACGCCCGGCGCTCGGCTTCGAGATAGAAGTCGCGACACTGCCGATAGGCGCGCATTTTCACATCTGAAAGCGGCAGACAGCCCCATTGGACGAGATGGGCGAGAAACGACAGCCGCCGATAATGCGCGACGATCTCGTCGTTCGACATCCCGGGCAGCATCGCCTCGACCTGCCGAATTTCTCCTTGCAGAAATTCCTCGCCTTTTGTCGGCCAGTCGGAGAGACCGCTCATCGCGGCAAGAAAGCGATCCAGCGTGTTCTGGTCGAACAGCGCCGCACGCCAGCGATTCCAGAAAGGCCGCGTGATGTTCTTCACACCCACTACGCGCGACAGTGCGAAGATGGCACGGCTGAGTACATGATCGGTAAAGGAGTAGGCGTCGGTTTCGCTCAGGTTACGCATCGTGCTTGTCCTTTCGAAGCTTCACGCCGAATTCGGCGGCCTCCCGATCGCTCAGTCCGAGCATCGTCGCGCCGAGCCGCACGATTGCCGGATCGGGGGAACTCGACGCCGCCCGGTCCGGTGCGTGCCCGAGCCGCCGTTCGTTCGCGTCGATCACCTGGTAAAGGTCGAAGCCGAATCTGGATCGCATGACTGCCCGACCCAACTCGTTGATCATGCAGTTCGAACTGCAGGCACCCGTATTTTTCGGGAGAATCCAGCCATATCGCTCGATATGCGCGATCTGAACATCTCGCTCAGGCCTTCGGACAAGCTCGTAGAACGGCACGAGCACGGTTGGAAAGCGGATATCGTTGGGGTCGGCGTCCAGCGCACTCGCCTGATCAGGGATCGCTTCGCGGAACGGCCGTACGAATTTGGCAACGAGATCGTTGACTTTCGGCAAGGCTTGCGAAGACAACACGCCGGCGCCTTCGAGATTCAGCCGGTTCTGCCCTTTTTGCGTGCCGATGAAGCACAGCGGAATGCGATGGCGATTCGCAAACGCGCTCGCGCTGACAGCGATCAGCGAAAAGCACGGCCAGCATGCGGACCCGTAGGTCATCGCCCCTTTTTGCAGATCGATATCCGAATGCTCGCCGATCGAGAACCCGGATCGGAACAATGCATCCGTGAGCGTTTTGTCCGGCCGTTCGATGACGAGCGGGATACCGAGTGCCCCGGTCACGCGCCGCGCGCTTTCGAGCGTCTGCGGCGACTGATAACCGGGATCCAACATCCATGCGCAGACGTTCACCCCTTTCTCGGCAAGCTTGATCAGCATGTATGTGCTGTCCTTGCCGCCGCTGTAAAGCACCATCGCGGAGTAAGTCGAGCGCGTGTCGCGTACCGGAATCGAATCGAGAATGCCCGCCGCCACGCCGAGGCCGCCTTCCCCGATAACCGACAGACGTTTGGCGATCGACAGTGCGGTGTGACGCCAGGTTCGCTCGCCTTCAGCGGCAGAGATCATCGCATCGATCAGCCATTCATGGTCGGCCTCCGGCTCGTATTCGGAGCGCCGGTTGGATTGCCTGCCGGAACAGTGTGCGCAGAGCCCTGATGCTGCGACGGCCGGCGACTCGGTGCCGTTCATGAGCGCGTCATAATGCAACGGCATTCCGCACGCATTGCATCCGCGATAAATCGGGACCTGTTTCATGAGCGGCCTCCCGGAGGGTTGCGCGATTCGAACGCGTCGACCGCGAAGCGGCGGAAGTGCTCGACGTCCAGCAGATGCTTTCCGCATTGGAGCGGTGGAATCCCGAACTTCATGTCGTCGAACGCGCGCTCATAGGCCAGCAATTGCGCCACATCGGCCTCGCCAATGTTGCCGGCGAGCTGCGGCAGGCTGGCTCGCAGCAACCCCTCGGCAAGACACGACCATGAAACGACGCTGCCGTGCCCATGGTCGTCAGCGAAATCGAACGGAAAGAACGACCGGTATGCGATCTCGCGCACGTCGACCAACCCTGCGTCGCACGGGAGGATGTCGCCACGCGCCTGCACGCGGCCCCACGCCGCATCGCGATTCCAGCAATAGGGCTGGCTGTCGTCGATCAAGATCGTACCGGGCCGGACGAGATCGATATCGAGGATGGACGGCGTGCTCACCGCGCTGACAATCACGTTGGCCTCGCGATAGCATCGGCTGTCGGCCGGCAACGCGTGACGGGTCGGGAGCACCTCAACCGATACCTGCATCGGTGAGCATGACGCCACTTCCTTTGCGATGGCGTGAAGCCTGTCATGCTGTTGCAGCGTGTCGACGAGAATCAGACCGGCAGGCCTGGTAGCGCGTGTCGAATGCGCCAAAAGCCTCGCCACCCCTGCACCCACGCTGCCGACCCCAACAACGGCGAGGACGGCGTCACTCCCGTTCATTCTGGATTCGCACAGTGCCTTGTCGAACTGGCGGACGATCGATACGGACGTCACCGCGTGGCCGGTCGTCAGTTCAATGCCAAGTTCCTTCGAGCGTGCTTCGATGCGGCGTCCGTAATTCGTCAACGATCCGGTCAATCCACCAAGACAGACGTGCCGTGCTCCCATCGCAGCAACCTTGGCCAACCCTTCATTTTCGAGGCGGCCGCGGCTGTATGCGCGCTTTCTCGGGTCGATCATGTCTTCCGCGAGAATCGGCAAAAACAGTATTCCGATGTTGAGATCCTTCGCCTCGATGATTTCGCCATAAACGGGCTGCAGGCAGTTCAGCAGATCCCCTATCGCCTCGCCATCGAGCGCGCCGGTCCATGGGAACATTCGCGCAACATCGGCCCTGTCGCGGGGATGGGTCAACAAAACGACATCGATATCGCCGTTGCCATCGCTTTCCGACCATTTTCTTTGCGCGGACGGGCCAAAGCAGGCATTCGATGCGGCCACTGTCTGAAATTCAATGCTTTCGTTCATTGGTGCACTTCCATCGTTTCAGTTGAAGCATGGACGGCGAATTCTTCGGATTGGTTTAACGGATTTGACTGCACGCGAAAATAACCCACTCAATTGCGACCCGGCCACGGGAATTCAAAAAATAATTATTTTCAATCGATCAATTTCAGACATGTCTTATAAAACTTCAGATATCCCCAGCAGCCATGAGAGTCAACCTTATTGGCGACGAATTCTATTTTTAAGGCCGCAGCGCGTCAACATCACAATCCATTGTTTTTTATGAAATTTATCTGGAAACAATTTTATTTTTCAATTTGAAACAAATTCACCATTAATACTTGTACGAAATCATGAATTGCATTCAACGAGCAATGCCGATTCATACCGAAAATATGACTCCAGCCAATTCAGACATGGAAATCCCGTCTTGCAAACAACAACCCGATTGGTCTAGCAGATGGGAAAACCGTCGCCCCGGCGCTCCATGTGAAGTTTTTTCCCGGACATGAACGCCCGGAGCCGCCTGGATCGCTCCGGGCATGCCGCCTGCTAGCGACAAGATGCGGCGACGATCCCGCGATTGCTGCTGTGCCTGTCACGCGCATCGACGGATGTCCGCACTACTGACATGACGCTGTCAGCAGAGCCTCGCTACCCTCCGGCTACCGTTACTCGAGAATTGCCCAATGCCCCAAACGGAACGTATTGCCGGCAATCCCGCACATCGTCACGGCATGACCTTGCTGACCCTCTGCCTCGCCGTGCTCGTCGCGCAGGTCGACACGGCGGTCGTCAATCTCGCGACGCGCGCGATCGGCGACTATTTCCACGCGGGGGTCGGCGCATTGCAATGGGTCGTCGACAGCTACAACCTCACTTACGCGGTGCTGCTGCTGACCGGCGGGCTGCTCGCCGATCTGCACGGCCGGCGCCGCGTCTTCATCGCCGGTACCGCCCTCTTTACCGTCGCGTCGCTGCTGTGCGCGCTCGCGCCGTCGGTGTCGGTGCTGATTGCCGCACGCGCGCTGGCCGGCGTCGGCGCGGCGCTGCTGCTGCCGGCGTCGCTCGCGATCGTGCGCGTCGTGTGGCGCGACCCGGTCGAGCGCGGCCGCGCGCTCGGCATCTGGGCCGCGTGCAACGGCGCGGCGATGGCGATCGGCCCGACGCTCGGTGGCGTGCTGATCCGGCACTTCGGCTGGCGCAGCATCTTCTTCGTGGTCGTGCCGCTCAGCATCGCCGCGATGCTGCTCGCGATCCCGGCGGTGCCCGAGTCGTCCGACCCGCACGGCCGGCACGTCGACGGCGGCGCGCAAGTCACGGGCGCCCTCGCGCTCGGCGCGCTCGCCTATGCGGCAATCGTGTTCCGCGATTCGCCGGCCGCGTGCGCGCTCGCGGGCTGCATCGCGATCGCGTCGTTCGCCGCATTCGTCGCGATCGAGCGGCGCCACGGCGCGGCCGCGCTGGTACCGCTCGACCTCTTCCGGATCGGCGCGTTTCGCGGCACGATCGCCGCGACCACCGGCATGACGTTCGGGATGTACGGCGTGCTGTTCCTGCTGCCGCTGACGTGGCAGAGCATCGGCCGCCTCGACTCGACCGGCGCGGGCCTCGCGCTGCTGCCGATGGCGCTCGTGTTCGTCGTGGTGTCGCCGTGGTCGGGGCCGCTGTCCGAACGCGTCGGCACGCGCGCGACGACGGCCGGCGGCGTCGCGGTGATCGCGGGCGGGCTTGCCGCGATCGGTGCGTCGGCCGGTTCATCGAGCCTGATCGGCGCCGAAATCGGGCTCGCGCTGACGGGGCTCGGAATGGGGATCGCGACGGGCCCGTTGATGACCGTCGCCGTCGGCGCGGTCGAGGCCGCGCGCTCGGGCACCGCGAGCGCGCTCGTCAATGTCGCGCGGATGACCGGCGCGACGCTCGGGATCGCGGTGCTCGGCACGCTGTTCGCGGCCGCGCACGGCGGCGCGGCTGGCTTGCGCGCGGCGATGTTCGCCGGCGCGGCCGTTCAGTTGACGGGCGCCGCGGTGTCGGCGGTCAGCGTGCCGCGCGCGCGGCAGGCGGCGTGACGCGTCGCGGCCGCGCTCATGCAATGCAGGCACCGCTTCACGCCGCCCCAACCGCGCGCCGCACTGCCTGTCAGCGATGCTTCCCGCCGTGTCGACGGTGCCGATGCGCTGCGCGCGCCTGCTGCAGCGCCGGCATCAGTTCCTCGATGTATTGCCGCGCCTGCCCGCGCGTGACGATCTCGCTGAAGCGCTGATGGGCCTTGTCGTGGCCAACCAGCGCCGCATGCGCTTTCTTCAGGATGTGCAGATAGGCGATCAGGCTCGTGCCGTCGCGCACGGGCAGCGCATCGCGCGGGTCCGGGGCCGGGGTCGTACTCATGTGCCGATCCTTTGCGGGCAGTCGGTGCGGCACGTGGCCGTCACGAGCCCCAGCAGGTTATTGGCGAGACGATCGCGGTCGGTCAGCGGCGCCAGGCCGAACAGCCGGCCGAGCGTCGCGGCGACCGACGCATGATCGTACGGCGTGTGGTCGACCTGCCCGGCCGCGACCCACGGCGAAATCACGATCGCCGGCACGCGCACGCCGTACACGTCGAACCCGAAGCCGCTCGCATTCAGCGTCGCGGCCGCGCCATCGTTCGGCGGCGGCGCGGCGCCCGGCCTGACCGAGTCGTAGAAACCGCCGTGCTCGTCGTAGACGATTACGAGCAGGCTGCTGTTCCACACCGGCGAATTGCGGATCGCGTTGTACACGCGCGCGGCAAGCTGGTCGCCGCCGGCCAGCCCGTCCATCGGGTGCTGCGAGCTGCCGTTCCGGTAAGTGCCGTGCACGATGTCGCCGTAGCCGGGCTCGATGAACGTATAGCGCGCCGTGTAGCCGGCCGCGAGATCGGCTTCGAAATGCGCGAGGTCGTCGACGTCGAAGAAGCTGATGCCCTTCAGCGACGCGACCTGCGGCACGTGGCCAAGCGGATCGCCCGACTGGTCCTGGTAGATGCGCCAGTTGTCGTCGCCGAGTGCGCCGAAGATCGAGCCCTTCGGATAGGGGAAGCCGTCGAACGCGTCCCACCCGGCCATTTCTTCCTTGGTCGGCGAGTGCTCGAGCCCGGCCGACGACGCGCCGTGCAGGAAGAAGCGGTTCGGCCAGGTCGGCCCCGGCATCGACGCATGCCACGCGTCGCACAGCACGAACGCGTTCGCGAGCGCGTACAGCGACGGCGCCTGCGTCCGGACGTCGGCGCCCTGCATGATCTTGCCCGCGTCGGCCGGCTGCGGCGGCGTGCCTTCGGAATGCGACATCGCGTAGTTCGACACGAACCCCGAATTGCCGACGGGCGGATAGGCCTGCCCTTTCACGAACGGCACGCCCGCGCCGCAGAGCTGCTCGAGCACGTCGGTGAATTCGTGGCATGGATCGGTCGGCATCCGGTCAGGCGCGCCGCCGCCGAACGGATAGACCGCGCCACCGTAGGCGTTGCTGTCGCCCGGCGACGCGGCGACGATGTCGGCGATGCCCGACAGCGCGAACAGGTGATCGAACGAGCGGTTCTCGAGCATCAGCACGAACACGTGCTGGATGCGGTCCTGAACCGCAGGGGATGCGGGGGCTGCGTCTGCACTCATGGCGCCTCCTGGCGTCGCGAGACGAATGTCCGGCTGGCATGATCGGCGGGCGCCGGGCGGGTGCGCTGAAAGCGACTGAAGGGATTGAAAGCCACGCCCGCGGGCCGCGAATTGCCGACGAGTGTACGGCCGCGCCGGCCCGCGCGTAAAGCCATATGCGAACCGCGTCGCCGCGCGTGCGTTCAGCCGCCGGCCGGTGCGGTTTTCAGCGCGACGGCCTCGGCTACCTGCAGCACGGCACGGGCCCCGAATGCGTGATGGTCATGCACGACTGGCTCCGCGACCATACGAACTACGCGGCGCTGCTGCCGTATCTCGACGAAACCGCATTCACGTACGTCTTCGTCGACCTGCGCGGCTACGGTGCATCTCGCCTCGTGACGATGCCGAATTGCGGGCATTACCCGATGCAGGAATGTCCGCCGTATTTCGCGATGGTCGTCGAGGATTTCCTGCGGGACGCGGCCGCTCGAGCGTTGTGCACGCACGGCGACCGGGAAGATGGTCTTGGCCGCCGCGGCGCGATGATGCCGCCGGCGACCGACGAACGGCACGCAACGTGCCGTCCATCCGGTTGGTCCGGCCGCATGGCCGGACGGGATTCGATCGGCGCGTGCTGCGCGCCGATCGTTGCCGCTCAGCGGCGCGGGCCGCCGTTGCGCTGCGGACGCGGGGAATTCGCGTCCTTGTGGCGGAAGTTGATGCGCCCCTTGGTGAGGTCGTACATCGACAGTTCCAGCGTCACGCGGTCACCCGCGAGAATGCGGATGTGGTTCTTGCGCATGCGGCCCGATGCATACGCGCCCACCACCACGCCGTTTTCCAGCGTGACACGGTATTTGCTGTCCGGCAGCACTTCGTCGACGATTCCGTCGAGTTCCAGCAGTTCTTCTTTTGCCAAACCAATTCCTCCAGACAAGGTGATTGACCGCGGCCGCGGCGATCTGCCGGGCGCCGTTTCCCGCAACGGGACGGCGGCAGGCAGGCTGCCGGGTATCGGTTCGTTCAGACGGGCCACGGGCCTGTCTTGTGATCGGAGCCCGGCGCGTTGCGGCGTTCAGGCGGTCGGTGGCGGCGGCGCAATGGGCGCCGCGCAAGTCGGGACCGCGCCAGCTACGGCATGGCGGCGGTCTGCTCGGGTTGATGCGTTAAAGCGGTGATGCACTGGCGAAGCGGCGGGCGCTTCGCGAGGGCGTTGCGTCACGACCGATGCATCTCGAATGCCGCGATGCATCGGTCGTGCGCATCGGATCGCGCAGGCCGCCGGAACAGCGGCGCCCCACGCGAAAATCCGTTCGATACCGGCCGCCGATTGGCGGCCGATGCCGATGCGGCTTACTGCGGCGTGATGTTCGACGCTTGCAGACCCTTCGGGCCGCGCTTCACTTCGAAGCTGACCTTCTGGCCTTCGGCCAGGGTCTTGAAGCCCGTGCCGCGAATTTCCGAGAAATGGGCGAACAGATCATCGCCGCCGTTGTCCGGGGAGATGAAACCAAAGCCCTTGGTTTCGTTGAACCACTTGACGGTACCGGTATCCACAAATACTTCCTTAATACGAATAATTGAACATGCGCCCACGACAGGCACAGAAAGAATCAAAGAGGGAGAGACCAACGACTGCCGCACGGAGTGCGGCCAATGATGAGCAATCGAACTTCTTGAATACTTCGGTCACGGAAACTACGCTGTCGCGACCATTCCGTCAAGTTCTTTCGATACGACGCCGGCGCACGGTCGTCGCGCGCCTTATGCGGCGGGTGTTGCCGGCCGACGGGGCGAATTCCGATGCTCCCCCTTTTTTCGGCCGGCGCGCCGGTTTTTACTGGGGCTCGAACACGTGATGCAGCGCCGGCGGCGCGTCGCCGTCGCGAATCCGCATCTCGAACGCCTTGCGCGCGACGCTCGTCGGCCGCACGTCGGCCACGTCCAGATAGAACTGCGAATACCAGTCGCGCATCTGGTACAGCGGCCCGTCGCCTTCGCACAGCAGCGGGTTGTCGATCCGCGTCTTGCTGTGCCAGATGTCGACGTCCTCGTAGAACGCGCGCTGCGCTTCCTTCACGTAAGCGTTCGCGATCTCCAGGTTCTGCTCGTCGCTGAGCCCGGCCACCTTCTTCACGATCACGCCGTAACGCAGCTCGAAGCTGTTCATGTCGATCGGCACGTGGCAGTTCAGCAGCACCGAATGGATCGGCTGCCCGTTGCTCTGCCCCGTCATCTGCGTGATGTGCACGGCCGGCCCGAAATACGTCGACAGCGCGGCCAGGCTATCGCCGCCGAGCTTCTCGCTGCGACCGACCAACAGCTGCGTCGCCTTGTGGTCTTCGAACAGGTTCGCGAAATAGTCGATCGGCGCGCGGTGCACGGTCGCGAAGTGCGCGACGTCCGAGATGTTGTCGACCAGTTCGCGGCAATTGGCCTGGATCACCATCTTGTCGACGACCCAGTCCGACCATTCGTCGGAGAAGCACACGTCGAGGCGCGGAATCGCGACGTCCGCCGACGGCGCGTTGCCTTCCGGGTCGTTCCAGACGAACAGCAGGTTGTTTTCCTCGCAGGTCGGCCAGGCGCCGATGCGCGCCTTCGGCGGAATCCGCTTGCAGTACGGGATCGATGCGCACTGCCCTTCGCCGCTCCAGGCCCAGCCGTGGAACGGGCACACGAGGTTGTCGCCCTGCACCGTGCCGAGACTCAGGTCGGCGCCCATGTGCGGGCAGTACGCGTCGACGACGCTGACCTTGCCGGTCGAATCGGCGAACGCGGCGAGCTTGCGGCCGAAGACGTTCAGCGTGTGCGGCTTGCCGTCCTGGTAGTCGCGGGCGAGCCCGAGGCAGTGCCAGCCGCGCGCATAGCGCTGCGCGAGCGGCTGGGCTTCGATCTTGTAAGGGCGTGCGGACATGTGGGTTGACTCCTCTTGTGGAGAGCGCGCGGCGGCCAGCCACGCGCGGGGGAAATGGGGCGCGCCGTTCAGCGCATCGGATTGCCGTGTTCGAGCGCGCGCGACGGTTTCAGCGGCGGCGCGGCCGCCGGCGACGGCTGCGACTCCGGCATGCGGCGCTCGGCGCGCTCGACGCCGAGCCACGCGGCGAGCGCGGGCAGCAGGAACACCGCGCCGAACAGGTTCACGAGGAACATGAACGCGAGCAGCACGCCCATGTCGACCTGGAACTTCAACGCGGAGAATGCCCAGGTGCCGACACCGATGAACATCGTGACGGCCGTGAACAGCGCCGCCGTGCCGCGCTGGCGCATCGCATCGGCAAACGCGTCCGGCAGCGTCGCGCCGTGGCGGATGTCGTGCTGCAGGCGCTCGTACAGGTAGATCCCGTAGTCGACGCCGACACCGACGCCGAGCGTGATCACCGGCAGCGTCGCGACCTTCAGCCCGATGCCGAGGCGCGCCATCACCGCATTGCACAGGATCGACACGAGCGTGAGCGGCACGACGATGCACAGCACCGCGCGCCACGAGCGGAACGTGACCGCACAGAGCAGCGCGATCGCGCCGAAGATCGACAGCAGCATCGCGATCTCCGCATCGCCGACGGCCTCGTTGGTCGCGGCCATCACGCCGACGTTGCCGCCCGCGAGCCGGAACGCGACGTTCGGCGTCGGGTTTTCGGCCGCGAAGCGCTTGATCTCGTCGACGATGTGCGCGATGGTCGTGCCCTCGTGGTTCTTCGTGTAGATCAGCACCTGGATCGCCTTGCAGTTCGCGGTATTCATCCCGTTGTCGGGGTCGAACGCGTTGGAACCCTGCGTGAGCCCGTCGCTGGAGCGCGGCAGCGCGGCCCAGCGCGGGTTGCCTTCGTTGAACGCGGCGATGAACACCTTGCCCTGCGACGACACGCTCGTCACCGACTGCACGCCGGCCACGCCGCGCATGTTCATCTCGAACTTCTCGATCGCGCTCATCACCGGGTAATGCAGGCACGCGTCGTCGAAGCCGGTCGTCTCGACGATCACCGACAGCACGTCCACGCCGATGTTGTACTGGTGCGTGATCGCCGCGTTGTCGATGTTGTAGCGCGAGTTCGTGCGCAGCTCCGGCGCGCCGGTGCCGATGTCGCCGATCTCGAGCTTGCGCGATTCGAGCGTGCCGTACGCGAGCAGCGCGAGCGCCACCGCGAACACGCCGAGCGCGGGCGCCGGCCGCGCGAAGGTCGCGAAGCGCGACCACATCCGGCCGCCGCCGGCCGCCGCCGTGCGCTGCGCGCGCGCCAGCGTGCCGCGTTCGAGACGCGTGTACGACAGCAGGATCGGCAGGAACACCTTGTTCGTGACAATCATCAGCAGCACGCCGAGGCAGGCGGTGATGCCGAGTTCGCGCACGATGTCGATCCTGATCCGCATGATCACCATGAACCCGAGCGCGTTGGTCAGCAGCGCGACGGTGCCCGGCACGAACAGCTTGCGGAACGCGTCGCGCGCGGCGTCGACCGACGACGCGCCGCGCACCAGCGCCTGCTTCCACGCATTGGTCATCTGCACCGCATGCGACACGCCGATCGAGAAGATCAGGAACGGCACGAGGATCGACATCGGGTCGATGCCGAGCCCGAGCAGCGGCAGCGCGCCGAGCAGCCAGACGACCGGCAGCAGCGCGACGACCAGCGCCAGCACGGCGGTCTTCAGCGAGCGCGTATAGCCGAACAGCAGCGCGGCCGTCACGACGAACGCAAGCGCGAAGAACGCCATCACGCCCGCGATGCCGTTCTCGACGTCGCCGACCAGCTTCGCGAAGCCGATGATGTTCACGTCGATGCCCTGCTTCGCGTACCTCGCGCGGATCTCCTCGAGCTGGCGCGCGACCGCGCTGTAGTCGAGCCGCTTGCCGGTCGCGGGATCGGTCTCGCGCAGCTCCGCGCGGATCAGCGCCGACTTCAGGTCGTTGCCGACGAGGCGGCCGATCTGCCCCGAGCGCGCGACGTTGCGGCGCACCTTCGCGAGATCGTCCGGGCTCGCGCTCGAGAACTGGCCGGGCACCACCACGTCGCCGCGAAAACCAGCCTCGGTCACCTCGGTGTAGTGGACGTTCGGCGTGAACAGCGAGAACACGCGCGAACGGTTCACGCCGGGGATGAAGAACACGTCGTCGGTCGCATGGCGCAGCGCGTCCATGAACGCCTGGTTGTAGATGTCGCCGTCACCCTTCCAGCGCAGGCTCACGAGGATCGTGTTCGCGCCGGGGAACGCACCCGCATAGCGCTCGAACACCTGCATGTACGGGTGCTGCATCGGGATCATCTTGTTGAAGCCCGGATCGAGCTTCAGGCGCGTCGCAGACAAGCCGAGCGCCAGCGTCACCGCGACGCAGAGCAGCATCAGCAGCCGGCGCTGGCGAATGATCGTGTTGGCGCAGCGCTCGACGAAGGTGGCGAGGCGCGACGCGGGAACGGCTTCAGGGGGGCGTGACAGGTCGTTCATGGAATTCTCTATCGGTACGGACGAGCGAAGCGAAACGAACGGAAGCGGACGGAAGCCGGCGGCCGACGCCGTTGCATCAGGACGGCGACGCAACGAGCGGCGCGACGCCCGCCTCGCCGCCGAGCAGCAGCGCGCCGTGGCCCATGTCGAGCACGGCCGCGAGGCTCTGCACACCGCCGAGCTTGCGCACGTCGAAGGTCAGCCCGCCGTCGCGCGACGCGACGATCGCGCCGCCCTGGCCGACCAGCACGAGTTCGCCGTCGGTGAGCTGGGTCGCGCCGAAGTACGACACCGGCACGCGGCTGTCGACATGCGTCCAGGTCGCGCCGCGATCGATGCTGCGCACCACGTTGCCGCGCATCCCGTACGCGACCCAGTCGCCGTTCGCGAGCATCAGCGCGCCAAACAGCGAGCCGGCGTACGGCGAAGGTAGCTTGTCCCACGTGGCGCCGTTGTCGGGCGAGCGCAGCAGCGTGCCGCTCTCGCCCGCGATCAGCAAGTTGCCGTGGCCGTCGCCGACGATCGCGTTCAGGTGACGGTCGCCCGCCGGCGTCTTCACAGCCTGCCAGTGGATGCCGGCGTCGTCCGAGCGCAGCAACTGGCCGAAGCTGCCGGCCGCGAACAGCGGGCCGTCCGCGGTGCCCCACACGGACAGCAGCGGATCCGAATGCGCGTGGTCCATGTGAACCTCGCGCCAGTGCACGCCGGCGTCGTCGCTGCGGACGATCCGGCCGTCATGGCCGACCGCGATCCCGAGCGTCGGCGTGATGAAGCGCACCTGCGTGAGCGTCGACGCCTCGTCGGGCGCGACCGACGCCGGCCGCCAGTGGCTACCCGCGTCGTCGCTCAGCAGGATCACGCCGCGTTCGCCGACCGCGACGATGCGCGCGCCGGCCCTGGCGAGCCCGTTGATCTGCAGCCGGTCCGCGTGGATCGCTGTGACCGGGAACGCCGGCAGCGGGCGCGGCGAAAACGCGAACAGCGCGGCGCCGAGCACGAGCGCCGACATCGCGAGTCCGGGCAAAGTTCGTTTCATTGCTTGTCTCCTGTGTCTGCGTTCGACGGCGGTTCGCGCCGAAGCGCCAATATCCGTCGCCTGCAAATCTCCGGGCCATCGGTCGTTGCCGCGGCCTCGAATGGTCCTGAATGGCTGGCCGCCGTCGCCGGCAGCCGATCCGGCGCCTGCTACGCGCCGACCTCGAACAGCGCGGCGGCACCCATCCCGCCGCCGATGCACATCGTCACGACCGCGTGCCGCACGCCGCGCCGCGCGCCTTCGAGCAGCGCGTGCATCGTCATCCGCGTGCCCGACATCCCGAACGGATGGCCGAGCGCGATCGCGCCGCCGTCCACGTTCAGGCGGTCGTCGGGGATGCCGAGCGTGTCGCGGCAGTACAGCGCCTGGCACGCGAACGCTTCGTTCAGCTCCCACAGCCCGACGTCGGCCACGGTCATCCCGAAGCGCTCCAGCAGCTTCGGAATCGCGAACACCGGGCCGATGCCCATCTCGTCCGGCTCGCAGCCGGCCACCGCGAGGCCGCGGAACGCGCCGAGCGGCGTCAGCCCGCGGCGCTTCGCCTCGCTGCGCGACATCACGACCACCGCCGCCGCGCCATCTGACAGTTGCGACGCGTTGCCGGCCGTCACGAACTCGCCCTGCTCGACGACCTTGCCGCCGCTCCACGACGGCTTCAACCCCGCGAGCCGCTCGGCCGTCGTGTCGGCGCGCACGCCTTCGTCGCGTGCCGCGCGCAGGTCCTCGTGGCCGGCCGGGTTGCCTTCCTTGTCGAACAGCGCGCGCCGCACGTCGAGCGGCGCGATTTCCGCGTCGAAGCGGCCGGCCGCCTGCGCGTCGGCCGTGCGCTGATGGCTCTGCAGCGCGAAGGCGTCCTGCGCCGCGCGCGAGATCCCGTAGCGGCGCGACACGATCTCGGCCGTTTCCATCATCGCGATGTACGCGGCCGGCTGGTGGTCGAGCACGGCCTGCGAACGCGCGCGATACGCGTTCTTGTGCTTGTTCTGCGTCAGCGAGATCGACTCGACGCCGCCCGCGACGACGATCCGCGCATCGCCCGCGCCGATGCTGCGTGCGGCACTCGCGATCGACATCAGGCCCGACGAGCACATGCGGTCGATCGCCATGCCCGGCACCGACGCCGGCAGCCCGGCCGCCGCGGCCGACAGGCGGCCGATGTTGTAGCCCTGCGTGCCTTGCTGCGCGGCGCAGCCGATCAGCACGTCGTCGACGTCGGCCGGCGCGACGCCCGCGCGTTCGAGCGCCGTGCGCACGACGTGGCCGCCCAGCGCGGGCGCCTCGGTGTCGTTGAAGATGCCGCGAAACGCCTTGCCGATCGGCGTGCGGGCGACGGAAACGATGACTGCGTCTTCCATGGGCTGGCTCTATCTAAAAGTAGTAACGGCTGATCGTGTCGGCAACGCAGCCGGGCTTGCCTTCGCCGTCGATCTCGACGGTCACGCGAATCCACGCCTGCACGCCGCCTTCGAGCGGCTCGACGCGCAGCAGCTCGCCGACGCCGCGTACGCGCGCGCCGACCTTCACCGGCGCGGGAAAGCGGATCTTGTCGCAGCCGTAGTTGACACCGAGCCGCGCGCCGTCGATGCGCACGATCTGCGGCAGGAAATGGTTGACGAGCGACAGCGTCAGGTAGCCGTGCGCGATGCACGCGCCGAACGGGCCGTCCTTCGCGCGCACCGGATCGACGTGCACCCACTGGTGGTCGCCCGTCGCATCGGCGAAGCCGTCGATGCGGATCTGGTCGATCGCGAGCCACGCGCTCGCGCCGAACGTGTCGCCGACGGCCGCCGCGAGTTCGCCGGGATGCGCGAACACGCGGGGCGTCGCGCGGGTGGGGTCGACGGTCGTGTCCATCATGCGTGCTGGCTGCTGACCGACAGCACTTCACCCGTCATGTACGACGCGTAATCGCTTGCAAGAAACACCATCACGTTCGCGACCTCCCAGACTTCGGCGGCGCGCCCGAAAGCTTCGCGCGACGCCAGTTGATTCAGCAAGTCGGCCGGCGCCGACTTCTTCAGAAAATCGTGCATCGCAATGCTCGGTGCGACCGCGTTGATGCGCACGCCGTACGGCGACGCCTCGAGCGCCGCGCAGCGCGTGAGCGCCATCACGCCGGCCTTCGCCGCCGCGTAGTGCGCCTGTTCCGCCTGCGCGCGCCAGCCGAGCACCGATGCGTTGTTGACGATCGCGCCGCGGCCGCGGGCCTGCATGTGCGGCAGCATCGCGCGCGTCATCCGGAACGTCCCGGTCAGGCTAATGTCGATCACGCGCGACCATTCGGCATCGTCCATATCGACGATGCGGGTCGACCCGCCGAGCCCGGCGTTGTTGATCAGCACGTCGACGCCGTCGAGCTTGTCCTGCGCATCGGCGACGAGCGCCTGCACGTCGGCCTCGACCGCGACGTTGCACAGGCGGCCGTAGATCCGTTGCAGCCCCGTTTCGGCGCGCAGTGTCTCCACGGCCTGTTCGAGACGCTTCTCGTGGATGTCGGAGATGAACAGCGCGCGGCAGCCTTCTTCGGCGCAGCGGCGCGCGGCCGCGAAGCCGATGCCGGCGCCGGCGGCGGCCGTGATCAGCACCGATTTGCCGGCGAGCAACTGGTGGCCCGGCACGTAGGTGGGCGCTTTGGCGATCTGGAATTCGGTCATGCGTTACCTCGAGGTTCCCTGGGCATGCCGAGCCCGCGCTCGGCCATGATGTTGAGCTGGATTTCGTTGGTGCCGGCGTAGATCGTGTCCGCACGGGAGAACAGGAATACGCGCTGCAGATGGGTGAGCTTTTCGTCGGCCGGATCGATCACGTTCGCGCGGGCCCCGAGCGCGTCCATCGCGAGCTGGCCGAGGTCGCGGTGCCAGTTCGACCAGTAGTACTTGTAGATCAGCGCCTCGCGGCGCAGCGGCGCGCCGGCCCCGCCGTCGGCCGCGTCCGCGCCCGACAGCATCCGCAGCGCGTTGTAGCGCATCACGCGCAGCCCGGCCCATGCGCGACCGATCCGCTGGCGCAGCACGGGGTCGCGGTCCGCGCCCGATTCGCGCGCGGCGTCGATCACCCATTCGAGCTCGCGGACGAACTGCATCTGTTGGCCGAGCGTCGACATCCCGCGTTCGAAGCCGAGCAGCGTCATCGCGATCCGCCAGCCATCACCGGGCGCACCGACGAGGTCGCGCGCTTGCGCACGCGCGCCGTCGAAGAACACCTCGTTGAATTCCGCGCCGCCGTTGAGCTGTCTGATCGGGCGAATCTCGATGCCCGGCTGGGCGAGCGGCATCAGCAGGAACGACAGCCCCTTGTTGCCCTTCGACGCCGGATCGGTGCGCGCGAGCACGAAGATCCAGTCGGAATCGTGCGCGAGCGAGGTCCAGACCTTCTGGCCAACCACGCGCCACGTGCCGTCCGCATCCGGTTCGGCGCGCGTGCGCACGTTGGCCAGATCCGAACCCGCACCCGGCTCCGAATAACCCTGGCACCAGAACTGCGTGCCGGCGAGGATGCCGGGCAGGAAGCGCGCGCGCTGGTCGTCGGTGCCGCACGCGACGAGCGTGGGCCCGAGCAGCCCTTCGCCGATATGGCCCATCCGCCCCGGGCCGCCCGCGCGCGCATATTCCTCGTGGAAGATCACCTGCTCGGCGACCGAGAAACCGCGCCCGCCGACGCCGCTCGGCCAGCCGAGCCCGGTCCAGCCGCCCCGGGCCAGTTCCCGTTCCCACGCCTTGCGCAGTTCGGGCCACGCTTCCTCGTCGCCGGGGCCGCCGCGGTATTTCAGGCAGGCGAATTCACCGGTCAGGTGCGACTGCACCCAGTCGGCCACTTCGTGCCGCAATTGCTGTTCGCGCGTTTCGCTGTTCATTGGAGTGCTCCTGCGCGCGCGGCCGACGGGCGGGCTGCGGCCGCAACCGGCACAACCCGGGCCGCGGGCGCTTCGTCGCGATACGCCGCGCCGCCGTCGATCGCATGGCATGCGATCCATTCGAGCAGTTGCGGCGTGCTGCCGAACTGCGCGCCCGATGCCTGTGCGCGCTTGAAGTAGAGATGCGGGTCGTATTCCCACGTGAAGCCGACGCCGCCGTGCAACTGGATCGCCTCCTGCGCGCAGAACGCATACGCGTCGTTCGCGGCGGCTTTCGCGGCCGCGATGTCCGCACGCAGCGCGGCACCCGGCGTTGCGCCGGCTTCCGCGTCCCATGCATGCGCCGCGCCGAGCACGGCCGAGCGTGCCGATTCGATCAGCACCATCATCTGTGCGCAGCGGTGCTTGACGGCCTGGAACGACGCGATCGCACGGCCGAACTGCACGCGCTGGCTCGTGTAGTCGAGCGTCAGGTCGAGGCATTGCTGGGCGCCGCCGAGCTGTTCGGCGGCCAGCGCGAGCGCCGCGAACCACGCGGCGCGCGCCAGCACCGGTGCGGCATTGCGGCCGGCCAGCAGCGCGTCGCGGCTCACGCGCGTGTCGTCGAACACCACCCGCGCGATCGGCCGCGTCGCATCGAGCGTGTCGAGCGGCGTGGCGGTCAGCCCCGACGCCGTTGCAACGTCGATCGCGAACAGGCCGATCGACTGCCCTTCGTTCGCGATCCGCGCGGGCATCAGCAACAGGTCGGCGCGCGCGCCGTCGATCACCTGCCCGATCGCGCCCGACAGCGCATAGCCGCCCGCCGTTTCCTCCACGACGACCGGCAGCGGCCAGGAACCTGCCCCCGCGCCGGCCGGCAGGTCGAGCGGCAGCGCCAGCGTCGCGCTGCACGCACCTTCGGCGATCTTCGCGAGCCAGCCGGTCGCCAGCGGCGTGTCGCAGCCGGACAGCGCGGTCGCCGCCAGGCACGCGGTCGAAAAATACGGCACGCACGCGATGCGCCGGCCAAGCTGTTCCATCAGCACCGTCTGCTCGACCGCGCCGAGCCCGAGCCCGCCCGCCGCCTCGGGCAGCGCCAGCGCATTCCAGCCGAGCTCGCCCGCGAGCGAGGCCCACAGCGCGTCGTCTCGGCCGGCCGACTGTTCGATTGCGCGGCGCACGTCGGCGGACGCGCTGCGCTCGGCGAGCACGTCGGCCGCCGCGTCGCGGATCATCGCCTGTTCGTCGGTGAGCGCCAGATCCATGGTTCAGCTCCCGTACACGCGCTGCGCGGGGCGCGCATCGGTGAGCAGTTGCGCGACTGCCGGGCCGACCTCGGCCGCCGCCCAGCGCGCGCCGCGATCGACGCGCGGGCCCGTGCGCCAGCCTTCCGCGACCGCGATCATCCCGCCCGCGACCTCGAACACCTGGCCCGTCACGTCGGCCGACAGCGCGCTGCCGAGCCACACGACCAGCGGCGCGACGTTGGCCGGATCGAAATAGTCGAAGCCGCCGTCCTCGGGCTTCTTCATCATGTCGGCGAACACGCCTTCGGTCATCGACGTGCGCGCGGCCGGCGCGAGCGCGTTCACGCGCACGCCGTAGCGCTGCAGCTCGGCCGACTGCATCAGCGTGAGCGCGGCAATCCCGGCCTTCGCCGCGCCGTAGTTCGACTGGCCGATCGAGCCTTGCAGCCCGGCCCCCGAACTCGTGTTGACGATCCGCGCGTCCACCGGCTGGCCGGCCTTTGCCGCATCGCGCCACACGCGCGCCAGCACGCTCGACAGGCAGAAGTGGCCGCGCAGGTGCACGCGCATCACGTCGTCCCAGTCGGCTTCGGTCATGCTGGTGAACATCTTGTCGCGGCAGATGCCCGCGTTGTTGACGAGCACGTGCACGTCGCCGAACGCTTCGCGCGCCGCATCGACGATCCGCTGTGCGGTGTCGCTCTGCGTGATGTCGTCCGAATTCGCGAGCGCGCGGCCGCCGCCGCTTCCACCTCGTTTGGCGATCTCGTCGCACACGGCCTGTGCCGCTTCGTGCCGGATGTCGTTGACGACGACCGCCGCGCCTTCGGCCGCGAACGCGAGCGCGTATTCGCGCCCGAGCCCGCCGCCCGCGCCAGTGATGATGACGGTGCGTCCGTTACAGATTCCCATGCTCATGCCTCGTGGATCGTGAAAGATGACGCGCTCACAGGCGCTCGATGATCGTGACGTTCGCGAGGCCGCCGCCTTCGCACATCGTCTGCAGCCCGTAACGGCCGCCCGTGCGTTCCAGCTCGTGCAGCAGCGTCGTCATCAGCCGCGCGCCGGTCGCGCCGAGCGGATGGCCGAGCGCGATGCCGCCGCCGTTCGGATTGGTCTTTTCGTGCGGGAAGCGCGTGTCGGCAAGCCACGCGAGCGCGACCGACGCGAACGCCTCGTTCATTTCGACGACGTCGATCTGCGACCCGTCGAGCCCGCTCTTCGCGAGCGCAGCCTTCGTCGCCGGAATCGGCGCGGTCAGCATCCACAGCGGATCGTCGCCGAGCACGCTCAGGTGGTGAATGCGCGCGCGCGGCGTGAGGCCGTAGCGCTTCAGCGCGTCCTCCGACACGATCAGCAACGCGGCTGCCGCGTCGCAGGTCTGGCTCGCGACGGCGGCCGTCAGCGAGCCGCCCGGCGCGAGCGGTTCGAGCGTCGCCATCTTTTCCAGCGACGTGTCGGGGCGCGGCGTCTCGTCGTGCATCACGCCTTCGAGCGGCACGATTTCCCGCTTGAAATGGCCGGCCTCGATCGCCGCGACCGCGCGGCGGTGGCTTTCGAGCGCATAACGCTCCATCGCATCGCGCGACAGGTTCCAGTGATCGGCGATCCGCTGCGCGGCGACGAATTGCGACACCGGCGCATCGCCGAAGCGCGCGCGCCAGCCGGTGCTGCCCGAGAACGGATCGGTGAAGCCGAGCGGCGTCGCGCAGGTCATCGCGGACGAGATCGGAATCTGCGTCATCGTCTGCACGCCGCCGGCGACGACGACATCCTGCACGCCGCTCATCACGGCCTGCGCGGCGAAGTGCACGGCCTGCTGCGACGAGCCGCACTGGCGGTCGACCGTCACGCCCGGCACCTGCAGCGGCAGCCCGGCCGCGAGCCAGCAGGTGCGCGCGATGTTGCCCGCGAGCGGGCCGATCGTGTCGACGCAGCCGAACACCACGTCGTCGTATTCGTCGGCCGGGATCGCATTGCGTTCGACGAGCGTCTTCAGCACGAAGCCGCCGAGGTCCGCCGCATGCACGTGCGCGAGCCCGCCCTTGCGGCGGCCGGTCGGCGTGCGCAGCGCGTCGACGATATAGGCTTGTTTCATCAGCATTCCTCGGTGAAATCGAAAGTCTGCGCGGGGCCGATCGGCAATGCGTCGCCGAGGATCGCGTCGGCCACGCGGGCCTTGTGGAACGCGCTGTCGCCCCAACTGCCGGAGAGCGCCCAGATGCGCTTCATGAAGATCTGCAGATCGAGCTCCCACGTGTAGCCGATCGCGCCGTGCACCTGCATCGTGTGGCGCGCGGCAAGCTGTGCGGCGGCCGTCGCCGCGAGCTTCGCGTGCGACACGAACACCGCGCGCTGCGGATGATCGTCGGCGATCGCCTGCGCGGCGCGCGCGACGACCGGCCGCGCGAACTCGTAGCGGATCGCGACATCCGCGAGCAGATGCTTGAGCGCCTGGTACGAGCCGATCGCCTTGCCGAACTGCTTGCGCTGAGCGCTGTAGTCGAGCGCGACGTCGAGCACGCGCTGCGTGAGGCCGAGCAACTGCGCGGCGACCGCGAACGCGCCGTGGTCGAGCGCGCGATCCAGCAGCGGCGCGGCCTCGGCGGCGCCCGCGATGCGCGTGGCCGGCGACGGCTCCCAGTCGAGCGTGAACAGGCGCCGCGACGGGTCGACGCTGTCGACCGCGCGCCACGCGCACTGCGCGGGATCGACGCGGTGCAGCTCGCCGTGGTGTTCGCACAGGAGCGTCTGCGCGACGTGCACGTCGGCCGCATACGGGTTCACCGGATGCATGAGCGCGACGCGCGCGCGCCCTTCGGCGATGTCGCGCAACAGCGCGTCGCGCCAGTCGCTCGCGGGCAGCCGCGCCAATACGCCGGCCGACACGAGCGCCGTGTCGAGCAGCGGCTCGGGGCTGCCGAAGTAGCCGTAGGTCTGCGCGAGCAGCGCCCATTCCGCTTCGGTCAGGCCGAGGCCGCCGTGCGCCTCGGGCACCGACACGGCGGTCAGCCCCTGCGACGCGAACAGCGCCCACAGCGCATCCGAGCGCCCGGTCGGCGTGGCCCAGAGCTCGCGGATCAGCTCGGGCGTCATCTCGGTCATCAGCAGGCGCTTCACGCTGTCCGCGAGCGCTTCCTGGTCTTCATCGAATACGAAATCCATACGATGTCCGTTCAGTGAGGGGGTCGCCGGCGCCGTTACGCGCGCGGCATGCCGAGCATCCGTTCGGCGACGATGTTGCGCTGGATCTCGTTGGTGCCCGCGTAGATCGTGCCGGCCTGTGCGAACAGGAAGCCGTCGAGCCAGTGGCCGAGCGTCGCGTGCTGCGCAGCCGTCTGCGGGACGACCTCGCCATGCGCGCCGAGGATGTCGAGCGCCGTCTGGTGCATGCGCAGGTCGAGCTCCGACCAGAACACCTTGTTGGTGCTCGACTCCGCGCCGATGTGGCCGCCCTTCAGCAGTCGGCTCGCGGTCGCGTAGGTCGACAGTGCATAGGCCTGCGCATCCATCCACGCCGACACCACGCGCTCGCGCAGCGTCGGGTCGCGGTCCGCGCTGTCGCGGTGCGCGAGATACAGGTCGCGCAGCGCCTGCGCGGTGCGCTGGAACCGCGCGGGCGAGCGCAGCATCAGCCCGCGCTCGAAGCCGGCCGTCGCCATCGCGACCTGCCAGCCCGCGCCTTCGGCCGCGAGCCGGTTCTCGACCGGCACGCGCACGTCGTCGAAGAAGATTTCCGCGAAGCCGGTCTGCCCGTTCAGTTGCCGGATCGGCCGGACCGTGATGCCCGGCGCGGACAGCGGCACCATCAGGAACGTGAGCCCGTGGTGGCGCGACGATTCGGGATCGCTGCGGAACAGCCCGAACAGCCAGTCGGCCCACACCGCGCGGGTCGACCAGATCTTCTGCCCGTTCAGCACGTACTCGTCGCCGATGCGGATCGCCGTCGTGCGGATCGCGGCCATGTCCGAGCCCGCGTTCGGCTCCGACCAGCCTTGCGCCCACACGTGCTCGCCGGCCGCCATCGCGGGCAGGAAGCGCGCCTTCTGCGCATCGGTGCCGAAATCCATCAGCGTCGGGCCGAGCAGGAAGATGCCGTTCTGGTTCACGCGCATCGGCGCGTCGGCACGCCAGTACTCTTCCTCGAAGATCAGCCACTCGATCAGGTCGCACCCGCGCCCGCCCAGTTCGCGCGGCCACGTGACCATGCTCCAGCGGCCCGAGTGCAGCGTGCGCTCCCATTCGCGGTGCGCGGCGAAGCCTTCCTCGGTGTCGAAGCTCGGCAGCCGCTCGCGCGGCACGTGCGCGGCGAGCCATTCGCGGATTTCCGCGCGGAACGCCTGCTGCTGCGGCGTATAGGTCAGTTTCATGCGCGCGCCTCCTCGTCCGGTGCGTCGAAGCGTGCGTCGCGCTTCTCGACGAATGCGGCGCGCGCTTCCGTCGAGTCGTTCGTCATGTACGCCTGCAGCGTGAAGCCCTGCTCCCAGCGGTACTTGTCCTCGAGATCGCCGTCCTCGACGCCGTTCAGCGCCTCCTTCGCGAGCCGCACCATCGCCGGGCTCTTCGCCGCGATCTTGCGGGCGATCGCGAGCGCCGCGTCACGCAGCGCGTCGCGCGCGACGACCTGCTCGACCGCGCCGAGCCGGTACGCCTCGACCGCGTCGATCATGTCGCCCGTGAAGTACATCGTGCGCACCTTCTGCACGCCGAACAGCCGCTGCAGGTGAGCGCCGCCGCCCATCGCGCCGCGGTCGATCTCGGGCACGCCGAAGCGCGCGCAGTCGGCCGCGACGACGATGTCCGCCGCGCCGCAGATGCCGATCCCGCCGCCGAGCACGAAACCGTGCACGGCCGCGATCACCGGCTTCGGGTTGCGGTGCACCGCGCGGAACGTCTCGTAGTTGCCCGCGTTGACGGACACGATCCGCTCCGGATGCGCGGCCAGTTCCTTGATGTCGACCCCCGCGCAGAAGCCGCGACCCTCGCCGCGCACGACGATCACGCGCACGTCGTCGTCCTCGCCGAGCGCGTCGAGCGCGCGGGCGAGCGCATGCCAGCCCTGCGCGTCGAGCGCGTTCACGGGCGGCTGGGCGATCACCAGTTCGGCGATGCCGTCGGCGCGGTCGATCCGGAACGGCATCGCGCCGGCCGGTTGATTGGATGCTGTCATCTCGATTGCCTCCCTGTGATGTTGTTCACGCGGCCTGCGCCGCTGCCGCGCCGCGCAGTGCGGCCAGCGCGTCGAGCCGCTCGCCGGCTTCCGCGACGATCCGCGCGATCAGCGCGTCGCACGATTCGATCGCGCCGATCATCGCCGCCGCCTGGCCGCTCGGCAGCACGCCTTCGTCGGGACGGCCCTCGACGATCGCGCGCTGGATCAGGAACGGCGCGTTCGCGGCCATCAGCGTCTGGCTAGCCGTGTAGTCGTGCTCGCGCAGCGCCTTGAACGCGAGGCCGAGCATCTGGCCCGCGCGCAGCCCGTTCTGGCGCCGCCATGCCTCGGCCGTCTTCAGCGCGAACAGCGTGCGGCGCAGCGGGCCGAAGCGTTCGAGCTTCAGCAGATATGGGTTGTCGATCATCCGTTGCGGCAGCCCGTCGAGTGCGTCCGACACGCGGATGCGCGCCGGGTCGCCGACCGCGACGTAGCGATCGAGCGTCTCCCGCGGCACCGGCGATTCGGCGCTCATCAGGAAGCGCGTGCCCATCGCGATGCCGGCCGCGCCATAGGCCAGCGCGGCAGCCAGCCCGCGCCCGTCGAAGAACCCGCCGGCCGCGACGACCGGCACCCGCACCGCGTCGAGCACCTTCGGCAGCAGCAGCGTGGTCGGCACCGAGCCCGTGTGGCCGCCGCCTTCCGCGCCCTGCACCGTCACGATGTCCGCGCCGAGCTCGACGGCCTTCGCCGCATGCTTCGGCGCGCCGACGGTCGGCATGCAGACGATGCCGGCATCCTTGAAGCGGCGGATCGTCTTCGCGTCGGGCCCGCGGCCGTAGCTCACCGCGCGCAGCCGGTGCTCGATCGCGAGATCGACCACCTGCGCGGCGTTCTTCTGGAACATGTGGAAGTTGATGCCGAACGGCTTGTCCGTCAGCGACTTCACCTTCAGGATCTCGGCCTCGACCTGCTCGGGCTCGAGCGTCGCGCCGGCCAGGAAGCCGAAACCGCCCGCGTTCGCGGTCGCCGCGACGAGCCGCGCGTCGGCCACCCAGCCCATCGCGGTCTGCACGATCGGGTAGCGGCAGCCGAGCAGGTCGCACAGCGGCGTATGCAGCGGGCTTTGCAGCGTCGTGCTCATGCGGCGGCTCCGTTGACGGCGGCCGGCGCCGCCGCGTCGCCGCGCTCCGCGCCGTTCGGCTGGCGCTGCGAGCTGGCCATGCTGCGCGCGTCGTAACCGCCGAGGCGGTCGCCGCTGACGAGCTCGTTGTGCGCATGCGCGAAGTGATGCCATGCGAACGCCGCGTCCATCGCCGCGCGCTTGCCCTGCAGCTCCTCGACGTGGTTCAGCGCCTGCTTGGTCAGTGTGAGCCCGAGGCGCGGCATCGTCGCGATCTTTGCGGCGATCGCGTAGGTCGCGTCGCGCAGCCGCTCGCGCGGCACCACGCGGTTGACCATCCCCATCTGGTACGCGCGCTCGGCCGGCATCCGCTCGCCGAGGAACAGGAATTCCTTCGCGATGCGCGGGTTCAGCTCGTACGCATGCGCGAAATACTCGACGCCCGGAATCCCCATCCGCACGACCGGATCGGCAAAGAACGCATCCTCCGACGCGACGATCAGGTCGCACACCCACGCGAGCATCAGCCCGCCCGCGATGCAGGCGCCCTGCACCATCGCGATCGTCGGCTTCGGCAAGTCGCGCCAGCGCCGGCACATCCCCAGGTACACCTCCTGCTCGCGGGCATAGAGGAATTCACCGCCTTCCTTGTCGACGTGGTCGTACCACAGCGACGCGCGATCGAACGACTCGTGGATGTCGCGGCCCGGCGTGCCGATGTCGTGGCCCGCCGAGAAATGCTTGCCGGCGCCCGCGAGCACGATCGCCTTCACCGTGTCGTCGTGCGCCGCGCGCCGGAACGCCGCGTCGAGCGCATAGGTCATCTTCGAGTTCTGCGCGTTGTGATACTCGGGGCGGTTCATCGTGATCGTCGCGATGCCGTCCTCGACCGCGTAGTCGACGACACCGTCGCCGAACGTCACCTGGGTCGCTTCCATGTCGGACCTCATCCCCGGCGCGGCGCCGGATTGTTGCGCACGATCGTCGCGCGCAGGTTGTGCGGATCGAGCGCGCGCACGATGCGCAAGTCTTCCGCATTCGGCGCGGCCGTCGTGCCGAGTTCCGGATGCGCGATCAGCGGGAAGCCCGTCGCGTCCTGCACCTCGTCGAAGCTCACGCCGGGATGCAGCGAGCGCACGCGGATCGCGTGGTCGGGCCCGCCGAAATCCATCACGCACAGGTCGGTGACGATGCTGCGCAGGTCGACGAAGGTCTTCATCCCGGGCAGCCGGCGCGCCGGGTTGTAGCCGACCGTGCACACCATGTCGACCTCGCCGGCAACGAACGTGCGCTTGCCGTGGCCGCTGACGAAGAACGAGTTCGCGTGGTTCGTCGAGTTGCCGGGGAAGCCGCGCGCGCCAAGCAGTTGAGTTTTCGGGCGCGCGTAGTCGTCGCCGAGCCACGAGATGTTGGCCTGACCGAAGCGGTCGATCTGCGTCGGCATCACGAGCGCGTGGCGGCGGCCGTGCCACAGACAGTCGAACACGCGTTCGTAGGTCATCCAGCCGCTCGCCTTCACGCGATAGCCGTCGGGACGCGGGCCGAGCGGCACCGGCTCCTCGACGAGATACGCTTCGCCGTCGGTCAGCATCAGCCCGTTGTTGTACGCGAGCCGCGCGAGGCCGGCCGCGAGCCGCGGGCCCGTGCCGATGCCGGTCGCCAGCACTTCGCCGTCGTCGCGCCAGAGTCGCGCGGACGCGACGATCATCAGTTCCGCGAGGGAATGGTCGAGAGATTCGCTCACAGGCGCTCCTTTACAGAATCGGCAACGGCAGCGTCGACACATGCGACAGGCCGCCGACGCTTTCTAGATACTGGCGTTCGTCCTGGCCGACCACGTCGCGCAGGTACGCCGCCGTCTTCGCGTCGTCTTCCGCGCTTGCGCAATACGCGCGCAGGTGCGGCAGGTCCCAGCCGTAGGCTGGCCCGCACGACGTCGGATGCGCACCGCCCGGCACGTGCACGACGCCGGTGACGAGCGAACGCTCGAACGGGTTGCGTCGCGCGGCGTCGAGGTCTTCGCTCGCGAGTGACGCGTCGACCGTTTCCGCCGACACGTAGCAGCGCTGCGCGGCGCGCGCCATCCAGGCGTCGAAGAACGGATCGGGGCCGTCGATGCGTGTGTTGCCCATCCGGTCGGCCGCGTTCACGTGCAGCAGCGCGACGTCGAGCTCGATCGCCGGCATCGCCAGCAGCGTCTCGCCGTCGTCGTACGGCGAGCGCACCGTGCGCAGTTCCGGCGCGTGATCGAGCAGCGCGGTGCCGAGCCCGGCGCGCGTCGGCAGGAACGGCAGGCGCGCGGCGGCCGCGCGCAGGCCGAGCTGCAGCATCCCTTCGTCGAGTTCGAGCACGTCGATGCGACCCTGCTCGCGCGCCCGGCGGAAATGCGGTTCGAGCGGAATCACGTCGAGCGACACGAAGCCGAACACCACCTTGCGCACCTTGCCCGCCGCGCACAGCAGGCCGACATCGGCGCCGCCATACGCAACGACCGTCAGGTCCTTCAGGTTCGAGCGCGCGATCTCGCGCACCAGCGCCATCGGCTTGCGCCGCGGCCCCCATCCGCCGACGCCGATCGTCATGCCGTCGGCGAGTTGCGCGACCACGTCGCGCGCGGACATCGTTTTATCGAGAGGTTTCATCGTCATCGTTGCTTGCTTACCGGTATCCGATGCTGAAATCGTGGCCCCACTGGCTCACCTTGGTGGCCTCGAACACCGCATGCTTCGACCAGTCGACCGTGAGGCCGCCGAAGCCGTATTCGAGATCGAAGCCGCCGGGGGTCTTCATGTAGAACGAGATCATCTGGTCGTTGCAGTGCCGGCCGAGCGTCGCGGACATCTTCACGTCGTGCGCGGCCACGCGATCCAGCGCGCGGCCGACCTCGTCCATCGAGTCGACTTCGGCCATCACGTGCACGCAGCCCGACGGCACGGCCATCTCGAACAGCGCGAGGCTGTGATGGCGCGCGTTGCGGCAGTGCATGAAATGGATGCGCTTCTCGGGTTCGGCCGGATCGGGCGTGAACTTCACGCGGAAGATGTCGGACAGCTCGAAGCCGAGCACGTCGCGCACGAACGCGTCGGTGGCATCGAACTGCGGCGCGGGCAGCACCGCGTGGCCGAGGCCCATGTCGCCCGTGACAAAGCGCGGCACGCCGAGCGGCGACACGAAGCGGCGGAAATCGCAGCGCGCGCCCCAATACAGCTCGTGGCGGTTGCCGGACGGGTCGGTGCACCACGCCATCGCCTGCACGCGACGCAGCCCGGCTTCGTCGCGGCTTGCACGTACCGGCTCGACGCCTGCGCGTTGCAGCGCCGCAAGCGCGGCGTCGAACGCGGCGCCGTCGGGCAGTTCCCAGCCCGACGCGAAATAGCGGTCGGTCGCACCGGGGACGATCACGTAACGGAAATCGCGCTCGTCCATCTTCAGGTACAACGCGCCGTCGGGCGCGTCGAGCGCCTGCATGCCCAGCACGTCTTCCGCGTAGCGGCGCCACGCATCGACGCGCGTCGCCTCGACGACGAGATAGCCAAGCGCACGGACATCGATCATGTCGGCCTCCTCCTGGTTCAGAATCCGTTGTTCGTGAAAGGATTCTGGCCGGTCGGGGGTGGTGTTACATCGTCTGTTGGGACGAGAGGCGGCGGGGAATCGTGACGGCGCGGGGAAGCACGGAAGCCCGGCGGAACGGGCTACGTGTGCCGGGAAAGACGGGAAGCGGGAGCAGGTTGCCGCGGTGCGGCAACCCGAATCAATCGAACGGGTTCAGAAGCCGGGCGCCGGTGCGAGCGAAATCGTCGACGTTGCGCGTGACGACCGTGAGATCGTTGATCAGCGCGGTGGCCGCGATCAGTTTGTCGAGTTCGTTCGCCGGATCGGGCACGCGCAAATGCCCCCACATCTGGCTGATCTCGATATCGACCGGCAGGATGTTCGGCGCATAGCCGGACAGGATCGTCGCCATCCATGCTTCGAGCGCCGATGCCTGCGGGTGATCGCCGCGATGACGGATCAGATCGACGCCGCGCCGAAGTTCTGCCACCGTCACGACGGACAGATAAAGCGGGCTTGCGTCGGCCTCTGCCTGCCTGAAGAACGCCCGCACGCCGCGGTTGGTTCGCTTGCCCTTCCTGATTTCGCTGATGACGTTCGTATCAATCAAAAACACGCCTGACCTCGCCGGAATCCTGAACACGTTGGAAATCCGTGTCTTCGCCAACATCGGGCATGCTCATCAGCACTTGCGCAAATGTCCTTCGCTTCGGCCGGCCGAGCGCATCGGCCAGAATGGCCCGATGTTCGGCCTCGGCACTCCTGCCGTTTGCCGCAGCCTGCTCGCGCAGGCTCTGAACGATACTGTCATCCACGTTACGCACCAGTAGATTTGCCATAGGTCCCTCCATCCAGATTGCTATCAATGATAGCGCCATGAGCGTGAAATGCAAGCATTGCT
Organism: Burkholderia pyrrocinia; assembly: GCF_003330765.1. Classification (NCBI taxonomy): domain Bacteria; kingdom Pseudomonadati; phylum Pseudomonadota; class Betaproteobacteria; order Burkholderiales; family Burkholderiaceae; genus Burkholderia; species Burkholderia pyrrocinia. Next base: position 1,293,336 of record NZ_CP024903.1, on the reverse strand, counting down.
ATCATCGTCATGAATGGACAGAAGACGGTGTGGTTGGCGTCGGCGAACGGCAACGGCCGGCATGAATCCATCCGGCTTCCGCCGCTCGCCCGACACGTCGAACTGCTGTCCGCAAGGTAAGCCGGATCGGAACGACGGAAAAGTCGGCTGACCGGCTATTCGCTGATGTGCGGCGCGCACAACGACAGCGCATCCGTCAGAACCGATACGAAATCCCGATCTGCAAAACCGGGTACCACCGATAGCGCGACATCACCTGCCGCAATTCGTCCAGCCCGCTGGCCACCAGAACCTGGCTCTTCGCCGGTCCGGCCGCGGCCGCCAGTTCCGGCGACAGCGTGTACGAACATTTCGGTATCCCGTACGCGACGCCGATGTCAGCGACGAATCCCAGCCCTTTCGACGCCGGGCGGTGCCCGTAGCCGATCCCGACATACGGCATCACGGTCGGATAGCGCGCGTCCGCCACCGCGTACATCCCCGGCATCGCCGGAAAGCGCTTGCCGCCGAATACATAGGTGCCGTTGGTCGGCACCGATACGCCGCGGAGTTCGTCGTCGTTGAAGCGCAGCCCGATCGTCGCCCGGAATCCGCTGCCTCGCCACGGAAAGATGTCCGCGTACAAGCCGCCCTGGCGCAGCTTCAGGTCGTCCTGATAGCGATTGCCGGCCACCGTGAAGTCATGCGAAAGATCGATCGCATTGAAATCCGCGTGCGCACCCAGCATCGAATTGAAGCTCACGGCGGCACCGATGCCGACGCCCTGCGTGCCGCCCTGCAGGTAGATCTCCTGCGCGTGCGCGCTCGCGGCGAACATCACCGCAACCGCAGCCCATTGGTTCACTGTCGTTTTCACGGGCGCCTCCCCCGACATGTGCCGGGCGCACCGCCCCGCCGCATGTGGCCTCCGTCGCCACGCGTGGTGCGAACCCCGGCACGACACCTTGCAAGCACGCTTGCTGTTCGACGGACCGGGAACGCGCTGCCCCGTGCGCATGGCCGATACGACATGCGCGGCGCGGACGCTGCAACAGGCGGCACCCGCGACCCGATCCGATTCCCCGTTTGTTTCGATGTCGTTGCATGCCGCCGATGCGCTCATCGTTCTGGCCAATTTCGTTTGCACCAGCGGCACCGGGTCAATCGCAAAGCGCGTGCCATGCGGCGCAAACCAAAGCGGGACAAGCGTCACCGCCGGACACGGGCGGTCACGCAGGGCGAAATCGGGGGAAATGTTTCAGGAACGTATCGATATTCGGCGGCCATGCCGGAACACGGGATTTGCCGTATCGCGCGTCGATGCCGCAATGCGTGCTGAACAAGGCCGGACGGCCGTCAGCGCACGCGAGTCGTCACTGCCGTCAATCGCGTGCGGCGGAATGCATCGAAGAAGCGTTGCAAAGATGTGACCTCGCACCGGGGGCAAGCGATGCGGACGCGCGATCGCGCATGGCGACGCAGGGTGAATACCGATGCGGACGCAAGCATCTCGTCCGTTAAAGGATCAATACACGAGTCGAAACGACGGCAGCGAGCTGATCGGTACTCCGCACTGCGTGGCGGTCGGAAGAAGGTGAATGACAATTTCATGTTCCACAACGCGCCCCACCGTCAATATCGTGCATACCGACGCGCCTGTCCGTGAAGTGAACACATTCACGATATGCTGATTTATTGGCTTGCTATAACGACACCCGAGCCAGACGTCTTGGTACAATCCGTCGACCAAGAGCAAGCCGATTTGGCAATCGACCCGGCCACCAGAAAATCACTGGTGGGGCAGCGCGTCTCTAATAATCCGGGCTAGCCATCGGCAATTAATAAGACCAATCGACTAGCGGGGGAATTGTGAATCGCATCGCACTTCTTTTATTGGCTGCAGCCGTGATGGCGGGTTGTAATTCAAAACAATCCGACAACGGTACTCAATCATCGGCGACGAGCTCCAGTGCGTCCAGCGATACCACCACGCCACAACAACCGCCACCGCCGGTAGTTACTGCGCCCCCGCCCCCTTCACACAGTTACGCGATGAGCCAGGATGGCACGTATGGTTACGAGCCAGCGCTCAGTGAAGACGACGTGAGAGCAGGAAAGGCAACGAAGGCGCTTGTCATGATGCGCTACGTTGGCTTGAGGGATGGTAGCTATATTCTGCTATTGGTCGACGAGGACAATCCGAATATTTCAAATCGCATCACTTGCCAGGCTCCGTGCAATTTTGCCAAGTCTCAAACCATGGCCGGCGACTCGATTCTAAAAACCGAAACAATCCGGGTTGTACCTAATTCACTAATCGGCGCGATGATCGAAGACGCGATGTCCGGGCAACTGACTCCCTATGGTCAACGCACGGCAGCGCTGAATCAATCGCAGCCGTCAGTGAACATCCCGCCCTCGACACAATCGAACTTACCTGTCGCTCAACCGATTGCCAACCAACCCGCAAGCGATGCGATGGCTTCCCCTTTGCAACAAACGAGCTTCGACTGTGCTAAAGCCAAGTCCATTCCTGAATTTCTGATCTGTCACGATGCGGATCTTGCAGCCGCCGACCGGGATCTCGCCGCGACATACCAACAAGCGAAAGATGCCGTCATCGACAAAACCGCGTTTGTTGAGCGGACACGCAAACAGTGGAATTTCCGAGAGAAAAATTGTCGCGACAAGGAATGCCTGACATCGTGGTACGCATACCAAAAGCGCATACTGACAAAGATTGCACAAACGGGTGATGTCACTGCCCAAGACAACTGATAGCGCCTCAAGCGACTCCGAAGCCCGCTCGTCCAAGCGGGCTTCTTCACACCCGCTACAACCCGTACCCGCCGGAAACATTCAACTGCTGCCCCGTCACGTAGTCAGCGCGGTCCGACGCCAGAAACACCGCCGCCCGCCCCACGTCGTGCGCCTTCCCCCAGCGCTTGAGCGCGAGCATCTTCTGCGTCTCGTCGATCCACGCCTGGTCGAACTGCCCCTGTTCGAGCAGCACCGGAAACATCCCGGCCTCGATCACGCCGACCAGGATCGAATTCGCGCGAATGTTGTAACGCCCCTCTTCGCGCGCGAGCCCCTTGACCAGCGCCTCGTTCGCCGCCTTCGGCGCGACCGACAGCCCGTCGCGATCGGGCCAGCGCAGGTGTCCGGCCGAGCCGAGCGTCACGAACGACCCGCCGCCCGATGCGCGGAAATGCGGCAGCGCGGCTTTCGCCGCCACGAAGAACCCGATCGTCTCGACCTCGATCGCACGGCGCCAGTCGTCGTGCGTCATGTCGCCGATATGGCGCTGGTTCACGAACGGCCCGGCCGCCCAGACGACCGTGTGCACGCGGCCATGCGCGTCGATCGCGGCCGCGAGCGCGGCGTCGACCTGCGCGGGATCGGTCACGTCCACGCAGTGCGTGGTGGCCGCGACGCCTTCGACACGAATGTCGCGCGCGACCCGCCCGGCCACGTCGGCTTTGCTGCGGTAGCCCACCGCGACCGGCACGCCGGCACGCGCAAACTCGAGCGCGACGCCCTGCCCGATCCCGCCGCTGCCGCCGAACACCAGCACCGCGCCCTGCGGAAATCCGTTGTCGTTCATGCATCCATCCTGTTCGTGTGTCGCGGCGGCAATCAAGCCGCCGCCTCGGTCCCCGCGCGCAGCCGGTACTTCAGCACCTTCCCCGCCGCGCTCGTCGGCAGTTGCTCGACGAACGTGAAATGCCGCGGCACCTTGTAGTTCGCCATGTTGCGGCGCGCCCAGTCGTTCAGTTCATCGGCGTCGGCATGCGCGCCCGGACGCAGCACGACATACGCGTGCCCGACCTCGCCCAGCCGCGTATCGGGCACGCCGACCAGCGCGACCTGCGCGATCGCAGGATGCGCCGCAAGCAGCCGCTCGATCTCCGCCGGATAGCAGTTGAAGCCGCCGACGATGAACATGTCCTTGATGCGATCGGTGATCTTCAGGTTGCCGTTTTCATCGACGCAGCCGAGATCGCCCGTATGCAACCAGCCCTCCGCATCGACGGTATCGCGCGTCGCGTCCGGCTGGTTGAAGTAGCCGCGCATCACGTTGTAGCCGCGCACCCAGATCTCGCCGGTCTCGTCCGGCCCGAGCGGCTCGCCGCCCGGCCCCGCGATGCGCAGCTCGACATCCGGCATCGGCCGGCCCGACGTATAGGCGACGGTCTCGGCATCGTCGCCGTGCCGGCACAGCGTCGCGAAGCCGCACGATTCGGTCAGCCCGTAGCCGGTCAGCACCGTCTCGAAGCCGAGCTCCGCGCGCATCCGCTCGATCAGGCTCGGCGCGATCGCCGCCGCGCCCGTCACCGCGATCCGCAGCGACGACAGGTCGCGCGTCGCGCGATCGGGCGCGTCGAGCAGCGCGTAGTACAGCGTCGGCGGGCCGGGCAGCACCGACACGCACTCGTCGGCGACACGCCGCAGCACGTCGGCCGGCTGGAACACGAGCTGCGGCAGCACGGTCGCGCCGCTCGACAGCGCGGCAAGCCAGCCGGCCTTGTAGCCGAACGTATGGAAGAACGGATTGACGATCAGGTAGCGGTCGTCGTGGCGCACGCCCGCGATCGTCGCCCACGCCTGCGCGGCGCGCAGGTTCTGGCCGTGCGCGGTCATCACGCCCTTCGGGCGGCCCGTCGTGCCGGACGTGAACATCAGGTCCATCACGGTGTCGGGCGTCACCCGCGCCTCGCGCTCGCGCACCGCGGACAGCGGCACCGCCGCGCCGCGCGCGAGGAACGCGTTCCAGGTCTCGTCGCGCGCGCCGGGCGGCGGTTCGCCGTCGAACACGACGACGCGCTCGAGCGTCGCGGGCCGGTGCGGCGCGAGCATCGCCGGATAGGATTCGCCGAGGAACGTGCCGGAGCAGAACAGCAGCCGCGCGCCGCCGTCGTGCAGGATGCCGCCGACCTCCATCCCCTTCATCCGTGTATTGACCGGCACGAGGATCGCGCCGACGGTGTGGATCGCAAGCGCCGCGACGATCCATTGCGGCAGGTTCGGCGCCCAGACCGCGATGCGGTCGCCGGCATCGATGCCGCTTGCCAGCAGCGCGCGGGCCGCGTCGAGACGCGCCGCGTCGAGTTCCGCGTAGGTCAGCCGGCCATGCTCCGACTCGATCGCCGGATGCGCGCCGTGGCGCGCAGCAGCCCGCGCGATCAGCGCGGGCGTGGTCAGGATTTCATTGTCCATCGTCGTATAGGCATCAGGGTTGCCGTGCGCGCCGGCGGCGCGGCACGGCTCAATCGGGAAACACCACGCGCAGCGCATCGCTCGCGGGCCGCGCGCAACAGGCGAGCGTCCAGCCGGCCGCGATCTCGTCGTCGTCGAGCACATGGTTGCTGTCGAGCGCGACCTCGCCGCGTTCGATCCGGCACATGCACGCGCCGCATTGCCCCATCCGGCAGGAATTCGGTGCGGGCACGCCCGCGCGCAGCATCGCGTCGAGCAGCGTTTCGCCGGGCGCGCTGTCGAACGCGAACGCGTCGCCGTCGAGCACCGTCTCGATCGCCGCGCCGTCGCCGGGCGCCGCCGTTGCCGCGGCTGACGCCGAAGCATCGGCCTGCGCCGGTGCATCGGGCAGCGACGCGAACCGCTCGACATGCACGCGCGCACGCGGCAGCCCGAGGCCGAGCATCGCGGCCAGCGCGTTCTCCATGAACAGCGCAGGCCCGCAGATGAATGTCTCCTGCTGGCTGAACGGCCGCGCGAGCTCCTCGAGATGGCGCTGGTGCGGTATGCCCTGCACGCTGTCGAGCCAGTGGATCACGCGCATGCGGCCCGGATGGCGCTGCGCGAGCTGCTGCAGCTCGTCGCGAAAAATCACCGAGCGCTCGTCGCGGTTCGCATAGATCAGCGTCAGCATTCCGCGCCCGTGCACGAGCGCCGATTTCAGGATCGACAGCACGGGCGTGATGCCGCTGCCGCCCGCGAACAGCAGCAGGTCGCCGTCGAGCGTGCGCGGCGTAAACACGCCTGCCGGCGGCAGCACGTCGAGCGCGTCGCCTGCCTGCACGCGGTCGCACAGCCAGTTCGACGCGCGGCCGTCGCGCACGCGCTTGACGGTGATCTTCGGTGCGGCGTCGATGCCGGGGGCGCTCGACAGCGAATAGCAGCGCGCGACGGTCGCGTCCGCGCACGGTACGTTCAGCGTCAGGAACTGCCCGGGCCGGTACGCGAATGCGTCACGCAACGCGGCGGGCACGTCGAACACGAACGAGAACGCGTCGTCGCTTTCGAAAATCACTTCCGCAACGGTCAGCCGGTGGAAGCGCGAATCGCTCATGGCCGGTTCCTCACGCTGTGCCGGCGATGTGCCGGGCACCCTCGCCGCGGCCGGCTTCACGGCCGGCGACGACCAGCGCTGCGTTCGACGCAAGCGCCGGCGCGACGCACGCGAACGCGTTCAGCACATGCGCTGCCGCACCGCCGAGCGTGCGCACGAACTCGCGCGCGGCCGACGCGCCGGCACCGGGCCGGGCATCGTCAACGTTCGCGGTGTTGCCGTTCAGTCTGCGTGTCATGAATCGTCTCTTGCGGATGCTGGAAAACCCGTGCGGCCGTCACGCGGCCACGCGGCTCACGGGCGCGCCGGGCGTCGTATAGGCGCCGTCGAGATAGACGAGCGGATCGACATCGCCGCTCATCAGCACCTCGTGGATACGCCCGATGAACACCGTATGCGTGCCGTATTCGAAGCGGCCGTCCTGCTCGCACACGAGGCTCGCCTGCGAGTCGCGCAGATACGGCACGCCGTGCGGCGACGTATGCCAGTCGCCGGTCGTGAAGCGCGCTTCGCCCTTCAGGCGGCCGCTGCAGTCGATAGCGATGCCTTCGTGGCGCGCCGACAGCACGTTCACGCAGAACGGCGCGCCCGCATCGAGCGGCGGATACAGCGACGATGTGCGGTTGATGCAGATCAGCAGCGAAGGCGGATCGGTCGACAGCGAATCGACCGCGGTCGCGGACATCGAGTAGCGCCGGCCGTCGTGCGCGCTGCTGATGACCGTGACGGAGCGCGCGAGGCGGCGCATCGCGAGCAGCATGTCGGTGCGCAGCGGATGGGTGGTGAGATCGCTCATGGTCGGACTCCGTCAAGTTCAGTCGTGGATGGCCGGGCTGGCCGGTCGCCGGCGTCGGCCGCCTGCGCGGCCAGGTGGTCGGCGGCGATATACCCGAAGGTCATCGCCGGACCGAGCGTCGAGCCCGCGCCGGGGTAGCTCGCGCCCATCATCGATGCGCTGGTGTTGCCGATCGCGTAGAGGCCGTCGATCGGCTCGCCGTCGGCGCGCAGCACGCGGGCCAGCGCGTCGGTGACGAGCCCGCCCTTCGTGCCGATGTCGCCCGCGTCGATCCGCACCGCGTAGAACGGCGCCTGGTCGACCGGCCCGAGGCACGGGTTCGGCGTGTTCTGCGGATCGCCGTAGTACGTATCGAACGCGTTGTCGCCCTTGCCGAACGCTTCGTCGATGCCGGTGACCGCGTAGCGCGCCATGTCGCGCAGCGTGTCGCGCAGGCCGGCCGCGTCGACGCCGATCCGCGCGGCGAGCGCGTCGATCGTGTCGGCCTTCACGAGCACGTCGCGAAACGCTGCCGGAATCCGCGAATCGGGCATCATCGACGCCGGCATGATCGGCCCGCACGGATACTTGCGGCGAAAGCGCGCGTCGAACACCATCCACGCGGGCACGCTCGCGCCGGTGCGCGCATGGTCGCGGTACATCGCCGGCACGAATTCGGAATACGGCGCGGCCTCGTTGACGAAACGCTTGCCGAGACGGTTGACGATCACGCAGCCCGGCAGGTTGCGTTCGACGAACAGCGCGCGCTGCTTCTCCTCGCCCGCCACACTAACCGTCGGCGCGCCCCACACGTGCTCCATCAGCGCGAGCGCGCCGCCGAGCCGGTGGCCTTCGGCGATCGCGTCGCCGGTGTTGGACGGCGGCGTCGCGCTCCACTGCGCCTGTGTCGGCTGCGGCAGGTAGCGCTCGCGCATCGGCTGGTTGCGCTCGAAGCCGCCCGCGCCGAGGATCACGCCGCACCGTGCGGCGATCGTCACGGGCTGCCCGAAGCGCTGCGCGCGCACGCCCGTCACGCGGCCGTCCGCCTCGAGCAGGTCGCGCATCGGCGTGTCGAGCCACACGGGCACGTTGCGGTCGAGCAGCGCGCGGCGCAGCCCGCCGATCAGCGCGTTGCCGAGCGTCAGGCGCCGGTCGCGCCGCGTGCGGCGGCGCATCCCGATGTCGAGCCAGTAGCGGCCGAACTGCGCGATCGCGAGCTTCATGAAGCCGGGCCCGCGCGAGAACAGCGTATGCGCTTCCTTCGACGTCACCGCGACGCGTCCGCCGATCAGCGTGCCGGGCGACGGTGGCCGCAGCCGGTCGAATTCGTCGCCGAGCAGCCCGCCGTCGAACGGCAGCGGATCGAGCGCGCGATAGCCCGGCATCGCGCCCGGCACTTTCTGGAAATAGTCCGCGTACTTCGGCAGCGACTGGTAACGCACGGGCGTCTTCGATTCCAGGTAGCGCAGCATCTCCGGTGCGCGGTCGAGATACGCGTCGATCTTGTCGGGCGTCGACGCACCGGCCACGCACACGTCGATATAGCGGCGCGCGGCCTCGCGCGAATCGGTCGCGCCCAGCTCCGCGATATGGTGGTTGCACGGCACCCAGATGCCGCCGCCCGACACGGCCGACGTACCGCCGTATAGCGCCGTCTTCTCGATCACGACGACGGACAGGCCGCGGTCGGCCGCGCGGCACGCGGCGAGCAGCGCGCCCGCGCCCGAACCCACGACCACCACGTCGAACACGTATTGCTGCGCTTGCGGGTCGTTCATCGCGGCCTCGTCAGATGAAGAAGTCGGTGTTCTCGCGGCCGAGCATCACGGCGCCGAGGTTCTGGCCGAAACGGTCCACGTTGTTCGCGTAGTGCGCGCGGGCCGCGTGCAGGTCGAGGAAACGGCGCACCAGCGGATTGCGGTGATAGATGCCGTTGCCGCCCGCGTAGCGCAGCAGCGCGTTCGCGGCCTGCGCGCAGCGCTCGGCGACCTGCGCGGACTGGTAGCGGAAATGCACGCGGCGCTCGATCGACACGGCCGGGCCGCCGGTGACCGACGCCATCAGTTCCGCGAAATTGCGCTTGAGCAGCACCTTCATCTCGTCGATCGCGACGGCCGCGTTCGCGCATGCGTTCTGCGCGCCCGGATCGTCGGTCGTCTTCGCGCCGCTGTTCGCGGACACCCGCGTCGTCGCATAGCCGGTGAAATCGTCGAGCGCGCCCTGCAGCGCGCCGATGCACGACGTGCACACCGCGCGCACGAAGATCTGCGCGAACGGCAGCTTGAACAGCGGCGCATCGTTCACGGCGAGGCCGGGACTCGTGCCCATCATCCCGTCGATCGCCTTGTGCGTGCGGTACGCCGGCACGAACACGTCATCGACGACGATGTCGTGGCTGCCCGTCGCGCGCAGGCCGAGCACGTCCCAGTCCTGCTGGATCCGGTAGTCGGATTTCGGCAGCAGGAAGGTCCGGTATTCGGGCGGCTGGCCGGCTTCGGCCGGCGGCACCAGCGCGCCGAGGAACACCCATTCGCACAGTTCGCTGCCGCTCGAGAATTTCCAGTGGCCCGACAGGCGGAAGCCGCCGTCGACCGGCGTCACGCGGCCGACCGGCATGTAGGTCGACGCGATCAGGGTCGCCGGGTCGTTGCCCCACACGTCCTGCTGCGCACGTTCGTCGAACAGCGCGAGCTGCCAGTTGTGCACGCCGACGACGCCGTACACCCACGCGGTCGACATGCAGCCGCGCGCGAGCGCCATCTGGATGTCGAAGAAGGCCTGCGGATCGAGCTCGTAGCCGCCGTAGCGCTTCGGCTGCAGCACCTTGAAGAAGCCGGCGGCCTGCATGTCGGCGATCGTCTCGGCCGGGATGCGGCCCTGCGCTTCCGCCTGCGCGGCGCGGCCGGCGAGCGTCTGCGCAAGCGCCTCGGCCCGGGCGATCAGCGTGGCGGCCAGTGCGTTCGAATCGTTGTCGCGATGCACGAATGTCTCCTGTGGAACGGAGCGCGCGCGGCGGCGCCTGCTCCCGTCTCTCTCAAAGTGGTTCGTCGCGGCGCGCGCCGCGAGCGATGGGTCCTGCTGCCGATGGTCGGCGTCGCACGGCCGCGCCGCATCGTCCGAAGGGACGACGGGCGCGGCCCGGCCCGCATTACGCGCAGGCGCGCTCCTGCTCCTTGTTGAAGAACGGGATCACGTGCTCGCCGATGTTGCGGATCGTCTCCATCTGCGCTTCATGCGGCACCGTGCCCATCTGGCACAGGAACAGCACTTCGTCGACGCCGGCTTCCTGCAGGCGGCCGACATAGCCGATGCAGTCGTCCACCGTGCCGTACGCGTGGTTCGGGTTCATCATCGCGAGCGCCGGATCGGCGAAGTTCACGACGACTTCCTCCGACGCGAAGCGCGAGCGGATCACCATCTCGCCCGTGTCGGCCTGCACGAGATCGTCGCCCCACTTCGCCGGATCCGGACGCTCGCCGCCCGTGTACCAGTACGCGAGCGATTCCATGAAATAGCGCTGGCCGCGGATGCCGATCTTGCGGGCGGCCTGGCCGTCGGCCATCACGACCGTCGGGCACAGCGCCGCGAGGTGCTGGGTCGGACGGAAGCCGACCTGGTCTTCCGGCTTGCGGTTCGCCCACGCTTCGCGGTACACCGCGTTCTTCTTCGCGACTTCGTCCGGGCCGCCGAAGCCGAGCACCAGCGCGCCCATCCCGCGCTGGCCGGCGCGCAGCAGCGCGTCGGTGTTCGTGCACGCGAGGTACATCGGCGGGTGCGGATCCTGGAACGGCTTCGGGTGGATCGGGCGCTTCGGGATCTTGATGTACGTGCCGTCGTGCTCGATCTCGTCCTGCACGAACATCTTCGGTACGAGGTACATCGATTCGTCGATCATCGGCTGCAGTTCGTTGAGGTCGTAGCCGAACGCGCCCGCTTCCTGCTGGCTGCCGCCCTTGCCGACGCCGAAATGCACGCGGCCGCCCGACAGGATGTCGAGCAGCGCGACGCGCTCGGCGACCTTGATCGGGTGGTTCATCGCCGGCGGCAGGCACACGACGCCGTGGCCGAGGCCGATGCGCGTCGTGCGGCCGGCCAGGTACGCAAGGAAGGTTTCCGGCGCGCTCATGTGCGCATAGTTGGTCAGCGACGTGTGCTCCACACACCAGATCGTGTCGAAGCCGACCTGCTCGGCGAGCAGCGCCTGTTCGACCGTCTCCTTGAACACCCGGTGGTCGCCCTCGCGCGTCGCGTCGGTGGTCTGGGCTTCATAGATAAGGGAAAACTTCATTGCGTGCGTCTCCATGTATGTTGGACGAGTCGGGGTCGTGCGGCCCGCCCGCACGATACGGACGAATAGCGACGGTCCACGAATGGGAGTGTCGGCGCGCGGGCGGGCGCGGGCATCGTCTGTTTGGAGTAACGGCACGCACACGGGGACAGAGGGGTTTCACGGTCATCCGATCGGACTGCGTGACGGCGCGAACGGCGCGCTAGCATCGAACGGCGGCGCGTTGCACGCCGCCCACATCAAGACAAGGAAGAGCCGGGATGAAGGTATCGATGCTGCTGTATCCGGTCGACAACATCGACACGGCGTTGCCGCTGTTCGTCGACGGACTGGGCCTGAACGTGAAATTCCGCGATGGCGACCGTTATTGCGCGCTCGACGGCGGCCCACTGACGATCGCGCTGGTCGCGGGCGACGAGCAGATCGTCGAGCGCGCGGCGCTCACGCTGCGCATCGACGAGGACGACGACCTGTATGCGGCGATGGCGCGGGTCGTGAAGGCCGGCGCGTCGGTGCGCGTGCCCGTGCAGGCCGGGCCGCACGAATACCGCGCGGTGCTGGAGGACAAGAACGGCGCGCTGCTCGTGATTTCGCAGAAGCGGTCTGCATGACGATGCGCGGCGCGGGCGCCGGATGCGGGCGCATCACGCGTATCGCGTGCGCTACGCGTCCGTGCCCGATGCGCGCAGGTCGCTGGTTTCCAGCAGTTCGAGCAGCGTGCCGGCCGGCTGGCTGAGCCGCTTCGCGGCCAGCGCGATGAATTCGATATCCGGCAGCGCAGGCAGCGCAGCGCCGTTGACGAGCGGCGCGAGCCCGCGCGTGGACAGGTAGTGCGACGTCGCGGTGAGGCCGAGCCCCGCGCGGGCGGCCGCGATGCAACCTGGCTGGCTGCTGCTCGAACACACGACTTCCCAGCCGATCCCCTTCTCCGCAAGCGCGTTCAGCACCACCGCGCGCGTGACGCTCGGCTCCGCGACCAGCACCAGCGGTAGCGGCCGTTCCAGGTCGACGACCGTGCCGGGTCGCGCAACCCATTCGAGCCGCGCGCGCAGCAGCGGCGTGCCGCGCCGCTCGCCGAGCCGCCGCTTGCCGATCATCAGGTCGAGCGCGCCCGCATCCAGCAGTTCGTAAAGCTGGCTCGTCATGCCGGTCGTGATCTCCAGCGCGACGTCGGGGTGCGCGGCGCGGAACCCGGCCAGCACGTCCGGCAACGCGACGAGCGCGAGGTCGTCGGGCGCGCCGAGCCGCACGCGGCCTTGCAGCCGCGGCTTGCGGAACTGCGATTCCGCGCGGTTCAGCGCCTGCAGGATCACGTTGGCATGCACGAGCAGCGCCTCGCCGTCGGCCGTCATCGCGATCGAATGCGTGTCGCGGACGAACAGCCGCCGGCCGACGCTCTCCTCGAGACGACGGATGTGTTCGCTGACGCTCGACTGGTTGAGCCCGAGCTGCCGCCCCGCTTCGGTGAAGCTGCGGCAGTTCGTGACGGTCGCGAACGTCTTGAGCCAGACGGGATTGAGCATGGCGCATTGTCATCGGCAATACCGATGGCAGTCAACGTCTTGAGGCAGCTTCCCGATGACCACCGGAATCGGTACCATCGAGCGCTTGAAGACCGGCAGGTGCCGGTCCGGCTGTCGCACCACGTATTTCGTCATGTCCCGGGAACCCACACACTCCGCGCTGCTCTGGATCGTCGCCGCTGCGTTCTTCATGCAGTCGCTCGACACGACGATCGTCAACACCGCGCTGCCTTCGATCGCGCAAAGCCTGCACGCGTCGCCGCTCGCGATGCAACCCGTCGTGGTCGTCTATACGCTGACGATGGCGATGCTCACGCCGGCGTCCGGCTGGCTCGCCGACCGGTTCGGCACGCGCCGCGTGTTCTCGGTCGCGATCCTCGTGTTCGTGCTCGCGTCGATCGGCTGCGCGGCGTCGCATACGCTCGGCCAGCTCGTCGTCGCGCGCGCCGTGCAGGGTATCGGCGGCTCGATGCTGCTGCCGATCGGGCGGCTCGCCGTGCTGCGCCGCGTGCCGGGCGAACAGTACGTGGCCGCGATCGCATTCGTGTCGATCGCCGGCCAACTCGGCCCGATCGTCGGGCCGACGCTCGGCGGCTGGCTCACGCAGGCGATTTCCTGGCACTGGGTGTTCATCGTCAACGTGCCGGTCGGCGTGGTCGGCTTCGTCGCCGTGCAGCGCTACCTGCCGCACGACCAGGCGACGCAGCCGCCGCCGTTCGACTTCGTCGGCTGTGCGCTGCTGTCGGTCGCGATGATCGCGCTGTCGCTCGCGATCGACCCGCCGATGCCCGCGCATCGCGCCGCCTGGGCGGCCGGGCTCGCCGCGCTCGGGCTGGCGAGCGCGCTCGCGTACCTGCCGCATGCGCGGCGGCGCGCGCAGCCGCTGTTCCGGCTCGGGCTGTTCCGCGAGCCCAACTTCGGTTCGGGGCTGCTCGGCAACCTGCTGTGCCGGATCGGCACAAGTTCGGTGCCGTTCATGCTGCCGCTGCTGATGCAGGTGCAGCTCGGCTATACGCCGCTGCAATCGGGGCTGATGATGCTGCCGGCCGCGATCGCGGGCGTGATCGCGAAACGCTGGATCGCGCCGCTCGTGAAGCGCTTCGGCTATGCGGCGTTTCTCGTCGTGAATACGGCGATCGTCGGTTGCGCGATCGCGGGGTTCGCGCTGGTGTCGGTGCGACCCGCGCCGGTGCTGGAGATCGTGCTGCTGATCGTGTTCGGCACCGCGAACTCGATGCAGTTCGCCGCGATGAACGGCGTGACGCTCAAGGGGCTGTCGCATGCCGACGCCGGCAGCGGCAACAGCCTGTTCACGATGATGCAGATGCTGGCGATGGGGCTCGGCGTGTCGATCGGCGGCGGCCTCGTCAACGTGTTCGCCGCCTATCAGGGCTCGATGGCGCACGGTTTCATGCTGTCGTTCGCGTGCATGGGCGCGGTCACGCTGATGTCGTCCGTCGTGTTCCGGCGGATCGATGCGGCTGCGCCGCCGCGTGCGGTGGCGTCGCGGCCGACCGCGTAAGCGCGGCCGTCAGTTCGCCTGGCGGCGCTCGACGACACGCTTGAGCACCCAGCGGATCGACGAACCGTCGGCCGGCGGCTGCGCGACGTGGTATTCGTCGACTTCGAGCGTATACAGATAACCGGGCTGGTACGCGAAACCCTCGATGCCCGCGTACCACAGGCTCCACGGCTCGCTGGGGCTGCTGCGCACCTGCAGGCATTCCATCGGCGCGACGCCCGTGCAGCGCGCGGATTGCGGCGCGACATAGACGGTCCTGGTCATCGGCCGGCCCTCGGCCGGGCGCGCTGCGTTCGGCGCCGTGGCGGCCGCGTCGGCCTGGCATCCGGCGAGGAGCGCGCTGCCGGCAATGATGGCCGCGCCGAGCAGCGTTCTGGATTGGCGAATCATCTGGGGTGCCTCTGGGAGCGTTGGAGGGCCAGTTAGACGACCGGTACGGCGAGAAAGTTCACAAATAGCTTACAGAAGGCGATCCGCCACCCTCATTCGGGCGATGTGGCACGCACGCCGACACGTTACCGTGTTCCGGTTCAGCCGCGCGCCTCGCCGCCGGCGGTCCGCACGTGCACGCCGGGCGCCTTGCGACCCGCCGGCCGCAACAGGAGACAACCCCAATGACCACGGCGCCCGCGGTCCTTCCGCCGCACCTTGCCCAATCGAAACTGACGCTCGAGCAGTTCGACGCGCTGCTTACGAAGATCTACGAAGGCCCGCTGGAAGACGTGCCGTGGGGCGGCGCGCTGGAGCAGATTCGCGCGCACCTGCACGCCAACTACGCGACGATGATCCTGCGCTGGCCCGCCAGCGGCCATGCGGGGCTGATGATCAATGCGTCCGACCACAGTGCGCCGCTGCCGGGTGTCGCGTCGTACAACAACTACTACTACGCGCTCGATCCGTTCGTAAACCTGCCGACCGATCGCGTCGTCACCGTCGACGAGCTGCTCGGCGTCGGCGTCTGGCGCAACAGCGCGATGTATGCGGAATTCCTGAAACCGCTCGACGTCGGCTATCTGATGGGTGCCGACCTGCGCACGCACGACGGCATCGAGTGCCGTTTCCGCGTGTGCCGTTCGCATCGCGGCGATGCGTTCTCGGCGACCGACAAGGCCGTCTGCAACGCGCTGCTGCCGCACCTGAAGCGCGCGGTGCGGCTGCACGCGAAGTTCGGGATGGTCGAATCCGAGCGCACGCTGTATGCGAGCACGATCGACCGCATGCTTGTCGGCACCGCGATTCTCGACGAGCGCGGCACGATCATGAAGACCAATTCCGTCGCGGATGAGATCTTCGCCGAATGCGACGGCCTGCGCGTGCGCGGCGGCACGCTCGAAGCGTCGTATCCGCTGGAGGACCGCAAGCTGCAGAAGCTGATCCGCCAGGTGCTCGCGGAACGCGCGGGCGGCGTGCCATCGGTCGTGCAGGCGATCGCGGTGCCGCGCCCGTCCGGCAAGCCGCGGCTCGGCGTGCTGATCCGCGCGGTCCCGCTCAGCGAATGGTCGGAGGACAATCCGCGCCGGCCGGCGTGCGCGGTGTTCATCCGCGATGCCGAACGCAAGTCGCAGGCGTCGCACGACATCGTGCGCAAGCTGTTCGACCTCACGCCAGCGGAAACCGCGCTGGCGCTCGCGCTCGTCAACGGGCAAACGCTCGAGGAAGCGGCCGACGAACTCGCGATCAGCAAGAACACCGCGCGCTCGCACCTGCGCGCGATCTTTTCGAAGACCGGCGTCACGCGGCAGGCAACGCTGGTGCGCACGCTGCTGAACAGCGTGCTGTCGCTGGGGTGATGCGTTCGTTGCGTGCGCATCACGCCCGATACCTTTGGACGTGTCGCGATACAGGACACGCTTCGGCATCGGGCTCGCCTTGCACGACTACTTCGCGCGTTTCGCGTCGTTCGGCAACACAAACTCGACACGGCGGTTCAGCGCACGGCCGTCCGGATTGTCCGCACCATTCTTGAGCGTATTGGACGCGACCGGCCGGCTATCCCCCAGCCCCTTGACCGACAGACGCGCCTTCTTCATGCCGTGCGACGTGAGCCAGTCGGCCACGGCATTCGCACGACGGAAAGACAGCGTCTTGTTATATGCGGCAGATCCTTTCGAATCGGTATGCCCCTCGATCACGATCGTCCCGGATGGAACGGACGCGGCGAGCCGCAAAATGTCGTCGAGTGTCGGCTCGGCAGACGGCCGGATGCTGGCCTTGTCGAAGTCGAACAGGATGTCGCCCAGCATCGCCACCCGCACCGTTGCCTTGTCCTCGCGCACGGACAGGCCGTCGTGCCGTGCCGCGAGCCCCGATGCCTTGGCCGACAGATCCGATACGGTGCTGTTCAGGTCGGACGAGAAGCCCTTCACGTCCAGCACGGTCGCCTTGAGATCCCGAATCTCGCGATGCGCCGGCGGTGCTTGCGCGAAGGCGCTGCCGACGGTGGTCGCCGACAGGATCAGCGCCAGAATCGATGTGATCGCTCCGGCCATGGTCAGCGATCGGTAATCTTGATGCCGTCGAGCGCCTCCACACCCGGAATCGCCAACGACACCTTGGTGACGTTCTTCGGCGGGGCAGGGAATCTTCCGTACCATGTGCCCGCGCTCGGCGAATCCTTCGATGTGCTAAGAACGACGCGGGGACTGGCCAGCGGCTGATTGTTGCTGTCGGTCAGCAGCAAGTGCTTCTTGTTGCCTGCGAGCACGTAGATGCCGTTCTCGTAGTCGCTCTTGCTGATCGAGCTATAGAGCACTTCCACCTTGTTTGCGACAAGCGGCTTGAACCGCAGCTTGATCGTCAGGATATCGCCTTCGCGGATCGCCTCGATTGCCTGCGCTTCAGCTACGCCGCTCGAAACGAGCCCGACAGCGAGCGGAGTAACGGAGGAAGCCCCCGCGGGCGTCTGTGCCGACGCGGTATCGGCAAGTGCCGCGGTTGCCAGGAGCGCACCTACGACGGTGCAAATGGTTGCTGCGTTTCTAATTGGTGTCACGGGAACCGTCCTTTTTTTAAGGTTATGGGTAGCGTGCGTCAATTACGAAACGAGTTCTCTCATTGCCATTCCGGCGCCGGAACCCTGACTGTGTCTCGGATTTGAATTTATGAATTTGTAGGGAGAATACACGTATTTAGTAAGGATCGACAACCAGCGTCAACGGACCCTGGTCCCGTTTCAACGTCGAAGCGCCGGCGTACGCCGCGTGACGATCGTGTACCATCGCCGCTTCCCGATACGCTTTGTCGCGCTGCGCGCCCCGCTTCGCATGACCTCACCCGTTCCGTCCGACACCGCGCTGCGCCCGCTGCCGATCGATGCGCTGACCGTGCCGGCCTCGCTCGACGGACGCGCGGGCACCAACCGCTCGGGCAGCGCGCATCCGCAGATCGCCGCGACCAACGATCTCGACGCCGTGCGCGCATGGCTCGCGCGCTTCGTCGATACGCCGACCACGTTCCAGAACTACCGCAAGGAAGCCGAGCGCCTGCTGCTGTGGGCCGTGATCGCATGCGGCAAGCCGCTGTCGTCGCTCACGCACGAGGATCTCGTCGTCTACCGGCAGTTCCTGCTCGCGCCCGCGCCGGCCGACCTGTGGTGCGCGAACGGCGGCCGCAAGCATCCGCGCGACGATCCGCGCTGGCGGCCGTTCTACGGGCCGCTGTCGGTGGCCAGCCAGCGGCAGGCGCTGGTGATCCTGAACGTGATGTTCTCGTGGCTCGTGCAGGCCGGCTATCTGGCCGGCAATCCGCTCGCGTTGTCGCGGCAGCGGCAGCGCCGGCCCGCACCGCGCGTCACGCGCCATCTCGGGCAACCGCTGTGGCAGTCGGTCAAGGACGCCATCGCGGCGATGCCGCGCGACGACGCGCGTGCGTGCTTCCATGCGGATCGCGCGCGCTGGCTGTTCACGCTGCTGTATCTCGGCGGGCTGCGCATCACCGAGGCGGCCGACACGACGATGGGCCAGTTCTTCAGCCGGCGCGATGCGAACGGACACGACCGCTGGTGGCTCGACGTGACGGGCAAAGGCGGCCGGCAGCGGCTCGTGCCGGCCACCGACGAGATGATGGCCGAACTGTCGCGCTACCGGCGCGCACACGGCCTGCCCGCGCTGCCGTCCGACCGCGAGCCCACGCCGCTCGTGCTGCCGGTCGGCCAGGCACGCAGGCCGCTCACGCGCGCGGCGCTGCACCGGATCGTGAAGCAGGTGTTCCGGCACGCGGCCGACCGGCTGCGCGCGAACGGCGCGGCCGGCGACGAACAGGCGCACGTGCTCGAACAGGCGTCCGCGCACTGGTTGCGCCACAGCGCGGGCTCGCACATGGCCGACGGTCGCGTCGACCTGCGGCTCGTGCGCGACAACCTCGGCCACGCGTCGCTCACGACGACGAGCCAGTATCTGCACGCGGACGACGACTGGCGGCATCGCGAGACGGAGGAGAAGCACCGGATCGGGTGGTAGACGCTCAGCGCGCCGCGGCGTGCCGCCGGTGTCGACATCGGCTTGCGCGTCGCACCGGCGCTCAGTGATCGAGTTCGAGCCCGCCGAGGCCACCGTTGCTGCGGCACTTCGCGCGGTCGCGCTGACGCGACAACGCCGGATTGCCGCAGATTTCGCGCTCCACGAACGTGGACACCTTCGCGCAGTCGAACCACACGGCACGTCTCGCCCGATCAATACACGGCCACCCAGTGCCCGGGCACCCACGCCCAGTGATTGCCGGCCCACCGGTAGTGCCCCTTCGCCCAGCGATAGCCGGGCGCCGGCGGCGGCGGCGCCACTTCGGCGACCGGCGCCGGCTGCGGCGGTCGCACGGGTTCGACCACGCAGGCGGACATCAGCACGGCACTCGCGCACACCAGCACGGCAAGCGAAACGGATCGGATCTTCATTGTCGATTCTCCCTGTTGTGTAATCGGTTGGCGGGGGCGAACGCGGCAACGCGCCGCGTCACGCGGCCCCGCGAATCAGGCCGGTCATCGGCCGCGTCACACCGCTTTCCGCGAACAGTGCGGATGCGGTGCGGCGGGGATCGAGCCGCAGACTTTCGGCAGCCGCGCCCGAGATCAGCGCGTCCAGCGACGCGGTCGGCTTCAGGTCGCGCCCTTCGTACAGGTCGCCCGGCCGCAGCCCCGGCCAGTCGGCGATCACGCGACCACCGGCGACCGCGCCGCCCGCGAGCATCGCGACCGACGCCTGTCCGTGATCGGTGCCGCCCGTGCCGTTCACGGCGGCCGTGCGGCCGAACTCGGTCGCAACCAGCACCGTGGTCTGCTGCCACGCGGGCCCGAGGCCGTCGCGCAGCGCGGCGAGCATCGTGTCGAGCGCTTTCAGCTGATTCGCGAGCCGTGCGTTCTGCGCGCTGTGCGTGTCCCAGCCGCCCGTCTCGATCATCGCGATCCGCGGGCCGTCGTCGCGTGCGAGGAACGTCGCGGCGAGTTTGCCGACGCCCGCCGGATCCTGCCGCGCATGCGCATCGCCGGCGAGGCCGCGCGCGGCCATCGCCGACTGCCACAACGGGCCGAGCTGCGCGTCGGCCTCGTAGAGCGCCGACACGCGCGCGAGCAGGTCGTCCGGCGCGGCCGGCAAACCGGACGGCGCATACGACGCGGCCTGCACGGTACCGCGCAACGCGAGCGGCACGGTCGGCGCGAACGCGATCGCGCTTTCGCGCGTCGCCGGCAGCAGCGCGGCGAGCCGGTTCAGCCACCCGTCCTTCACCTGGTACGGCGCGCGGCCGCCGGTCTCGAGCACGTTCTGGCCGTCGAAATGCGAGCGGTCGCGATACGGCGACGCGATCGCATGAACGAACAGCGCCTGCCCGTCGCGGTACAGCTGCGCGGTCTGCGCGAGCGACGGATGCAGCGCGAACGTGCCGTCGAGCCGCGTCGAGGCCGCCGTGTCGATCGCGAGCGCGCCGCGCAGCGACGCATACGCGGGTTCCGCATACGGGACGACGATGTTCAGGCCGTCGGCCGCACCGCGCTGGATCACGAACACGAAGCGCCGGTCGGTCTCGACATTCGCGAACACGATCCGCGGCGCGACAAGGATCGCGCCTGCGCCGGCAGCGGCAACGCTCAGGAATTGTCGGCGGGACAGTGCCATGGTCATCTCCGTTGGAAATCGGGCGATACGAGCAGCAGCGCGAGCGACGTGGTCGCGCTTTCGGCGCGCGACAGCGCGATCGCGGTCGGCGCGCTCATCGAACCGGCGAGCAGCGTGTTGCCGAGCGTGCGCGGGTCGAGCCGGTCGCCCGTGCGCGCGGCCAGGCGCTGCGCGATCTCGACGCGGCGCACGAGCGCGTCGGGCGCGGCCCAGCTCGCGGCGACGTCGTCATAGCCGGCCGGCGAGCCCGGCCGCCACACCGGCTGGCCGAGCTGCGCGAGCAGCGGCGCGGCCTTCAGGTCGCCGGTGTCGCGCCAACCGAGCCCGCGCAGCGACGACACGGCCCACTCCCATGGCGTCTTGAACTTGCGGTTGACCGGCGACCACGCATCGGGCGCATCGACGAGCGCGCGATAGACGGTCGGCAGGTCGCCGCCGCTGTCGTCGAACGCGCGGGCCAGCCGGTCGGTCAGCGCGGGCGGCGGATTGTCGGCGACGAAATGTCGGGCGAGCTGAAACGCGATGTGCCGACCGGTCGCATCCGAATGCGCGAGGTCGTGCAGGATCGCGCGCGCCTGCACTTCGCCCGGCTGATCGTAGGTGCGCCCCATCACCCTGCGCGTGCCCGGCTCGTGCAGCTTCGGGCGGAACACGAATGCACCGGGCGCGGCGTCGCCCGGCTGCGGCCCGCGTCCGCCGGCGATGCTCCAGCCGGTCAGCGCGCGTGCGAATTCCGTCACGTCGGCTTGCGTGTAGCCCGTGCGCACGCCGAGCGTGTGCAGCTCCATGATTTCGCGCGCGAGGTTCTCGTTGAGCCCGCGCTTCGCTGACGGGTTGCGCGCTTCAGCGCGCAGCGCGGCCGGGCTGTCGGGGCCGACCGAGCGCGCCTGGTCGAGAAAGACCTGCATCGCCGGATGCTGTTCGACGGCGACGAGCATGTCCTCGAAGCGGCCGAGCACGTGCGGGCGGATCGCATCGCGTTCGAACGCGCCCGCGTATGCGGCCACCTGCCCCTTGTCGACCGATACCGCGAAATGGTTCGCCCAGAAATGCACGAGACGCTCGACGAACGGCGCGGGCGTGTTCAGCGCGCTGTTCAGCCGTGCGGCGACGGCGCTGCGATACGCGTCGTAGCCGTCGCGCCGGATCGACTGCGCGGTCGCGCGTTTCGCGGCCGCGTCGTCGCCGGTCATCGCGTTGCGCGCGTTCGCGAAGCGCGTCGCAAGCGCCACCGCGTCCGGTTCGCCGGCCCACGCGGCAGGCCGCGCGTCGTAACGGTCGAATTGCGCGACGAGCGCCGCCTTCGGGTCGGCAGGCACCGCTTCGTCGGCGCGCGCGCCGAGACCGAAGCGGTTCAGCGCGATGGCGGCCGGCGTGGCGTCGTTCGGGTGGTCCATGACAGGCTCTCTTGCGATGCGTACCCACGTTTAACGCGAGCGCACCGGGAAATCCGTCGCGAGGATGGCAAATATTTTTTGGATCGCGGATTTCCTGGGAAGGCGCTTGCCGACCCGGAGCGGTCTTTTAGCATCTCGAAGCGTGAACGGCTCTTCACAAAGCGAAGCGGACCATCGGCGGGTGAAGTCCACGGACAAGCTATTGGCCTGAGTGGTCATGCACACTTCAACGTCGGTATGCCGGCTCTTCGCCTCAGACCAGCCGGTCGCAGGGGGTACTTGTCCCGGTCATCAGGCGAACTAGACTTAGGGCGAGTATGGCTGCCTCCCCGGGGAGAAACCATGAAACACGTGATGAAGGGTTTCCTGCTTGCCGTTGCCCTACTGACAGTGGTTGGCGGCACCGTCGGCACCTATGCGATCCTCTCCGCACCGTCGGCTCATGCTGAGCCGTGCGGTGGCCGTGGGTATCCGCAGGACAGTGGCGGCAATCCGCCCTAACCCAAGTACGGAGCGCGCCTCAGCACCACCGAGTGGGGCAAAAGTGGCGGACTAGGCGCAGCGATGGTCCGATGTCTGGTGCGGATTCAACCGGTCAAATGCCCATCACGGCGCGCGAGCGAATGGCAGGAGATGGCCGACCCAGTCCGACACCGAATCGCCTATGTAGCCGCCGTTGATCGTTCTGCATCCGGCAGAAGTCGACCCTGAGGCGACAGTCGCGATTTCCGACAAGCGACACTCAATTCTCCAAGAAGCGGTCATATGCCACGCGATCTGGGCAACGGTTCGGCGCGTGAAGCGACACAAGCCACTGGTCAGCGCGACGAGAATGACAAAGCCAATCAGCAATCAGGTATAACGGCCTAACCGATGGTTGAGGGCCGGTCTCAGCATGATGAGGCGCTTGCTGAGACCGGCGCGCTGCTTGGAGGAGTGTCAAACCTGCGGCGTCGATCTGCCTCGCAGGCGTTACGCACCCTAGTCAATTTGCTGGATCAAGGCGTTCTCCTTCGCGTCTCGGAGGACTTGAGGCACATAGCCTGCGCACACGACGTTAAGGGACTTTGTTGCGCGGCTACACGCGAGATAGACCGCCGTTAGCTCCCTCAGCCTTCCGAAAGCCGTCTGTGCGGACTGAA
The DNA here is from genome assembly GCF_003330765.1 of Burkholderia pyrrocinia. Taxonomy (NCBI): domain Bacteria; kingdom Pseudomonadati; phylum Pseudomonadota; class Betaproteobacteria; order Burkholderiales; family Burkholderiaceae; genus Burkholderia; species Burkholderia pyrrocinia. The sequence goes on along the minus strand of NZ_CP024903.1, from coordinate 1,270,293 downwards.
GGCCCGTCGCAACGACGATGACGTGACTAAATTGCGTCCCTCCGATGAACTGCCATGGTGCAACAATCACAGAGCGCTTGCGATAGGCAAGTTGCTCGACGTCATCAAAACTTGCCAAACGCGTGGCCGCTATCTTTTTAGCGTCTAGGCGACCGCAAATCTCTTCGTCCACATCACCAAGCGTTGCCACACAAATTCGATTGTTTGAGGAACCGGCACTCGACAGTTGTTCAATCAGCTTGACTGCCAAATCCACTGATTTATGGTCACCCTCACATAGATGCAACCGCGGGGCATCAGAGTCGTTCGATTTTGCTGTGTCAATCTTTAACGGCAATGAATTGAGTGGAAATTTTTGATAAATAAATCTTATTAAATCAAATATCTTTTTATCGAATCGATGCACAGTCTCCAGATAAACAGAAGTTTGACCTCCTAGCAAACCGCGACTGGAATGGAGGCTGGAGAAAACCCCCTGCGACGGATCTTCCGCCGTTACAAATGGAACGCCTTTTCGTGATCGCCCCAAAAGCTCCAATGCCGCGCGCTCTTGCGAATCGAATAATTGAAGCTCATCCACCAAGATGTAGTCGTACCCATCCGTTTCCTTTCGCATCCTCCACGTGAAGGTCTCAAGAACTCTGATCGAATCCAAAACGAACTGATCTGTCGTTATGGAAGAGCGATCTACAAGGGCACGAATAAACTCTCTATATACTCCAATTACAAAAACTCTATCTGCGAAAGCAACAAACGGCGGCATCCAATCTTCGCGTACGCCCTTCAAGTAGCTACGAACCGATTCCGGGTCGTCGAGAGCAACCGCCGAGGCAGTCAGCACGCCAGAGATCTCTTCGTAGATATTAAACAACAACTCCAATCTTGCCTTACTGTTTTCCGGCGCAGCCAATCCATCCTCAATCCACTTTGAGACATTCTTTGCCTCGATACGCCCCGCAGAAACGATGTCCTTTATAATGTCTATTGCCTTTATTCGCCCGCTTGTCGAGTCATCTCCGATTACCTCAATTCGCTGTTGACCGATATTTCCTGCATGCATCTGTAGCAACGAGAGCAGCGGAAATACCGTTATCCCTTCGACTGCGACTCCACCGTTGAGAATGGCGAGCACACCATCGATGCGTTCGGCCATCGCCCAACTGTGAGTCGCGATGAGGACTCGCTTTCCCGTCGACTGCACATCCACGTTACGTGCAATTTGTACAGCACGCAGGCAGAGCGCGAGCGTTTTACCTGACCCTGCCGGTCCAACAATTCGAACCGACGCATTAAGCTGCTGATCGAGAACCTTTTTCTGTGATTCTGAGAGGAACGTCGTCCATTCTTCATACGTACGGTTCCTCACTACGGATCCGCTTCCGATCGCTTGAAGGTCCACTTCCTCCGCCAGAACGCTCCGCCTCGTGCTTTCGTTGGAGGAGGGCACTTCGATGGCAGCAAGTTTCTCGATGGCAGTGGTAAATTCAGCAGGCCATGGTTTCGGGCGAAAATCCACTAAGTCCACCTGCGAAGATCGAGAACTCAGATCTTCGAATCTGATGCAGCGGTTTTCTCCGTCCGCTTCCGCGATCCATCGGTAGTCAGACGCGCTTTTGGGCAGCGCAAAAAATGCAATGAGGTTCTTGTGATGATACTCGGACCATTGGCGCGGCAAATGAATGGGCGGATTCTTCAACCCCTTAACAACACGCGCGATTCGTCTGTAAGCGTCCATGCGGTCGCCAGTCGCTTCGCCCAAAAGCGTATGCAGGGCGACTATATCGATCAGCGCCGAATATGAATTCTCAGTGTCGGACGCAGTGAAAAAGCCGCAAATAGTATCTCCGAGCGCAGCGGAAGCGATCCCTACGGTCACGTCGACCTTTGGCATACCGTCTTCGTCCTTGACGTTATGTATTAGCATCAAGTCCAGCGCGGCCTCGGTAATCAAAATTTGGGAAAAATTATTCATTGCCAATCACCCCATCAATGTCTTCTTTGAAGTTTCTCTGAATATCCGGCAGACCGATATCCGAGAATACCTGCGCCATGATTTGAGTAAGTCGATAGCGAAAAGGTGAATCCAGCCTCGCAACACGCTCGCCCGGATTATTTTTCACATCCGACGTCTTAATTGCAATTTTACCCAAGGGAATCTGCCAAATATGCCTGACCCAGGCGATATCACCCTCGACACCGAGCCTACTGGGGCTAGGTAAAATCATAATATCGCCCTTACCTTTTAGCTGGGATTCGAGAGCCGAAGCACCCTTTTCACCACCTTTTATGGCAATCATCAAAGCCTTATAATTCGACCACGTTAGAACCTCAAGCTGATTCAAAATAAAATCCGCCGCTATCTTTTTTATTTCGTCGGGGCCGACCTTCTCTTGGGTCTCGACTTTGTCGCGCAACTCCGCCGCCGCAAAATTCTCGTCGTCACGAAATTCGATCGAAAATTCATCGCATACATAGCGGAATATGTTTGCACGCTGCTTCTCACACGCCTCAATAAGCAGGTAGCGCTCCAAAATCACTCTTACAGGAACCACTGGTACCAGTGTAATGAGAAGACCATGCTTGCGCTTTTCGAGATCACAATCCGCAGTAACAACCAAGCCTGCTTTCCGGAGAGGATTCTCTTCCGCCGCGAACACTATCAAGTCGCCCTGATTAAGATTTTGCCCCGGCTTGACCTTTTCGTCGAGAATCCAACCAATAATTTCTTCCGCCATTCGCTCCATCCTTTTCTTTTATTGACGAAATGACGTTTTCCGTTCGCTTCAAAATAAGCCTCAGATCACGACACCCGCGGAAATTCGGCCCTTCACTTCCTCACAAGACAAGAGACTCTCCACAGAGTCAGATGGATAATACTTTGAAGAACGAAAATGAACACCCCTTCAGCCTACATAAACATACGACGTACACCGTTTCGTTCAGCACAGCGATCAGGACGAGGTGCTTGGGAACTTCGTTGCCCAAGAGGGACACTCGAACTTGCCCGTCCTGAGAATCCGTGAGCCGATAAATCGCCCTTTCCACCCAATTTGAGGGCGCTCATAGGGTATCACTGGTGAAAGCCACCTGACGGGGCTACGCAGCGTCTTGAAAGCAAGGGTGGCGTTATCAAGGAGGACTGTTCCGGTTGACTCGCCCGGCCCGCCCCGACGATCTTGATCTTTTGTTCGACAGTCCGTTCATGGCCGACTACGGCCTGTCCGCAAGTGGTCTCCCCGGAAATCCGCGAAGATCCAATATTTTTTTGATCGGGGAAACGCGGGGCAGGACGATCGGCGAGGGTCAAGCACGGCGACGACGCACGTCATCGACACGCAACGGCCCCGCGATTGGTCCGGCGCACGCATTGCGCGTGACCGAAGGCGAGTGTCGGCGACACGCGTACCGCGTGTCGCCCCGCCCGATGCTTACTGGCTCGCCGGCGCGTCCGGCTTCTTCTGCAGCTTCGGCGGCAAACGCCAGTTGCCGCTGTGCTGCAATCCGTCGACGAACTTCGCGCGCTCTTCGGGCGTCAGCGTCGCCGCGAAATCGACGACGCTGCGCTCGACCTGCGCACGCATCGCCGTGTCGGCCGCGCGCGTACGGTCGAGCGCGGCGTCGATCGCCGCGCGATCGAGTTGCGGCGCGGCAAGCAGGTCCAGCACGGTGATCCGGCCGTCACGCCCTTCCCGCGCAAAATCGCGGCCGTCCTTGCGCGCCGCCTTCAGCGCGGCGGCAAACTCGCGCTGGCGCGCATCGGGCAATTCGTCCGCCGCGAAACGCAACGCGGTGCGCTGCGCGGGCGCGCCCGCCGCGTGCAGGTCGCCATGCGTCGAGAACCACTGATACGCGCCGCCGCCGATCGCGCCGAGCATGAACACGTTCAGCACGACCGAGCCAACGAGGATGAATTTCCAGCCGCGTTCACTCATTGCTCACTCCAGTCGACGCTCGGGCCACCGAACGTCGTCGTCAGATAGCCCGGTTCGTACTGCGACGGCGGCGCGCTGCCGAGCATCAGTATCGACACGGCCACCGCGCCCGCGAGCGCGCCGGCGAGGCCAACGCCCGCGAACGCCGCGCCCGACCACCACACGGTACCGCGCCGGCGCGCGCGTTGCGGCGCCGGCGCGGGCGCCGTCGCGACGATGCGCTCGACGAGCGCCGGTGCGGGCGGCGCGACCATGTCGTACGCGAGCCATGCATCGAGGTCAGCGGCATCGTCCAGTGCCAGCAGCGCGTCGCGCGGGTTCGCGCGCGCCCACGCCTCGGCGGCCGCGCGCTCGCCGTCCGGCCAGCGCCGCGCGTCCGAGCCGTACGCGGCGACGATGGTACGAAATCGTTCGGGTGTCATCGCTTGTCCTCGCTAGGTGGGTCGCCGGCCAGTTGCGCGCGCAGGTTGCGCCGCGCCCGCGCGAGCAGGCTTTCCAGCGCATCGACGGTGATGCCCATCAGGTTGGCCGCTTCCACATTCGACATGTCCTGATAGTACTGGAGCACGAGCGCTTCCCGCTGCCGGGGCGGCAACGCGGCAAGCGCCTGCCGCACGCGCGCATCGCGCGAGCGCAGTTCCGCTTGCGCGGCCGGCTCCGGCTGCGTGTCCGGCACGTCGGGCAACGTATCGACGGGCTCCTCGCGCCGGCCGCGCAGCCGGTCGTAGCACAGGTTCAGCACGACGCGATGCAGCCACGTGTCGAAGCGCGCCTCGCCTTCGCGCCAGCGCGGCGCCTGGTTCCAGATTCGCAAGAACGTCTCCTGCGCGACGTCCTCGGCTTCGTTCCGGTCGCCGAGCATGCGCGTCGCCAATGCGAGCAGCCGCGGCAGCTTGCGCGCGACGAGCACGCGCACCGCCGACGAGTCGCGCGCGCCGACGCGCGCAACGAGTTCCGCGTCCGGATCGCGGTCGCCGCGATCGCTCAACGCCGCCTGCTCCGCAGCGAGGCGCGTGTGCGCCGCGGTGTGTCGGCAGGTGTGCCCGCCGCCCGGCTGAAGCTCATCGTCGTGCTCTCCTTGCATGCGTCGGGTCATCACCGGACGGCGCCACGCCGACCGTTCGACGGCGCCGTGCGCAACGCGCCCGGCGTCGCATACGGCGTCGGCCAGGTCCGTATCAACGACATCCGGTTCGCGCGACATATCGATCCTGTCGGCCGGACGCGCGACCGTCGGCCGGCGCGCTCAATATACGACGACCGGCGCCGGCCGGTAATACGCCGGACGCGCCGGCACCACGACGCAGCCGGCCAGCACGATGGCGGCCGCCGCCAGTATCACGATGGTTCGAAAAGGCATGGCTTCGACTCATGACGTTGCGTGAAGGGTCCGCCGCGCCGGCACCGCGTGCCGCGCGGCGGCGTGCGCGTCAGGCCCAGTGGCCCGGCACCCAGCGCCAGGCCGGGCCGCGCGCGGCCCAGTGCCCGGGCACCCAGTGGTAACCGACGCGAACCACTTGCCAGTGCCCCGGGATCCATACGTAGCGGCCCTGCCGCCAGTGCCAGTGGCCCTGGTCCCACACATAGCCCGCGCGCGGCGCCGGCATCACTTCGACGCGCGGCGCCGGCGGCGCGTAAGGCGCGACGATGACGGCCTGCGCGAATGCGGCGGACGCCGCCAGCGCGGCCACGCATCCGGCGGCAAACCGCAATAGAACAGAAAGTTTCATGAAAGACTCCGAGGTAACGGGCATCGACCGGAAGTGGCCGTTCATGCGTTAAACGGCGCGGGCGTAAAAAATCCGTCGCAGTACCGGCAAATAAATTTCGGTCGGGCCGAACGCGCTTCGGAGCGGGCTGGATGCCGCGATGCGCAAGCCCGCGCATGTCCCGCCGCTCACGCAGGGTTGCCGTGCTGTCACAACCCGGCAAAACTGCCCTTCGACAATGCGTGTCACCGGGATCCCGCTCGTTTCCGGCCCACGCCCCGGCCGCGCTCGCGCAAGGCCTGGCGGTTCCACATCTCGCGTCTCCATCAACGAAAACCACGACCATGTCGAACCAGGACAATCTCCCTGACCTGCCGAACGAGCCCGCCGCGTCCGTATCGCGTCGCGGCTTCCTGAAACTCGCCGGCGTGTCCGGCCTCGCCACCGCCGCCGGCGGCCTCGCGGCCGCCCGGGCCGCCGCGTCGAATCCGGACGGCACGCCCGAACAGGTCCACCTGACGTGGGGCAACGACCCGACGTCCGAGGTCGTGATCTCGTGGGCATCGCTCGCGCCGGCCGTCAATCCGCGCGCACGCATCGTCGCCGACGGCGAGCCGCCGCGCACCGTGCACGGCGTACAGCGCCTGTACACGGACGGCCTGAACGGCGAGACCGTGTTCGCCTACCACGCGCACGTGCACGGGCTGAAGCCGAATACGCACTATCGCTACGAACTCACGGCCGACAACGACAGCAACGCCGCGCAACCGTTCTCCGCGAATTTCTCGACCGCGCCGCGCGGCCGTGCGCCGTTCCGCTTCACCAGCTACGGCGATCTCGCGACGCCGAACGGCGCATGGGTGCTGTCGTCGCCGCAGAGCCGCTTTGCGGTGCAGGCCGTCGAGCAGTTCCAGCCGCTGTTCCACCTGCTGAACGGCGACCTCTGCTACGCGAACCTGAACCCCGCGCACCAGCCCGAGGTGTGGCGCGACTTCGGCAACAACAACCAGACGTCGGCCGCGAATCGTCCGTGGATGCCATGCCCCGGCAATCACGAGATCGAGTTCAACAACGGCCCGCAGGGGCTCGACTCGTATCTCGCGCGCTATACGCTGCCGGAGAACGGCACGCATTTCCCGGGCCGCTGGTACAGCTTCCGCGTGAGCTCGGTGCTGTTCGTGTCGCTCGACGCCGACGACGTCGTGTACCAGGACGCCGCCGCGTTCGTCGGCGGCCCCGCTCCGCTCGTGCCGGCCGCGAGCACCGGCCGCCCGCCGATCGAACCCGGCACGTCGTTCTACGTGCGCGGCTACAGCAACGGCGAGCAGACGCGCTGGCTCGAACACACGCTGCGTCACGCCGCACATGACGACGACATCGACTGGATCGTCGTGCAGATGCACCAGGACGCGCTCAGTTCGTCGAAGACGGGCAACGGTTCCGATAAAGGCATCCGCGAGGCATGGCTGCCGCTGTTCGACCGGTACGGTGTCGACCTCGTGCTGTGCGGCCACGATCACGACTACGAGCGCAGCTACCCGGTGCGCGGCTGCAATCACCGCGCGGGCGTCGACGCGTCGACCGGCGAAACCGTCGAGACGCTGCAGCCGCGTCCGGTCGGATCGAACGACCCGGACCGCATGAAGTTCGACACGAGCCACGGCACGATCCACCTGATCCTCGGCGGCGGCGGCACCAGCGCGCCGCTCGACGTGTACGGCGAGAATCCGGCGACCGGCTATGCGCGGGCGAAGGTGTTCACGAAGCCGAACCGGCCGGTGCCGGGCACGGCGCCGAACACGTTCGTGCGCCAGCCGGCCGATGCGCTCGAGGATGCGATCTGGTCCGCGCGCCGCGATACGGGCACCGGGTACGGGATTGCCGTGTTCGACCACGACCCGGGCAAGCCGGGCGGTCACACGACGATCACGATGCGGTACTACCACGCGCCGGGCGCCGACCAGCACCCGACCGCAGAGTACGAACTGTTCGAGACGATTGAGCTGAGCAAGCAGCGGCACGCGCGCTGATTGGGTAGGCGCCCGCTGCGGCGGGCGCCTGTTGCTTCGTCCGCACGGCTCGTTGCGTGCACTACGTTACGGGGCGATCAGGATGCCGCGGTTCGCGAAGTATCGATCGGCCCGTCGCTCGCGGCGGGCGGCTCCATCGTCGTGAAGCCGGCGAAGGAAACCACGCTCACTGCGCTGCGGGTGGCGGAACTCGCGCACGAAGCCGACGCAGTGCCAAGGCGACGCCCGTCCGGATCGGCAAGGATGCGCGGGGCAATTGCCCCGGGTGACGATGCCGGGTGCTTTCGACGGGATGCGGGGGCGCTGCCGGCCGTACTGCAAACCGTCAACCACCCGCTCTAGCTGCGCGATTCCAGCGCGATACGCACGGCCAGTCCGGCCAGCACCGTCCCCATCAACCAGCGCTGGACCGACGCCCAGACCGGCCGGCCCGCGAGAAAACCCGCGATGGAACCGGCCATGCAGGCAATCAGCGCGTTGACGCTGACGCTCACCGCGATCTGCACGCAGCCGAGCGCCAGCGATTGCGCGAGCACGCTGCCGTGTCCCGGCGAAATGAACTGCGGCAGCAGCGACAGATACATCACCGCGATCTTCGGATTCGCGAGGTTCGTGACGAAACCCATCGTGAAGAGCCTGACGCGGCTGTCGTGCGGCAACTGCCGGACCTGAAATGCCGAGCGACCGCCCGGCTTGAGCGCCTGCCACGCAAGGTACGACAGATACAGCGCACCGGAAAAGCGCAACGCGTCGTACGCATATGGCACGGTCAACAATAGCGCGGTGATGCCCAGCGCCGCGCAGACCATGTAGAAAACGAACCCCAGCGCGACGCCGCCGAGCGACACCAGCCCGGCACCGAGGCCCTGGCAGATCGAACGCGAAACCAGGTAGATCATGTTCGGTCCGGGCGTCAGCACCATGCCGAGCGACACGAGTCCGAAAGCAAACAGGGTAGGCATGGCCGGCACGGCGGTCTCCTTCGGGCAGACAAATCAGTGGGACGAGGTCCGAACAATGTATTGCATCCCGGTCGTCACCATCATGAATAAACTGCAAGCCGGCCATGAGCGCTTTTCATCGCACCTGCCGCTCGTTACCTGCCCTTTTTCGCGCGCGCCTGAATCGCCTTCGCTGCCTTGGCGCGTTGTGCGTCGACGAGCCTCACAAACTCGTCGGTGATCGCGTTGCCGGCCGCGTTCCACGACAAACGCACCGAACGATGCAGCCTGGGCGACAGTTCCAGCACGCGGCCGCCGAACGGCGTGTACGTGAGCGTGATGCGCGGAACGATCGATACGCCCATGCCGGCCTCCGCCATCGAAAGAATGGTGCGCATCTCGACCACGTTGAACGCGGCCCGAAGCGGCGCGCCGCCACGCGCGAAGTAATCCGCGATCACCGGCCCGCACCCTGCCTTCGAAAAAATGAACGGAGCAGCGGACAATTGCTTTGCCGACACGCGCTTGCGGCCGTCGAACATGCCGTCCGCCGCCACCGCGACAAAATCCTCGTCGAGCAGCGGCAGATTGTTCGCGAACGTCTTCGTGCCCGCCACCACGCCGACGTCGGCGGTACCATCGTCGATCCACCCTTCGACTTCGCTGTCCGTGCCTTCGAGCAGCACTGCCGACACGCCCTGGTGGCGCTCCTTCAACGCCTCGAGCGCGGGGACGACGAACGCCAGCGATACGCTCGGCAGCGACGCGACCACCAGTTTCCCTTCGAGCTTGCCGCGCGACAGGCTGAACTGCTGGCGCAGCATCTGCGCTTCCCGGACCACGTTCTGGACATACGGCCACAGGCGTTCGCCCGCCGCCGTCAAGACGACCGGTTGCCGGTCACGCCAGAGCAGCTTGACCTGGGTGATGTCCTCCAGTTCGGTCAACGCATGACTGATCGCGGATTGACTGCGGCTGAGCCGGTCGGCCGCGGCCGTGAGCGAGCCGAGTTCGACTACGGCAGCCAGTGCCTGCAACTGGGCAAGCGTCATCGGGTCTCCTTGTTCATGGGTATGTATGCCGCGCATGAGACGGCCGGTGATCGTGAATTATATTGAACCGAAGCGACGGTACGGCAAACGGCACCGCACCCGGCACCCGCGCTGCGCGGCGGTCGGGCCCAATGGCCTCGGCAACGCTCAGGTAAGATGCATCCCGGAACCGCCGCGTCGATTGCATGCGCACCCGACCGCTCAACAGTGCGGTGCCATGCGATCGAAAGACCGATTCCAGCCGATCCAGAACGAATGCGTGCAAAACGCACGCGACCGCAACAGGCTCCGTCGACAGCACTCGCTGCCGGCTATGCCGCGACATGCCACTCCATGATGCATTTCAATCTGACTGAAGGTGTGCTGGTCTCCAGCCTGCAGGGGCTCACCCCGTTCGATCTGGCCGGCATCGCCGTCGCGCTGCTGCTGGGCGGCATGGCCAAGGGGATCACGGGCATTGGCGTACCGCTGATCGCGATGCCGATACTCAGCCAGTTCCTGCCGATCCGGCACGCGGTGCTCCTGCTGTCGATGCCGATCATCCTCGGCAATATTCCGCAGGCGCTGGAAGGCGGCCAGGTGCTGGCGACGGCACGGAAGATCGCCGCGCCGATCGCGGGCACCGTGATCGGCAATATCGTCGGTGTGGCGATCCTGCTCTCCCTCAATCCGGGTCATGCACAGGCGGCATCCGGCGCACTGCTGATCGTTGCCGCGACGCTGATGCTCGCCGCGCCGAAGCTCAACCTGCCGCACGCATGGCAGAAGCCCGTCGGTTTCGCGCTCGGATTCGGCGCGGCGCTGATGGAAAGCATCGCGTCGGTTCCGGGCCCGCTGCTTGCCACCTACCTGATTTCGTCGGGCGCGACCGGACGCGTATTCACGAAGCAGATCGCGATCATCCTGGTGGTGTCGATCGTCACGCTGATCACGACGTTCAGCGGCACCGCACACGCCAGCGCCGCCGACCTGGCGATCTCGGCGGCAGCCAGCCTGCCGGCCATTGCCGGCATGTGGCTCGTTCGCCCGCTGCGCGACAAGATGTCGCCCAGGATCTTCAGGATGGTCGTCCTGCTGTTCGTGCTCGTCGCGGCATCGCAGATGATCTGGAAATCGGGCGTGTTCAGGCACGGCGAATCGCACGTGCCCCGGACGGACATCGGGCACGCAGCCACGAAGTAACGGTCGGCCGCGTCGCCATCGATCGCGCATGCGTTCTGAAAGCTGCCAAGCGTAGTATTCGCGAACCCGGCGTATCGCCCGGCCCGCCGGCACGGCACATCGTGAAACGGCGCGGACGATACGTTGCCGACTTTGCTGTTCGCACGCTGACGCCGACGTCAGCGCTGCCACGTTTTCAGAGGCACGAAATGGAAACCTATGTGTTGCTGGGCTGCGGATTCGGCCTTGGCCTGTTGATCGCCATGTGGGGTATCTGGTCGCTCAGGTAAGCCGCGCAAGCTCCGTCCATGCGCAAGCAATCCGTATGGCGACGGACGGGCAGTTGTAGTTTTCGGCGACACCTTCCACCCCATTGCTTCGCACTCCGATTCAGCCGGGTAGAAACGATACTTCCACGAAGAAAATACCGGGCGAATCCGGCAGGCAACATCGGTCACTTGTGCCGGCCCACGTTCGAAAGCAAGCGCGACCGAGCTTCATCGAAGCGCGCGCACTCCGCCTTGAGCCAGCCCGAAAAGGCCGCGGTACGAGGATCGTCCGGGTTGCGGGAAAGCAGCATGTAGCGTGCCGGCGCACGCACGTGCGTTCCGAAGACGTCGACAAGCCGTCCGCTCGCAATCTCGTCATGCACCAGCGCCGCGCGCCCCATCGCGACACCCTGATGGTTCAACGCCGCCGTGATCGCAAGGCTGGAGAAATTGAACTGGGGCCCGTCCAGATGCGTGATCCACGCCGGACTAACTTCTTCCAGCCACGTGCGCCACTCCACGAACTCGGGCGCGCCGACCCACGGCGCGGCATCGTGCAACAACACGACGCCGTCCAGCGATTCCCCGCTGGCGAAGGACGGATGCTGCGCCAGATATGCAGGCGTGGCGACCGGAAACAGGGTTTCGTCGAGGATGACATCGGCATGCAGCCGACTGTATTGCCCCGGGTCGTAGCGCACCGCCACGTCGATGTCGTCGGTATCCATGGCCTGGCGGTCCAGCACCTGAAACTCGGCTTTCACGCGGACCGACACGCTCGGCAGTTGCCGGTGAAATTCGGACAGGCGCGGCATCAGCCATTGCAGCGCAAGCGACGGCAGACAACTGACCTGCAGCGGCGCATCCGACATGCCGAGCGCCTGAAGCGTGCGATTGATGTCGCCGAACGCGCCCGACATCGTCCCGAGCAGGATCCCGCCCTTCCCGGTCAACTTCAGCCCGCGCGCCTGACGCACGAACAGCGGATAACCCAGCCGGTCCTCCAGGTGCCGAATCTGCTGGCTCACTGCGCTTTGCGTCAGGTTGAACGCGTGGGCCGTTTTCGTGAAGCTCAGCAACCGGCCGGCGGTTTCAAAGCAGAGCAACGCACCAAGGATCGAACCGTCCAGTCGCATAGATATAAATCAAGCTAATGCATTCATTAGAAATCGGCGCTTTTGCGCAGTCGTCGGGAATCGTAGCATTTCCATCCAGTACCCTGCTCAACGAACACAAGGCCGATCCGTGACCACCACGCTCCAACCTGCCGATCTATTAGCCAAACTGCAATCCCGCGATCCGCTGCTGTGGCTGAATCCCCATGCCGGCAGCCCGTTGCCGCAGGACGCGCCATCGTTCGACGCCATTGCGATGGCGGAAGCGAGGCTGGCGCGATGCGAGCCGCTGATGGCCGAGCTGTTTCCCGAGCTCGCGGCCAGTGCGGGAAAAATCGAGTCGCCGCTGATGCCGGCGGATAACCTGCAGCGCGCGCTGTCGCACCCGGCCGACGCGCACGGCGCCTGGTTCATCAAGCGCGACGACGCATTGCCGGTCGCCGGTTCGATCAAGGCGCGCGGCGGCTTTCATGAAGTGCTGGCGCTCGCGGAGTCGATCGCGATCGAACACGGGTTGCTCGACCCTGCGGGAGACCGGCGGATTCTCGCGTCGACCGCCGCACGTGCGCTGTTTGCCGGGCACACCGTCATCGTGGGCAGCACCGGCAATCTCGGCCTGAGCGTCGGTGTGATGGCCGCCGCGCTGGGCTTCGAGTCGGTCGTTCACATGTCGACCGACGCGAAGCCCTGGAAGAAGGCACGCCTGAGAAAACGCGGCGTTCGCGTGGTCGAGCACGACGGCGACTATGCGCAGGCCGTCGCGGCCGGACGATCGCAGGCGCGCAATCAACCGCGCTGCCATTTCGTCGACGACGAAGGCTCGCTGATGCTGTTCCTGGGCTACGCCGCAAGCGCCCGACATCTCGCCGCGCAACTCGCCGAATCGGGCCGCAGCGTGGACGCGGCACATCCGCTCTTCGTCCATATTCCCTGCGGGGTCGGCGGCGCGCCCGGCGGCATCACGTATGGCCTCAAGGCGCTTTTCGGCGAGCACGTGCATTGCTTTTTTGCCGAGCCCGTCGCTTCGCCATGCATGCTGGTCCAGCTTGCCGCCGGTCACCGCCAGCCGGTGTCCGTCTACGACGTGGGGCTCGACAACCGGACCGAGGCCGACGGCCTGGCGGTCGCGCAGGCGTCGCATCTTGTCAGCCCGCTGATGGCGTCGCTGCTGTCGGGCGTCTTCACCGTCAGCGACGAGCAGCTCTACGCGCAGTTGCTCGCGGTTCAGCACGCCACGGGGGTGGAACTGGAGCCGTCGGCCGCCGCTGCCGTCGGCGGGCCTGGCTGGCTGATACGGTCGGCGGCGGGCCGGGATTACGTGCGTCGCCACGCACTCGACATGCGCCGGTCGACGCACGTCATCTGGGCGACGGGCGGCTCGCTGGTCCCGCCGGAAGAACACCGCCGCTTCCAGTCGCATGCGCAAGCGCTCGCCGGTGCCGCGCCCGGCTCGTGATGCGTTCGGCCCCGCGGCCTGCCCCGTTCCCGAAGACGCGTTAGACTGTCCGGATGGAACAATGCCGTTATTGCCAGAGAATCCGCGATGAATGGGATTGCCACGGGGACGAATGCCGCCGGGCAATCGCAAAGGCGCTGCGCCGGCAGCGCGCGGGCCTGCCGATGGTGCCCGATCGCATCCGCAACGAGCTGCCGTCCGACGCGCCGACCCAGCAGGTGATCGCCGTCCTGTCGCGCCAGCGCCTGCGCGCGCGGCGCGGCAACGAGGAACGCCGCGAACGCAAGGAAATCGACGACGACGGCGTCTGATCCGGCAGCACCGCCACCCATCCGCGTCATCTCTGCCGGCCCCTTCGCCGCCGGGCGCCCGCCCGTGCGCGACATCCGCCGTCACCCGCCTCGCCGTTCCCTTGCAATCCCCGCAACACCGAATGGGGACGGACGACATTTATCGCGAAATTATTGCCTTGGTCGCAACGATCTTTCGCCAAAATCCACGTTTACCCTAGGTCGACCGAAGCCTACGATGTAATCAACCGCTTACGACATGGTGTCGAACGCGGAAAGCCAAATCAAACATCGGAGGTCATCATGAAGTCGCTCGTTTCCGCAGTCGTTGCCGCTGTCGCCCTGTCCGCCTCGTTCAGCGCATTCGCACAAAGCACCGTAACCCGCGCCCAAGTGCGCAACGAACTGGTCCAGCTCGAAAACGCCGGCTACAAGCCGGGCCTGTCGAGCCCGTACTACCCGGCCGACATCCAGGCCGCTCAAGCCCGCGTGCACGGCGCCGACAACAGCGGCTACGGTGCGCAACCGGCCGCGACCGTCCAGGGTGGCGCACCCGCCGCCAAGGCGCAGAGCCCGCGCGACTCGGTTTACTTCGGCCACTAAGCCTGCCGCGGCGCGCCCCGCGCGCGCAGTCCGCACATGCAACGAGCCCGTCCGTGACGGGTTCGTCGTGTTTGCATCGCGCGCTTACCGGCCGTCACCGGCGGCCGCCCGATGCGACACGGCCGGCCTCGTCCGTCCCGGTACCGCCGCCGACCAGTTCCTGATAGCGGACGCACACGCACTGCGCGGACGCCTTCGCCGCGTACATCGCCGCGTCGGCCTTGACGAGCAGTTCCTCGGCCGACGCGCCGTCGGCCGGAAACTCGCTGACGCCGATGCTCGCACCAACGGCCGCGCGCCGGTCGCCGAATTCCAGCTCCTCGGCCATCACGATCTGGATGCGCGACGCGACATCGTCGATCACCGTCGATGAACGTACGTCCGCAATCAGCACGATGAATTCGTCGCCGCCGAGCCGCGCGACCATGTCGCCGTTGCGCAGCACGAGGCTCAGGCGCTTCGCGACCGCGACCAGCGTGCGGTCGCCGGCCGAGTGCCCGTGCTGGTCGTTGATCTGCTTGAAGCGGTCGAGATCGACGAACATCACGGCCAGCCCTTCGCGCACCGCGGCCGCATGCCGGATCGCGGCATCGAGATGCTCCATGAACAGCAGGCGGTTCGGCAGCGCGGTCAGCGGATCGTGGCCGGCGAGGTGCGTCAGCTCCTGCTGCTTTGCGCGCAGCATCGCGACCTGCGTGCGGATCTCGACGCGCATGCTATCGAAACAGCGCGCGAGCACGCCGATCTCGTCGGCGCGCCCGATCGGCAGCCGTTCGGCAGCCGGATCGTCGAACACGTGCGTCGCGGCGCGCGCGAGCGTCTGCAGCGGCCGCGTGATCGCGCGCGCGAACAGGATCGCGAGGATCACCGCCATCAAGCTCGACACGAGCACCATCCTGACGATCCGTTCGCCGAGCATGGCGGCCGGCGCCAGCACGTCCGCGAGCGGACGCCCCATCCCGAGCACGACAAAGCGGTTGCCCTCGTCGTGCCCGAACGGCGTACGCACGAACGCGAACATCTGCCCCGGCGCCGCGCCGGGCTGCGCAAGGCCATTGAGCGTCACGTTCGTGCGCGCGCTGTCGAACAATTCCCGTGTGACGGCAAAGCGGTCCTGCATCAGCACGCGCCGGCCACGATCGAAGCCGAACGTCTGCGCCGGATCGGGATGCACGAGGAAATCGCCCCACTCGTTCGCGAGATACACCGCATAGTCTTCCGGCAGATCGCGTTCGAGCCGGTCGAATACGCGCGACAGCTCGACGTCGACGACGAGCGCACCGACCGTCCGGCCCGACGTGTCGACGACCGGCGTGCCCACGCGCAGGATCGGCAGCCCTTCCGCCGCGTTCGAGCCCGTCTCGTGATTGATCACGATCGGCGACAGGTAGATATGACCGGGCGCCGTCGCAAGCGTATCGAATACGTAGGAAAACTGTCCTTTCTCCTGAAACGCGCTTTCCGGCAGCACGACGATGCCGCTCGCATCGCGATCGACCCGGATGTGCTCGAGCCCGAAATGCCCGCTCGCGATCAGGCGGACCTGCAGGTATTCCGGATGATTTTTCATGAAGCTGTAATACACCTGCTCGAGCCGCGTGCGTCGCTCGCGGTCGGGGTTGTCGCTGCCCGCGACGAGCGCGGACGACGGCAACTGCGCGAGCACGAGTGCATCGTCGGCGACGTCGGACAGCACGGTCGTGAAGCGCTGCCCGAGCAGTTGCGTCGACATCAGCAGGCTGTGCTGCGCTTCCTGCACGAGCATCTCGCGGTTCGCGCGATACGTGTAGTAGCCGGTCGTGCCGGACGCGATCACGCCGATGCACGCGAACAGCACGGACAGCTTCGACGTAAGCCCGAGCCGGATCATTTTCCGAACCGCTCCGGCCGGTCGCCCGACACGATGCGGCTCCACAGCGATTCACGCCGCGCGATGTCCTCGACGGGCTGGAGCCACACGAGGTGCTGGTGCCCGGTGTCGAGGCCCGGCGGCGGCTCGAGCGTGTTCGCGAGCCCCTGGCGCTCGGTCAGCAGCGCGCCAATCGCCGGTTCGAGCATGTAGTTGATCCACGCGAATGCGAGTTCGGGATGTTGCGTGCCGCGCGTGACGGCCCAGCAGTCGAGCCACGCGAGCGCGCCTTCGTCCGGGATCACGTAGCCGACGTCCGCGCCGGCGCGACGCAACAGCTCGACCTGCTGCGTGCCGTAGTTGCCGAACATCAGCGCCGCGCGATGCTGGACGAACAGCGCGGTCGCTTCCTCGGGCAGCGTGTAATACGTCAGAAGATTGCGGCGCAGCTCGACCAGCTTGTGCGCGACGGCGAGCGTCTGCGCGGGCGACAGGCGAAACGGATCGGGGTAGCCGAGCGCCAGCGCCGTGAACGAGAAATTGTGCTGCGCGCTGTTGAAGTCGAGCACCTTGCCGCGGTAGCGCGGGTTCCACAGCTCCCGCATCGAGCGCGGCGCGGCCGGAACCTGCTTGCGGTCGTAGATCAGCCCCATCGACGAATACGTGAACGGAATCGCGTAGGTCGCGCCGTCCTGCACGAGCCCGCCGATCGTCGCGAGCTGCTGGAAGTTCGGCAACTGCCGTCGCCGGTTCGGGATGCGCGACAGGTCGATCGGCGCGAGCAAACGTTCGTGCACATAGCGCTGGATCTCGGCCGTGTTCGCGGCCAGTATGTCGAACGGCGGCGGCGCCGCGCTGTGCATGCGCGTCCACAGCGCTTCGTCGGAATCGACGAACGTCACTTCGACACGGGCATGGAATCGCGCTTCGAACGCGCTGACGACATCGCGATCCGCATAGCCGGGCCATGCGAGCACGCGCAGCACGTTGTCGTTGACGGTTTCGGGAGCGGCGGCGAAAGCCGCCAGACCGGGCGCAAGCAAGCCCAGTGTCAATATGATGAACAGCCGACGCACGGCGCCGCGTGCGCGCGCACGTGCGCCGATTCTTCCGATCAATCGGACCCCGTATGAATCGCCCGGCTGCATTCGACTTTCCTTTTTCGAGTCGATGCGATATCCCGCAACGAGACCATAAAACGTACGGTCGCGCAATCAGAAGAAGCCGCACTCGGCCGCACGCACGACGTGCCGGCGGGCGGCCCGCCTATGTTCAGTCGAAAGCGTGTCGTTGCCGCTTTACCGCGCCGCATCGCGACGAACCGGCGGGATGACGCAAGCCGCCCCGCCGCCGCCCATGCAACGCCTGCGACTGTCACACACGCGCGTCGCGCTGCCCGTCGATGCTGCGCGGCACGTTCAGCGGATTCGCGTCGCGCAACGCATCGGGCAGCAGCGCGTCGGGCAGGTCCTGATAACAAACCGGGCGCAGGAAACGGCCGATCGCGAGACTGCCCACCGACGTCGAGCGGCCGTCCGACGTCGCCGGATACGGGCCGCCGTGCACCATCGCATGCGCGACCTCGACACCCGTGCCGAAACCGTTCACGAGAATGCGTCCCGCGCGCCGCTCGAGCAGCGGCATGAACGCGCGCGCCGCGCCGTGATCGCCGTCGTCGACATGCAGCGCCGTCGTCAACTGTCCGTCGAGCCGCTCGACGAGCGCATGCATCGCGTCGAGATCTGGGCAGCGCACGACGAGCGCCGCGGGGCCGAACACTTCGTCGTGCAGTTCGGCCTGTCGCGCGAACGTGTCGGCGTGCGTCGCGAACAACGCCGCCCGGCCCGCGTGACGAATCTCGTCACCGGGCGCCGCGCCGCGCGCGAGCCGTTCGACGCCACCCTGCCCGCCGAGCCGCGCGAGCGCCGCGTCGTACGCGTGGTGAATGCCGGGCGTCAGCATCGCGGCCGCCGGCAGATCGGCCAGCGCGGCCGCCGCCGCGGCCTCGAAGCGCCGCAGCGCAGGGCCGTCGACACCGAGTATCAGGCCCGGATTCGTGCAGAACTGGCCGACGCCGAGCGTCAGCGACGCCGCGAACGCGCGACCGATCGCTTCCGCCCGTGCGTCGAGCGCATGCGGAAACAGCAGCACGGGATTCACGCTGCTCATTTCCGCGTAGACGGGAATCGGCTGCGGCCGCGCGGCCGCAAGCGCCATCAACGCGACGCCGCCGCTGCGCGACCCCGTGAATCCGGCCGCCTGGATGCGCGGATCGCGCACGAGCGCGGCGCCCACGTCATGACCGTCGTCGAATAGCAGCGAGAATGTGCCGTCCGGCATCCCGCATGCGTGCACGGCCTCCTGAATCGCGCGGCCGACGAGTGCGGACGTGCCGGGATGCGCGGGATGCGCCTTCACGATCACGGGGCAGCCGGCCGCCAGCGCCGACGCCGTGTCGCCGCCCGCGACAGAAAACGCCAGCGGGAAATTGCTCGCGCCGAATACGGCGACCGGGCCGAGCGCGACGTGCTGCAGGCGCAGGTCGGCGCGCGGCAGCGGCTGGCGCGCCGGCTGCGCGGGATCGATGCGCACACCGAGGAACGCGCCGTCCCGCACGACCTGCGCGAACATCCGAAGCTGCGCGACCGTACGCGCGCGCTCGCCTTCGATGCGTGCGCGCGGCAAACCGCTTTCCGCGACACAACGCTCGACCAGCACGTCGCCGAGTGCGAGCAGCCGCTCGGCAATCGTGTCGAGAAACGCTGCACGCGCGTGCAGCGGTGCATGTCGATAAGCGTCGAATGCGTGCGCGGCCAGCGCGCACGCGTCGTCGACGTCCCGCGCCGACGCGCGGGCGAACACGGGGTCGAGCGCCGCGCCGGTCGTCGGATCGATCGCCCGGAATCCCGCGGCGCCGGCAGCGCTGCGTTGGCCGATCAGGGAAGCACCGGAAATCTGCATGAATCGTCCTTGTCGAATCGTTGAATCGTTGAATCGTGTCGCAGCGTGCGAAGCTCAGCGGCCCCAGCGCAGCACGAGCGGATCGAGCGGCCGCGCGATCCGCAGCAGGCTCGCCCGCGTGTCCGGGTGCATCGACGGCAGCGGATGACGCACGGCGTCGGATGCGATCACGCCACCCGCCTTCATCAGCACCTTCGCGGTCGCGATGCCGCCCTGGCGGTTCTCGTGATTGATGAGCGGCAGCCAGCGCTGATACTCGCGCTCCGCTTCGCCGGCATGGCCGGCCGCCCACGCGTCGACGATCCGGCGGATGCCGTCCGGATACGCGCCGCCCGTCATCGCGCCCGTCGCGCCCGCTTCGAGATCGGCCATCAGCGTGATCGCTTCCTCGCCGTCCCACGGGCCGACGATCGCATCGCCGCCGAGCGCGATCAGCTCGCGCAGCTTCGCGGCCGCCTGCGGCACCTCGATCTTGAAGTACGACACGTTCGGAATCTCGATCGCCATTCGCGCGAGCAGCACGGCGGACAGGTGCGTGCCGCTCGCCGGCGCGTCCTGGATCATGATCGGGATGTCGATCGCGTCGGACACGGTGCGGAAGAACTCGACGATCGCCGCCTCGCCCGCGCGAAACGTCGCGCCGTGATACGGCGGCATCACCATCACCATCGAGGCGCCCGCGTCCTGCGCGCGTCGGCTGCGTTGCGCGCATACGGTCGTGCCGAAATGCGACGTCGTGACGATCACCGGCACGCGGCCCGCGACGTGCTCGAGCACGCAATGCATCACCGCATCGCGCTCGTCGTCGGCGAGCGAGAACTGCTCGGAGAAATTCGCGAGCACGCACAGCCCGTTCGATCCTGCGTCGATCATGAAATCGACGCAGCGACGCTGCCCGTCGAGGTCGAGACGGCCGTCATCGGTGAAAATCGTCGGCACGACGGGAAACACGCCGCGATAGCGTGGGGATGAAATGCTCGATTGCATCAGCAGGATTCCTTGTCGATTGAAGAAATATCAGGTGATCGCGCCGATCTGCCAGGGCACGAATTCGTTCTGCCCGTAGCCGTGCAGCTCGCTGCGCGTCGCATGGCCGGACGCTGCGTCGAGCATCATGCGGAACAGCGTCGCGCCGAGCGCGTCGATGCGCGCGCCGCTGTCGAGCACGTCGCCGCAGTTCAGGTCGATGTCGTCGGCCTGCCGGCGCCACAGCGCGCTGTTGGTCGCCAGCTTCAGCGACGGCGTCGGCGCGCAGCCATACGCGGAGCCGCGCCCCGTCGTAAAGCAGATCAGGTTCGCGCCGCCCGCGACCTGCCCGGTCGCGGAGATCGGATCGTAGCCGGGCGTGTCCATGAACACGAGCCCTGTCGCGCGAACCGGCATCGCGTATTCGTAGACGTCGACGAGATTCGTGCTGCCGGCCTTCGCAATGCCGCCGAGCGATTTCTCCAGCACGGTCGTGAGGCCGCCCGCCTTGTTGCCGGCCGACGGATTGTTGTTGATCGCCGCGTTGTGGCGTGCGCAATAGTCCTCCCACCAACGGATCCGCGCGACGAGTTTCTCGCCCACTTCGCGCGAGACCGCGCGCCGCGTGAGCAGGTGCTCGGCGCCGTAGATCTCGGGCGTCTCGGAGAGAATCGCCGTGCCGCCGTGCTTCACGAGCAGGTCGACCGCCGCGCCGAGCACGGGGTTCGCGGTGATGCCCGAATAACCGTCGGAGCCGCCGCATTGCAGGCCGACCGTCAGGTGGCTCGCGCTGACGGGTTCGCGCCGCACGTCGTTCGCGGCGGCCAGCATCGACTCGACGATCGCAATGCCCTTCTCGATCGTCTTGCGCGTGCCGCCGCTATCCTGGATCGTGAACGTGCGCAGCCGCGCGTGCTCCTTCAGCCCCTGGGTTTCGAGCAGGCGCGGAATCTGGTTGGTTTCGCAGCCGAGCCCGATCACGAGCACCGCCGCGAAATTCGGATGGCACGCATAGCCGCCGAGCGTGCGCTGCAGGATCGCGAGCCCGTCGCCGTCGGGGTCGACCGCGCAGCCGACACCGTGCGTCAGCGCGACCACACCGTCGACGTTCGGATACGCGCCGAGCGCGTCGGGATGGATGTCGCGACGGAAATGATCGGCGATCGCGCGTGCGACCGTCGCCGAGCAGTTCACCGACGTCAGGATGCCGATGTAGTTGCGCGTCGCGACGCGGCCGTCCTCGCGCACGATGCCGTCGAAGGTCGCGCGCTGCGCATCCGGCACGAAATCGGTGTCGTGCGTGCCTTCGCCGAACGCGTAATCGCGCGCGAACTCGCCCATGTCGAGGTTGTGCGTGTGAACGTGCTGGCCCGGACGGATCGGCTGGCTCGCGAAGCCGATGATCTGGCCGTAGCGGCGCACGGCCGCGCCGGCGTCGATCGCGCGCGTCGCGACCTTGTGGCCGGGCGGGATCAGCCCCGCGACGCTCACGCCTTCGTCGTCGAGGCGCATGCCGCTGACGAGCTGTTCGACGGCGACGACGACATCGTCGGAGGGATTGAGCCGGATCGTGCGGGCACGCGGCCCGGCCGGCGCCTGCGGGTTTTCGATGGAAAGTGACGACATGGTTCGGTTCCGGTTGAATCGGGCGACGGGCTTCAGTCGAGGCCCCGGTCGCGGTAATCGACGAGGCTCGCGCAGACCGCCAGGCCGAATGCCGCCACGACGAAGAACATCAGCGCGAGGAAATAGGTGCCCGTGAACTGCACGATGAGGCCGATCAGGATCGGCACGATCACGCCGACGATGTTGCCGGCGAAGTTCATCGAGCCTGCGAGCAGGCCCGCGCGCGACTGGCCGCCGAGCGTCGCCGGCACGCCCCAGAACATGCCGCACCAGCGGATGAAGAACAGCGCGACCGACAGCAGCACGACCACGCTGACGAGCCCCGTCGCGAAGCTCACCGCGAGGATCGCCGCGGCGGACGCGAGGCCCGCGACCGAGAACATCGAGCGCATCACGAGATTCGGCGCACCGCCGGCCGCGCGCCACTTGTCGGCGAGCCAGCCGCCGAACAGCTCGCCGACGAAGCCGCACATGAAGATGATGAAGGTCGCGCCGCCCATCTGCTTCAGGTCGAAGCCGTGCGCCTTGTGCAGGTAGCTCGGCATCCACGTCATCAACCCGTAGAACACGCTGTTGTAGCAGGCCCAGCTTGCGAACATGCACAGCACCGAGCGGTCGCGCAGCAGCTCGCGAAACGGCACGCTTGCCTTGGGTTCGCCGGCGCGGGCCGCGGCCGCATGCACGGTCACGTGCTCCAGCTCGGCTGCGTTCACGCCCGCATGCTCGGACGGATGGTTGCGGATGTAGCGCCACGCCAGGATGCCGACGACGATCGTGCCCACGCCCGCGACGACAAACGCGAGCCGCCACGAGCCGAGGCCCGTGATCAGCGCGGTGATGATGATCGCGCCGCACGCCGAGCCGAGCGGCGCACCGCCGTCGAGCAGCGCGGCACCACGGCCGCGCTCGGCCGGCGTAAGCCACGTGCCCGCGAGTTTCGCGCCGGCCGGCATGATCGGCGATTCGGCAATGCCGAGCCCGAGCCGCGTCAGCAGCAGCGGCACCCAGCTGAAGCACGCGGCCGCGACGGCCTGGCATGCGCCCCAGCCGATCGTCGCGAGGCCGACGATCGTGCGCGCCTTGAAGCGGTCGACCAGCAGCCCGCTCGGGATCTGCATCAGTGCGTACGTCCAGAAGAACGCGCTGAGCAGCACGCCTTCCATCGCGGGCGACAGGCTGAATTCGGTCGAGATGATCGGCAGCGCGACGGACAGCGACGCGCGGTCGATGTAATTGATCGACGACAACAACAGCAACAGCCAGAAAATCCGCCAGCGCACGGCGGTTGGCGCGGCGGTCGTGGCATGGGCCGTCTGGCGGGGCCTGGCTGAGTCTTCGAGGTGCATGCGTGTCTCCAGTGGGGATGAGCCGCCGGCCGCGTTTTCTTCGAGCGCTTGCCAACTAATATATTAGTTGGTGATTATAGAGATCCTTCCTGCTGCCGATACCGGCGTAAACCCGAGGCCGATCGCTCGCAAGCCGGCCGGATCCGCCGCCGATCCGCCGAATCGATACGCGTACTAATATACTGATCGCCCCGCGCCCGCTGGCGGACGCCGGCAGCCTGCAACCCCTCCAGCCCGATTTATGAAGTCAGAACGCACCGCCCAGGACACCTTCATCGCCCGCCTGATCCCCGCCGATTTCACGCTGGACCGCTCGCAGGCGCTGTCCGCGCAGGTTCACGCGCTGCTGCGCGACGCGATCGTGACGATGACGCTGCAGCCGAACGACGTGATCTACGAACGCGCGATCGCGGACGCGCTCGGCGTGTCGCGCACGCCGGTGCGCGAGGCGCTGCTGCAACTCGCGCGCGAGGAACTCGTGCTGATCGCCGCGCAGTCGGGCACCTTCGTCGCGCCCGTGAAGCGCGAGCAGTTCGTCGAAAGCGCGCTGATCCGCAAGGTGCTGGAAACGGCCGCGATCCGGCGCGCGGCCGAAGTCATCAGCCCGCGCGAGCTCGAGCAGCTTCACGACATCCAGGAAGCGCACCGGCGCGCGATCGCGCGCGGCAACGCGGTCGCGGCGATCGCATGCGACAACGCGTTTCATGCGACCGTCAGCGCGGCCGCGCGGCTGCCGCGCGTGCAGCAGCTGGTCGAGATCGTGCGTGCGCCGATCGACCGCGTGCGGCACGTGACCGTGCGCGATCCGATCGTCGGCGAGGTCACGCTCGCGCAACACCAGAAAGTGCTCGACGCGCTCGAGCGGCACGACGCGGACGCCGCCGAACGCGCGCTGCACGAGCATCTCGACGATGCGTACGCGCGGCAGCAGCGCGCGTACGACGAGCACGTCGCGTTGTTCGAAGGGCTTTGACGACGGGATGAAACGCTACGAAACCCTCGCCAACACGATCGCCGCCGACATCCGCAACGGCAACCTCGCGGTCGGCACGCGCCTGCCGTCGCTGCGGCAGATCATCGCGCAGCACGGCGTGAGCCAGTCGACGGTGTTTCGCGCGTATTACCTGCTCGAACAGTGGGGGCTGATCCGCGCACGCGAACGCTCGGGCTACTACGTCGCACCGGGCGCAAAACCGGAGGCATGCCCGGC
This sequence comes from Burkholderia pyrrocinia, assembly GCF_003330765.1. Classification (NCBI taxonomy): domain Bacteria; kingdom Pseudomonadati; phylum Pseudomonadota; class Betaproteobacteria; order Burkholderiales; family Burkholderiaceae; genus Burkholderia; species Burkholderia pyrrocinia. The sequence continues at coordinate 1,245,777 of NZ_CP024903.1, read as the reverse complement.
CGCGAAGCGCCGCGCGAGCCGTGCCGGCGCATCACGCAAGGTCGACATCAGCAGCCTCGTGTTCTCCGTCCTCGACGCGGCCACGCAGCCCGGCATCGTGCCGCTCGGTTCCGCGTTCCCGTCGCCGCAACTGTTTCCGCTGCCGCGCCTCGCGAAGTCGCTCGCGCAGGCCACGCGGCTCGTCAGCCCGTGGAGCACGGTCGTCGACCTGCCGCCCGGCAACGAGGCGCTGCGCCAGCAGATCGCGCGGCGCTATCTCGCGACGGGCATATCGCAGCCCATCGACGAGATCGTCGTCACGAACGGCGCGCTCGAAGCGCTGAACCTGTGCCTGATGGCCGTCACGCGGCCCGGCGACGTCGTCGCCGTCGAAGCGCCCGGCTTCTATGCGGCGCTGCAGGCGATCGAGCGGCTCGACCTGCGCGCGGTGGAAATTCCTGTCGATCCGCGCACGGGCCTCGATCTCGATGCGCTCGCGAACGCGCTCGACCGGCACGATATCCGCGCGTGCTGGTTCATGACCAATTTCCAGAATCCGACCGGCGTCACGCTGTCCGCCGAAAAAAAGCACGCGCTCGTCGACTTGCTCGCGGCGCGCGAGGTACCGCTGATCGAGGACGACGTCTACGGCGAACTGCACTTCGGCCCCGACTATCCGCTGCCCGCGCGCGCGTTCGACCGGCACGGGCTCGTGATGCACTGCAGTTCATTTTCGAAGACGCTCGCGCCCGGCTACCGGATCGGCTGGGCCGCCGCCGGCCGGTTCGCGGAGAAGGTGCAGCGGCTCAAGCTGATGACGACGCTGTCGGCCAGCATTCCCGCGCAGGCCGGCATCGCGAACTATCTCGAGCACGGCGGCTACGACCGTCACCTGCGCAAGCTGCGCAGCGCGCTGCACACGCAGCTCGACCGGATGGACGACGCGCTGCGGCGCTGGCTGCCGGCCGGCGTCGAGTGGGTGCGGCCCGAAGGCGGGTATTTCCTGTGGCTCGCGTTTCCCGATGCGATCGACGCGATGGAACTGCATCGCCAGGCGATCGCACGCGGGATCAGTTTCGCGCCGGGGCCGCTGTTTTCGGCCGCGCACGGCTTCGAGCGCTGCGTACGGGTGAACTTCGGCCATCCGTGGAGCCGCGACATCGAGCACGCGATTCGCGTGCTCGGCGAACTCGTCACGCAGCCGCCGGTCCGCAAGGCAGGTTGATCGAACCCGGTGTGCACGGCCATGCAGGCAATCCGTGCGCGGGTTACATTGCGGGTCTCGTCGCCTCTTCACGATTGCTCATGAGCCCATTGCCCTATCTCGATCACGACGCGCTGTTGAAATTGACGGCCGAAGCAGCGAACGTCACGCAGCCATGCACGTGCACGAAGACGCCGCTTGCCGGATGGACGAGCCTGCCGCTGTCGCTGCAGGACGCGCAACTGACCGAAGTGGCCACGCTCGCACCGCCCGGCGACTCGGAACCGACCTACGACGAATATCATCCGGCCGGCACGCGCTACTGGTCGGACGACGCCCCGATCGCGCTGCGCCATTTCCCGTACAACCGCTGCAACGTCAGCCGCTGCCGCTCGTGCGGCCGCCTGTTCCTGCGCTATCAGGAAGGCGGCGGCTACTTCGTCGATCAGCGCATCCGCGCGCTCGATCCGGCGCTCGTCGTGGACGCCAGCGCGTAAATCCGCCACGGGCATGCACGCATGCCCGGCCTGCGCCGGCGTTCAGCGCGCCGCCACCGGCTTGCCGAACCCGTCGAGAATCTTCTTCTCGAGCGCGATGTAGTCGCGGCCGAAGTGATGATCGCCCTGCGTCTTGATCACGTCGGCACCCGTGTTCACGAGCGCCGGGCACATCGTGTCCTTCTCTTCAGCACCATAGAAGCACTGCACGAGCTGCGGCGGCACCTTCGCCATTTCCGGCGCAACCTTCATCGCGTTGTCGCTCGCGGGCATGCCGAGCCAGCCCGTCACGCGGATCTGGAAATCGGCGGCCGGCGCGAAGCCGAGCAGCGACATCACCGCGACCTTGTCGCGCAGGTCGGCCGGCAGCCGGTTATACGCGAACGGCATCACGTCGGCGCCGAACGAGTAGCCGACCAGCGCCACGCGGTTCGCATGCCAGCGCGCCATGTACGTGCGCATCACGCGCGCGAGGTCGCGGCTCACCTGCGCGGGCGGCTTCTCGCTCCAGAAATAGCGCAGGCTGTCGATGCCGACCACCGACACGCCGTCGCGCTGCAGCGCCTCGGCGATCGTCTTGTCGAGATCGCGCCAGCCGCCGTCGCCCGAGATCACGATCGCGAGCCGGTCGCTGCCGCCCTTGGCCGGCAGTTCGACGAGCGGCAGGTCCGACACGTCGAGCGCGTCGCTGCTGGTGGTGTCACGCAGGTGCGACGTGACGAGCGACACGAGCTTCGTGGAGTCGCCCGCGGCAGCCGTTTCGACAAAGCCCGGCATCGCGCGACGCACGATCGTCGGGTCGGGCGGGCACGGCTTGAAGCGCGGATCGAGCTTCGGCGCCGGATCGACCGAGACGACGCCGGCGATCGTGTTCTCCGGCGCCATCGACAGGATCTGCTTCGCGATCGCGCCGCCCTGGCCCACGCCCGCGACGATCGGCGTGAAATAGCGCGACGACTGCGCGAGGCGTTCGAGCTGGTGGCTGACCGCCTCGGCGTCGCCGTCGAGGTGGTGGCAGGTCTCCTGCTTCGCGGCGAGATTCGTCGCATAACGCTCCGAATCGACGCCGACCGTCATCGCACCGGCCTTCGCGAGCGCATCGGCGGCCTGTTGATCGGCGGCATGCCAGCCGGCCCCGCGCGAGAACAGCACGACGAAGCCGCGCAGCGGGCCGCCGGGTTTGGTCACGGTGACGGGCCCATAGCGGCCGCCCGACACGGTTTCGGCCTTAGCTGCGGCCGGCTGCGCGGCGCACGCAGCGCCGGCCAGCATCATTCCCGCGCAGGCGGCTGCCGCCCGCGCGAATCCCTTCTTCGACATCATGAACGCCGACCTCCAGCCAGCAATGACAGATCCGCAAGCGTGACGAACACGCCGACCGAGCCCGAGGCCGCGAGGTAACGCGGCTCCCAGTGCGGTTCGAACTTGCTCTTGAATGCGCGCAAGCCGCGGAAGTTGTAGAAGCGGCCGCCGAAGCGCCAGACCATCAATCCGAGCCGGTGCCACGGCGACGGCATTTTCGCCGCCCCCATGCCCGAGAACGGCGCGATGCCCAGGCTCAGCTTGCGGAAGCCCGCCTCCTTCAGATGCAGCGCGAGCTGCGTGAACAGATACTCCATCGCGTACGGCGATGCCTCCGGCAGATGGCGCATCACGCCGACCGTCGCCTCGGTGTTGAGATCGGTCGTCATGAACGTGACGAACGCGATCGGCTTGTCGGCCTGCCGCACGAGCATCACCGACTGCGTCGCGAGATAGCCGTCGTGGAACGCGGCAACCGAGAAGCTCTTCTCGCGTGCATCGCGGCTGTCGAGCCAGCCGTCGGAGATGTCGCGCAGCGCCGGCAGCGCGACCGGCACGTCGCACGGCGCGATCACCTCGACCGTCAGCGCGTCTTTGTCGCCGCGCCGCAGCGCGTAGCGCAGGTGCGACCGGTTCGAACCCTTCAGGTCGAACTGGTCGAGCGCGATATGCGCTTCCTCGCCGAGCTTCATCAGCGTGAGCCCCGCATCGAGATACAGCGGCAGCGCGTTCGCGCGCACCTGGTAGAACGCCGCGCGGCCGCTGTGTGCGTGCGCGAGCGCGATGAACTTGCCGATCAGCGCCGGCCATTCGTCGCGCGGCCCGACCGGATCGTGCAGCGCGGCCCACGTGCGCCCGTACTTCGCGTACATCAGGAACGCCTGGCGCGACTCGGAGAACAGGAACGACTTGTCGCCCATCAGCGCGAGGCCCGCATCGCTGCACTCCTGCGCGCGGATGATCCGTTCGGCGTCGAACAGATCCTGCGGCACGGGCTTCACGAAACGGCCGGGCGCCGGGCGCAGCAGTTGCCACAGCGCGAACATCGCGACGAACACGCCGGCCGCGAGCGTCGCGCGCAGCGCACGCGGCGCACGCGCGTCGAACGAGAAATGCGACCACAGGTCGCGCGTGTACGGCACGTCGCGGAACGCGAAGAACAGCACCCACACGGCCAGCATCAGCACCATCGTCACCGACACGAACCAGCTCACCGTGAAGCGCTCGGCGAGCAGCGACGAATGACGGTTGAAGCGGCGGCGGCTGACGAGCAGCAGCACGAGCAGCGTGCCGAGCACGCCGGCCTCGACGAACGCGAGGCCCTTCGCCAGCGACAGCGCGAGGCTCGCGAGCGTCAGCGCGAAGGTCATCCACCAGGCGCCGTCGAGGCGGCGCAGCAGCCCGCGCGCGACGAACAGCAGCGCGACGCCGAGCACGCTGCAGATCACCTGCGAGCCTTCGAGCACCCACAACGGCACGATGTGGCGCAGGATCGCGATCCGGTGCCAGAACGCGGGCGTCGCGCTCGAGATCACCAGCATGCCGCCGACCAGGAACGTCACGAGACTCAGGAACAGCGGCGCGAGCTGCGACACGCGCGCGGCCTGCCGCGACACCAGCCGGCGGCGCAGCGCGCGGCCCTCGAAGCCCGCCAGCAGGCCGGCCGACAGCACGAGCGGGACGCCGAAATAGATCGCGCGATACGCGATCAGCGCGGCGACCATCGCGTGCGCGGGCACTTCGCGGCCGAGCGTGAAGACCATCGCGGCTTCGAACACGCCGATCCCGCCCGGCGTATGACCGATCATCCCGAGCAGCAGCGCGGCCGCGTAGATGGTGATGAAAGTCGGGAAACCGACCGGCGCGGCCGGCAGCAGCACCCACAGCGTCAGGCCCGCGGCGACCACATCGAGCACCGCATAGGCGACCTGCGCGACGAGGTCGCGCCGCGCGGGCACATCGAACGCGAGCCACTTGAAGCGCGTGACGACCGGGCGAGCGGTCTTGCCGCACATCGCGACCAGCACGGCCAGCACCGCGAGCAGCGCAGCGCCGGCCCACGTGAGCACGCCGGGCGCGACGTGCAGCATCGCGGCGAGCGCCTGCGGCACGCAGACCATGCCGACCGCCGTCATCAGCACCATCGCGAGCGCCAGCGTGCCGCTCGTGAACACCGTCATCCGGCCGATCTGCGCGGGCGTCACGCCCGACACGCCGTAGACGCGCGCGCGGACCGCCCCGCCCGTCAGCGCGCCGAAGCCCGTCGCGTTGCCGAGGGCCGAGCCCGCGATCGCGCCGATCCACAACGCGACGCGCGGCACCTTCGCGGCAACGTAGCGCAGGCCGACCGCATCGCGGGCGACCAGCGCGAGATAGCTGAGCGCCGTCGCGGCCAGCGACGCGCCCCACTCGCCGAGCGACATGTGGCGCAACTGGCGGATCACCGACCGGTAGTCGACAGATTCCGACAAGTGCTGGAAAACCACGATCAGCAGCAGGCCGATGCCGAGCGCAAGCAGCGGCGACAGCACGCGCTCGTTGCGGATCAGCGCCCGGACACGGGCGATCACCGCCGCGGCACGGCCGGGCGAACCAGAGTGGCGGGAAGACATAGGTTATTCAGTGGCGGTGCATAGCGTGTCGCGGCGCAAGGTGGTCACGCGGCGACGAATCGGGTTGTTCTGCGTGGGCGGTCGGCCGAAGGAAAAGGCAGGCAGCGCCTGGATCAGAACTTACGAGTATACGAAATTTATATTACAGAATCTTTCAGGTTCGCACCGGGCGGTTGGGGAGCGCCAGGCGCGCCAAAATCGCATCGAAATCATGCGGCCGACGAACGCAAGCTGCGCATCATACCGGGAACCGGCGGGGATTTTTCATCGGGTGAATGGCGGGTGGTGTATTTGGGTGAAATTCCCCGGTCGGGCCGTGCGGAGGAGGACAAAAGCACAAGGTCGCCGGGCAATTCTGGAATGGGGACAGATGTGCCGTCGGGTCAGGCAGCACTGATGCGCGTTGCGTTTCGCCTGCTCCCGTCACCGGACCCTGACGGCACGCGCTCACAGCCGGACGTCGCCCCGCCCCTCATTTTCACCCGCTCATGCTCGGCCAGCCCGATCGCCTTATAGTCGTCAGTCGGATAGAACGCCGTCCGATAAGCGCCCCACGCCGTATGCAGGCGGCGAGACGAGGCCAGGCTAGGCCGACCCGGCCCGCTCGCGCAGCACGTCGATGAACGCCCGCAGCTTGGCCGGCACATGCTTGCGGTTTACGTAGTACAGCCACATCGGCGGCAGCGTCCGGCACGCGCCGGGCAACACCTCGACGAGCGTCCCGTCGCGCAGGTCCTGCTCGATTCGTTCGCGCATGATAGCGAACGCGATGCCGACGCCCTCGCGCGCCGCATCGATCACGGCATCCGCGTCGTTCGTCACGAACACGCCGTCCAGATCGAGATCGACATCGCGGCGCCCATCGCGCAGCAGCCACTTGTGCAGGCGCCCGCTTTCCGAAAAGCGGAAGCGGATGCAGGGATAATCGCCGAGGTCCGCCACCGCCCCGGGCACACCGTGCCGCGCCAGGTAATCCGGCGACGCGACGAGCGCGCACGACAACGCAGGGGCGATCCGCACGCCGATCATGCCCGGCTGCAGCCGGTCGGCGAGACGAATCCCCGCATCGAATCCGTCCTTCGCGATATCGACGAGTTCGTTCTCGTAACGGATCTCGAGCCGGACTTTCGGGTAGCGCCGGCGGAATTCCGCGAGCATCGGCGCGATCGCCAGCGTGCGCGCCAGCGGCAGCGCCGTGATGCGCAACAGGCCGCTCGGCTCGCTACGCGCGTCCTTCAGTTCGTCCCGCGCCTGCATGACCTGCCGGTACGCGGGCTCCGTCTGCCGCCGGTAACGCTGCCCCGCTTCCGTCAGGCTCACGCCGCGCGTGCTCCGGTTGAACAGCTTCACGTTCAGCTCGCCTTCGAGTTGCCCGATCGCCAGGCTGATGGCGGCGGGCGTCAGGCCGAGCGCAGCGGCCGCCCGGGTGAAGTTGCCGGACGTCGCGACACTCATGAAGACGTGCAGCCCGGCCATCGGATCGCGTCGGCTCATCATTAGAAAAACTTGAAACTCTTTCGAGCGGAATGGTGATTCTCCCATATACCCGGACTGCCTAAACTGGCCATGTCGTCCTACCGGAGCCCAGCATGAACCCGTTCAGCACCGCACTGCCGCTTGCAGCCGCCCAACGCACGATCGACGCAGGACTCGCGCATGCCGCTGCATCGCAGATCGCGGGTGTCGCCATCGCGGTCGTCGACGCCGGCGCCAACCTGCTCGCCTTCGCGCGCACCGACGACTGCTTTCTCGGCGCGATCGACCTCGCGCAGCGCAAGGCGTTGACCGCGATCCGCTTTCGCGCGTCGACCGCATCGCTCGGCGCGATGTCCGGCGTCGACGGACCGTTGCGCGGCATCGAGCACAGTCACGGCGGGCTCGTCACGTTCGGCGGCGGCGAGCCGCTCATCGACGGCGACTGGCGCTGCGTCGGCGCAATCGGCGTGTCGGGCGGCAGCGTCGAACAAGACGAAGCGATCGCGCGGGCCTGCAGCGACCATTTCCAGGCCACCCTCAACAGCAAGGAGTAAGCACATGGCACAGAAACGCATCCTCATCACCGGCGCAGGCTCGGGCTTCGGCCTCGAAGTCGCGCTGCGGCTCGCCGAACGCGGCCACGACGTGACGGCCGGCGTCCGCGCCGCCGCCGAGATCGACGTCGTGACGGCCGCCGCGGCCCAACGCGGCGCCTCGCTGCGCGTCGTCAAGCTCGACGTCACGTCCGCCTACGACCGCGCCCGCGCGGCCGAGCTCGACGTCGACGTGCTCGTCAACAACGCAGGCGTCGGCGAAGCCGGCGCGCTCGTCGACCTGCCGATCGAGATCGTGCGCGAACTGTTCGACGTCAACGTGCTCGGGCCGCTCGAGCTCACGCAACAGATCGCGCGCGGGATGCTTGCGCGCCGGCACGGCAAGATCGTGTTCGTATCGTCGATTGCCGGGCTGATCACCGGCCCGTTCACGGGCGCGTACTGTGCGTCGAAGCATGCGGTCGAATCGATCGCCGAGGCGATGCATGCGGAACTGGCGCCGCACGGCATCCGCGTCGCCGTCGTGAACCCCGGCCCGTACAGCACCGGCTTCAACGACCGGATGATGGAGACGCCGCAACGCTGGCGCGATCCGGCCGTCCACACCGTGACGCCCGAAAAGCTGACGTTCCCGCTCGAACAGCACGATCCCGAGGAAATGATCGCGAAGATGGTGGACGTGATCGACAGCGACGGCGGCGCGTTCCGCAACCTGCTGCCGGAGTCGGCCGAGGAATTCGTCCGCGCCGAGCAGGAGCATGCGTGGAGCCGGCAACAGTAACGCAAACCGGCGGCGGCAAGCGGTTCACGTGGGAACGCCACGTCCGCCGCCCGGCCCGTCACGCGCAGAGCGTTCGCCATCGACGGCTCCCGACGGCCCGGACCGTCGCGGGCCAACTCGCCGCCGAAGCCGGGCCCGCGTGCCGGCGCGGCCCCGTCACGCCGATCCGCACGCGATCAATACACGTCCCGCACGTACCGCCGCGCCTTCGCGAGCCGCGCGACGTAATCGTTCGCGTCGTCGTCCGACATCCCGCCGTGTTCGGCGACGACCGCCTTCAGCGCGGTGTCGACGTCCTTCGCCATCCGTGACGCGTCGCCGCACACGTAGAAGTGCGCGCCTTCCTCCAGCCAAGCGAACAGCTCGGCGCCCTGCTCGCGCATCCGGTCCTGCACGTAGATCTTGTCGGCCTGGTCGCGCGAGAACGCGAGATCGAGCCGCGTCAGGAAGCCGCTGTCGTGCATCGCGCCCAGCTCGTCGCCATAGTAGAAGTCGGTCTGCGCGTGCTGCTCGCCGAAGAACAGCCAGTTGCGCCCGCGCGCGCCGCGCGCCTGCCGCTCGTGCAGGAAGCCGCGGAACGGCGCGACGCCGGTGCCGGGGCCGACCATCACGATCGGCACGTCGCCGTTCACCGGCGGCCGGAAATGTGCGGACTTCTGCACGAACACGGGCACGCGGCCGTCGTCCGCGCGATCGGCGAGGAACGTCGACGCGACGCCTTTGCGCGCGCGCCGGCCGTTGTGATAGCGCACGGCCGACACGGTCAGGTGGATCTCGCCCTGGTGCGCGCTCGGGCTCGACGCGATCGAATAGAGGCGCGGCTGCAGCCGTT